>JBBSTI010000060.1:0-20024 GCA_038236005.1 Mycobacteriales bacterium | reverse complement strand
CCAGCTTGATCTCGGTGTCGGTGATGCCCGTGGTGTCGTCGTTGCCGATCGTCGCGCCCTCAGGCGCGTTGCCGCTCTGGCTGCTGCCCGGCTCGCCGGACCCGCCCGGCTCCGGGCTGGTGCCGCCACCGCCGCTGCTGCCGCAGGCGGTCAGCACCAGAGATCCCAGCGCCAACGTCGCGATCCCCACCGTGCCGGGGCGACTTCGAGATACTCGCATCGTGCTCCTCCTTGTCCAGCGCGCCGCAACGGCGTGCGGGTGCTCTGATGAATGCCTTCTTGTTCGAGGCGATGTACATCGCCCGGCGCACGAGCGCTCGGGGACGGGTGTAGGGCGGGCGGGTCAGGCCCTGCCGGCGTGCTTGGCCTGGGCCGCCTGGCGCTTGTGCGCCTTGCGCGTGTAGTAGGCAGTGCGGGTGGTCCCGACCAGCCCACGCGGAGCGACCAGCATCACGGCCACGAGCACCAGGCCGAAGACCAGCGGTGCAAGGTTGGCCGCCTGCGAGTTGTCGAGCCCGGCCGACAGCGCCTGGTTGCTCAGGAACGTCGGCAGGAAAGTCAGCAGCGCTGCGCCCAGAACGGCTCCGAGAAGGCTGCCAAGACCGCCGAGGACGATGGCCGTCAGCAGGAACAGCGACAGCACGATCGTGAACGACAGCGGCGCGGTCAGCCGGGTCACCACCGCGAGCAGAGTGCCGCCGACGCCGGCGCAGCCTGCGCTGACCACGAAGGCGAGGACCCGGGACCTGCCGAGGTTGATCCCGAGCAGCGAGGCCGCCACCTCGTCGTCGCGGACGGCCCGCCACTGGCGGCCGTAGCGGCTGTTGACCAGGTTGGACAGGAAGAACAGGACCGAGAGTGCCAGCGCCCAGCCCAGAACGGTGATGTAGCCGCGACCGAGGTCTCCGGTCAGGCTCTCGAACCAGGCCGGCGAGCTGGGTGGGCTGACTCGCAGGCCCTGGTCCCCGCCGAACAGCTCGCGGTAGTAGATCGCGATGCCCGGCACCCCGACTGCGAGGGCGAGGGTGGCGCCGGCGAGATAGGGGCCGTGCAGCCGGGCGGCGGCGATCCCGACGAGCAAACCGACCAGGCTCGCCGTCAGGACCGACAGCAGTACGACCACGATGAACGGAAGCTCCTGACGGTCCAGCAGCACTGACGTCGTGTAGGCACCGACCGCCATGAGGGCGCCGTGCCCGAGCGAGATCTGGCCGTTGATACCGGTCAGCACGGTCAGCCCGGCGATCGCCGGCAGGTAGTAGGCCATCGTCGCGAGCTGCGTCACCCGGAACGGGTAGTCGGTCTCCAGCAGCTTGACCAGCAGGATGATGCCGATCCACGCGAGCACGACCAGCAGCAGGTGCTTCAACCCGTTGGACTGGCGGAGACCGCCGCCCGAGGAAGCGCCGGCGACGCGGCGGGACCCGCCGGGCAGCAGCTCGCCGGAACCGTCGGCGGTGGCGTCGTGGGAGTCGAGGGACACGGCTCAGACCTTCCGAGCGACGGATGCGGAGAACAGGCCACCGGGACGGATGACCAGCACACCGAGCAGCAGAGCGAGCGCGGCGATGTTGACGAGGTTCACGTCGATATAGCTCTGGACGTAGGACTGGGTCAGCCCGAGGACCAGCCCGCCGACGACGGCACCGGTGAAGGAGTCAAGGCCTCCAAGCACGGCCGCGACGAACGCAAAGATGACCACGCCCTGCATATAGCTCGGCGAGATGAAGCCACCGCCGGCGATGAGGATGCCGGCCAGCGCACCGAAGGCACCGGCCAACGCCCAGCCCAGGGTGAGCATCCGGCCGACCCGGATGCCGAGCAGCTGCGCGACCTCTTGACCGAAGGCGGCGGCCCTCATCCGCAGACCGACGTGGGTGAACCGGAACAGGGCCAAGAGCATGATCGCCGCGACGGCGACCGCCACGATCCGGAAGCGGTCGTTGCCGGTCAACGCGATGACCGTGTCGCCGATCGTGAAGCCCTGCAGACCGAACGGCGCGGGAAAGCCTTGCTGGTTCTGGCTGAACAGGATGCCGATCAGCGCCTCGATGGCCACGAACAGCCCGAGCGTCACGATGACCGCGTTGATCTCCGGGCCCTTCTCGACCCGACGGATGATGACGCGCTCGATGAGCCCGCCGAGCACGAAGCCCGCCACGATCGCCAGCGGCACGGCAAGCCAGTAAGACAGCCCCCGGTCGATCATCTCGAAGGCGAGGTAGGTGGTGAAGGCCGCCTGCGCGCCCTGGGCGAAGTTGATGATCCGGGTGGCCCGGAAGATCAGTACCAGGCACAACGCGAAGGCGGCGTAGATCGCCCCCAGCGTGAAGCCGGTGAAGGAGACGTTCAGGAACTGTTGCATCAGCAGGCTCCAGGGGTCACGGGGTGCTCAGAAGCCCAGGAAGGCATGACGGAGCTCGTCGTCAGCAGAGAGGGCGGCGGCGGTGTCGGTAGCGACAACCTTGCCGAGGTTGATGACGACCCCGGTGTCGGCGATGGAGAGGGCGGACTTGGCGTTCTGCTCGACCAGCAGGGTCGCGAGACCCGTGCGGTCGACCAGATCACGGATGATGCCGAAGATCTGCGCGACGATCCGCGGGGCCAGGCCCAGCGACGGCTCGTCGAGCAGGAGGATCTTGGGCCGCGCGAGCAGCGCCCGGCCGACGACCAGCATCTGTCGCTCGCCGCCGGACAGCGTGTGGGCCGACAGGTTGCGCCGCTTTGCGAGCGCCGGGAACAGCTCGTAGATCTCGTCGGCGTCGCTCTCCTTGGCGTCCTTGCGGAACAGGCCGCCGAGGCGCAGGTTCTCGGCGATCGTCAGCTCGGCGATGACACCTCGACCTTCGGGCACGTGGGCCATGCCCCGGTGCACCATCTCCTCGACCGCGAGCCCGGTGATGTCCTTGCCCTCCAGCGTGATCTCGCCTGCTTTGGGCCGGACCAGACCGGACACGGTGCGCAGCAGGGTGGTCTTGCCGGCGCCGTTGGCGCCCAGCACGGCGGTGATCTTCCCGGCGGGGACCTCCAGGCTCACGCCGCCGAGCGCGGGCACCGCGCCGTAGGTGACCACCAGATCCTTGACGACCAGCATCAGGGCTTCACCGTCGCTGCCTCGGTCGGGGACGTCGCCGCAGCGTCGTCGGTGCGGTCCAGGGGGTCGAGCTCGTCGTCGGCGCCAACATCCAGGCCGAGGTAGGCCGCAAGGACCTCCGGGTTCTCCTTCACCTCGGCCGGGCTGCCGTCCGCGATCACCTTGCCGAAGTCGAGCACGGTGATCGCGTCGCAGACGCTCATGACCAGGTCCATGTGGTGCTCCACCAGGATGATCGACATCGTGGAGGACAGCCGGCGGATCACTTCGCCGAGCTCGTCCATCTCCCCCGACGACAGACCCGCGGCCGGCTCGTCGAGCATCAACAGCTGCGGCTCGGAGACCAGCGCGCGGGCGAGCGCCACCTTCTTCTGGTCGGGGTAGGGCAGATTGGACGGATAGGCCGAGGCGAACTTCGCCGCACCCAGCTCGGTGAGCATCTCCATCGCCCGGTCGCGCAGCCGAGCCTCTTCGGCGTCAGCGCGCGGGAGGCCGAAGAAGGCGCTGGCGAACCCGGCTCGGGACGCCACCCCAGCCCCGGTCATGACGTTCTCGAGCACGGTCATGCCCTCGAAGAGACCGACGCCCTGCAGCGTGCGGGAGATCCCGAGCTTGGCCAGCCGGTGCGGGGCGTGCTTGCGCAGCTCCTCGCCGCGCCAGCTCAGCAGTCCCTCCGACGGGGAGATGAACCCACAGAGCACGTTGAACAGAGTGGTCTTGCCGGCTCCGTTGGGCCCAATCACGCCGCGGACCTGGCCAGGCTCGATGGCCAACGACACGTTGTCCAGGGCGACCAGTCCGCCGAAGCGCACCGTGACCCCGGCGACCTCGAAGCGTCCGGTCTGCCGGTCCGCGTTCATCCGCTCCGCCTCCTGGGTGGGTGTCCTGGGTGGGTGTTACGTGATCTCTGCCTATGACCTCGCCCACAAGGTAGCGGCAGGTCCTGGTCGGTCGACGTCCGACCCCGAGGCCGTGTCCCAATCGTTGCAGAAAGCCGCACCCGCTGGCCGGCGTTCCGGCCGGTCAGGACGACAGATCAACCGGTAGGCGAGGCCGTCGTCCGGGGCCAGCGCACGCCGACCCGGCGCACCGTGGCCTCACGCACGGTCTCCGAGACCACGATCAGCGTGATCTCCAGCCGGCTGTCGCTGAGCTGCTCGACCAGGCCCGCGCCCCACTCGACGACCACGACCGAGGTCTCCAGCGCCTCGTCCAGGTCGAGGTCGAGCAGGGTCGCCCCGGTCCCGAGCAGGCGATAGGCATCGACGTGGACGAGCCCGGGCCCGTCAACCGCCCGGTGCGTCCGGGCGAGCACGAAGGTCGGGCTCGTGACGGTCCCCCGGACGCCGAGCGCAGCACCGAGCCCCTGCACCAGTGCCGTCTTGCCGGCCCCCAGCTCGCCGGTCAGCACGACCAGGTCGCCCGCACGCAGCTCGCCGGCCAGGCGCGCACCAAGAGCCCGGGTCGCCTCGACCCCGTCCAACCTCTCCCGCAGGACGATCACCGTGCGAGCCGCAGCGCCAGCGCCAGGTCCTCGGTCAGCAGCCTTCGCGGCTCACCGCGCGGCCCGAACCGGATCGCCGCGCTGGGGTGGTAGGTCGGCAGGACGTGCCACGGGCGGTCCGGGCCGAGCACGTCGTGCACCCGGCCGCGCACCTTCCCCAGCGCAACCTTGGGCAGGAACCACCGGGTCGCCGAGAGCCCCAGCGTCACGATCAGCGCCGGGGCGACGGCACGCAGCTGGGCCTCGGCGTACGGCCGGCAGGACGTGGTCTCCACCCGGGTCGGGACCCGGTTGCCGGGTGGCCGGCACTTCAACGTGTTGAGCACGGCCACCTCCGACCGGGCGCAGCCGAGCTCGCCCAGCAGCTCGTCGAGCAATCGCCCGCTCCGACCGACGAACGGCAGGCCGCTCTCGTCCTCCTGCGCCCCCGGCGCCTCACCGACCAGCACGAGCCGGGCACCGGCCGGGAACACGCCGGGGACCGTGCGGGTGCGGGTCTCGGCCAGCTCGGGGCAGCGCCGGCAGCCCGCGATCTCGGTCTCGAGCAGGTCCAGGGTGTCGTTCACGAGCCGTTGCGCGCCCCCGTCCGGTGGACCAGCCCACGCAGGTGCAGCGTCACGAGCGCGGCCTTCTCGAGCACCACCATGTGACCGGCGCCCTCGACGACCACCAGCTGCGCCTGCGGCAGGGCGTCCGCGATGGCCCGGCTGTGCTCGACCGGCGTGAGCGTGTCGGCCGTGCCGCACAGCACGAGCACCTCGGTGCCCGCAAGGTGGCCGAGCGCCTCGAGCTTGTCGTGGTCGGCGAAGGTGTCGTAGAACTCGGCGGCCACGTCGACCGGGCAGTCGGCGAACATCTTCTCGCAGAACTGGACCTGGGCAGGCGATACCGGCCCGTCGCCGAACGCGATGCGGCGAGCGCCCAGGTAGGCCAGGTCGCTGCCGAGCCGGCGTCCGCGCTCGACGAAGGCGGGGTGCGTGCGTACGCCACGGGTGAGCCAGGGCACCACTGCCCGGGTCAGCGGCAGCACCTGGCTCGGCAGCCCGAAGGTGGTCTCGGCCAGCTTCCCGGGGCTGGTCGCGATCAGCGCGACGCCGACGACCCGCTCGCCGAACAGGTCCGGCCGCTGGTCGGCCAGCGCCATGATCGTCATGCCGCCCATCGAGTGGCCGACCAGCACCACCGGGCCGGTCGGCGCCGTGGCCTCGAGCACCGCGAGCAGGTCGCGGCCCAGCTGGTCGATGTTCTCGGTGTCGTACGGCGCCCGTCCGCTGCGACCGTGCGACCGGTGGTCCCAGAACACCAGGCGGCCCGGGTTCTCGGCCGTGAACGCCTGCCGCTGGTAGTGCCAGACGGCCATCTGCTGGGTGTAGCCGTGGCAGAAGATCACCGTCGTCGCGGAGTCGTCCGTGCCGGTCCCGACGGCCTCGACGGTCCCGACGGTCCCGACGGTCTCGACGTGCAGGCGTACGCCGTCCTCGGTCACGACCGGGACCACCTCGTCGGGGACGAGACCGAAAAACGGCTCGCGGGCCTCCGGGTCGGGACGCGTGCGCTGCTGATGGACGAGCTGCCGCTCGACGGCGAGCCCCGCCCCGACGCCCGCGAGCGCCAGCCCGGCCAGCCCGGCGATCAGTCCCTTGCTGCTCACGTGTCTCCCCGACGGTAGGTCCTGGGCACCCGCGGGCCGACCCGCGTCACCACCTCGTAGTCGATGGTGCCGAGGGCGTCCGCCCACTCCCGGGCGGTCGGCGCGCCGTGCTCTCCCGGGCCGAACAGCACCAGCTCGTCACCGGCCTGCACGTCGTCGTCCCCGACGTCGACCACGAACTGGTCCATGCAGACCCGACCGGAGATCCGTCGCCTCGCGTCGCCGAGCACCACGTCGCAGGTGTTGCCCGCACCGCGGTCGACCCCGTCCGCGTAGCCCATCGGCACCAGCGCCAGCGTGGTCGCCCGATCGGTGAAGTAGGCGTGACCGTAGGACAGCCCGCTCCCGGCCGGCACCCGCTTGGTCAGTGCCACCGTGGCCATCAGCGTCATGGCCGGACGGAGCCCGAAGTCTGCAGGATCACCGACCGGGCAGAGCCCGTAGAGCGAGATCCCGGGACGGACGAGGTCGTAACGGGTGTGCGGCGCGGTAAGCGTGGCGGCGCTGTTGGCGAGGTGGCGCACCTGAGGCCTCAGCGGCTCGGAGATCTGCACCGCCTCGGCGAACCGATCGATCTGCGCGGCGTTGACCGGGTGGTCCGCGCCGCCGTCAGCATTAGCGAAGTGGCTCCAGACCCCCACGACGTCGATCTGCCCGCCGGCCTGGGCCCGGCCGGCGGCCTCGACCAGGTCCGGCCAGTCGTCCGCGGTCGCGCCGCCGCGGGACAGGCCGGTGTCGGCCTTGAGGTGCACTCGGGCGGTCACCCCGGTCTGCGCGGCGGCCTGCTCGGTGCGCCGCAGCTCCGCCAGGCTGTAGACGCCGACGTCGATGCCGGCCTGCACGACGGGCGCGAGGTCCTCGCCGGGGGTGAAGAGCCACGCCAGCAGCGGCTCGGTGATCCCGGCCGCCCGCAGCGCCAGGGCCTCCTCCAGCAGGGCGACCCCGAGCCAGGTCGCGCCGCCGACCAGGGCCGCCCGAGCGCTCGGCACCAGCCCGTGCCCGTAGCCGTCGGCCTTGACGACGCCCATCACGGCGGCGTCCCCGGCCAGCTCTTTCAACCGTCGGGTGTTGGCCTCGATCGCGGCCAGGTCGACCCGGGCCTCGGCTCTCACGCGCGCTCCAGCAGGGCGCGCACGACGTCCGGCCACCGGTCGGCGACCTCGAGCGCGTGCGTGGTTCCCACGCCGGCAGCCCGCTGCCCGCAGAGGCCGTGCAGGTAGGAGCCGACCGACCCGGCGTCCAGCGCCGACAGCCCCGCGGCGAGCAGCGTGCCGCAACCGCCGGACAGCACATCGCCGGTCCCGGCGGTCGCGAGCGCGGTGCTGCCGGTGCGGTTGACCCGTACGCGACCCTGCGGGTCGGCCACCACCGTGGCATCCCCCTTGAGCAGCACGGTCACGCCGTGCTCGGCGGCCAGCTCACGGGCCGCGCGCACCCGGTCGGGACCCAGGGCGCGGAACCGCGCGAACTCCCGGTCGTGCGGGGTGAGCAGCGTCGGGGCACTCCGCCGCAACAACGACGGATCGCGGGCGCACACGGTCAGCGCGTCGGCGTCGACCAGGACGGGGACGTCGGTGGCAAGCACCGCCGCGACCACCGCGTGCCCCCCGTCGTCGGTGCCGAGCCCGGGACCGAGCACCCAGGCCTGGACCCGGCCGGCCCCCACGGTCGCTTCCCCGTCGCCGTGCTCGACGGTCGTGACGACCACCTCCGGCCGGGCGGCCCGGACCAGCTGCGCGGAGTTCTCCACCCCGGCGAACCGCACCATCCCGGCCCCGGATCGCACGGCGGCGGTCGTGGCCAGCACCGCCGCGCCGGTATAGGTGCTGCTGCCGGCCGCGATCCCGACGACGCCACGGGTGTACTTGTCGGCGGGCGCCCCGGGCCGGGGCAGCAGGGCGCGCACGTCCTCGTCCTCGAGCGCCTCGACGTCCGCTTCACCCGGCGCCAGCCCGATGTCGACCAGCCCGATGTCGACCAGCCCGATGTCGACCAGCCCGATGTCGACCAGCACCACCCGGCCGGCGTGCCGGGCGCCGTCCCCGACCAGGACGCCGGTCTTGTAGGTCCCGAAGCACACCGTCCGCACGGCGCGCACCGCCTCGCCCGCGACCTCCCCGGTGGCGGCGTCGACCCCGCTCGGCACGTCGACCGCCACCACCGGGGCGCGTACGGGACGCACCAGATCGACCATGGCGGCACGCAGCGGTCCGTGCCCGCCGATCCCGACGAGCCCGTCGACGACCAGGTCCACGGCCGAGGCCGGGGGCCCCCCGACCGTCCCGCCCGCCTTCAGGAACGCCGCGAGCGCGTCCGGGCGGGGGTCGCGGGCGAGCACGGCGCTGACCCGTACACCCCGGGCGACAAGCCGCACCCCGGCCCAGAGCGCGTCAGCCCCGTTGTCCCCGCCGCCGACGAGCAGCCGGACCCGGCGGCCGTACGTCCCGCCCGTGCGGTCCCGCAGCTCGATCAAGCAGTGCTGCGCGAGCCCGTACGCCGCACGCTGCATCAACGTCCCCGTCGGCAGGCTGGCGAGCAGCGGCGCCTCGGCGGCGCGCACCTGCTCAGGAGTGTGGGCGTGGAGCACCCCGTCAGTCTGCCCCGTCCCGGACGACCCCCTCCTGGGGAGGTCACGGACGGAAGAAGGCCAGCTCGTCGATGCCGGCCCGGAAGGTCCCGCCGTCGGCGGGCAGCGACGTGATCCAGACCAGCCAGTAGCGGGCGACCGTCGGCGTCGACGGGACCAGCGTCACGGACCCGTCGGAGGCGTCTGCGGCAGCCACCTCGGGCAGCGCCTGCTCGTCGCTGCCCAGCGTGTCCCCGGCCCGCAGGGTCCATCGGCCGCCCGGAGCGGTCGCGTCCAGCTCCACCCGGCTGACGGCGGTCGGTCGCCCCAGAGCGACGAGCAGCCCGACGCCCGGCTTGAGCCCGCCGAAGGCCGCCGTCCGGTAGGCCTCGGTGCGCCACGCCGTGGACACCTCGCCGTCGAAGGCGGCGGCGACGGCGGCGCGATTCTCCCGGCCGTCGCCGTCCGGGTCGAAGTCGGTGACCGTGGCGCCCGTCAGGTCGATCCGCGCCGGCGCCGGGAGCTCCGACGACGTGCCGGGATCGACCGGCGGCGACGCGTCGAAGCTCTGCTCGGTGGACAGGGCCGGGATCTCCCCGACCTGCAGCCCCGCGCCGTAGGCGACCACCCCGACCGCGCCGAGCAGGGCCACGACCAGGGCGTACGGGGCCAACCGCCGCCCGATCCCCCGCTGACGCGGGTCCTTCGGGGCCGCAGCTCGGAGCTCCCGGCCGACCTCGTCGGCGGCGCTCTCGAGCGCGGCGAGCAGCTGCGGCGCGGTGCGGATCGACGGCTCGCCCGGGCGACGACCGGGCTCCAGCGCCCGCAGCACCACGGCGTCGACGGCACGTGGCACCCCGGCCCGGACCTGGCGAGGGCTCGCGTACTCCGGCGGCCCGTCCGGGAGCCGGCCGCCCTGCTGCGCGGTCGCGCCGACCGGCCACCGTGCGGTGACCAGGGCGTGCAGCACGCAGGCGAGGTCACGGACGTCACGCTCCTGGTCGTGCTGGCGACCGCCGCCGGGACGGGCGCCAAGCGAACCGCCGCCGGGACGGGCGCCAAGCGAACCGCCGCCGGGACGGGCGCCAGGCGAACCGGCAGGTCCGGTGTTCCGCAGGCCGGTGGCGAGCCCCAGCCCGGCGTCCGAAAGCCGCGCCCGGCCCAGCTCGTCGACGAGCACGTTGCCCGGGTGCACCGAGCCATGGACCAGGCCGGCGGCGTGCAGGGCCACCAGCCCCGCCGTCGCGTCCAGCGCGAGCGCGAGCGCGAGCGCCGGGATCAGCGGGTCGTTGCCGACCACGTCGTCGACCGGCTGACCCTCCACCCACTCTCGGAGCGTGTAGGCCACCCGGGCGCGATCCGGCAACGACTCGGTCGCCGCGTCGAAGATCCTGGCGAGGCCGGGCGCCTCGACCGCCGCGACCCGGACCGCGGCGGCGAGCAGGGACGCGGCCCGCGGGTCCAGGGCGGCGACCGCACGCAGCGCGACCGGACGCGCGAGCGTCTCGTCGTAGGCCAGCCAGCCCACGACCTCGCTGCCCGGCGGCGTCAGCGGTCGCTGCAACCGGTAGCGGCCGGCCAGCAGGTCGCCCTCACCGATCAGCACGCAGGCGGGCTGCGGCGCGGTGGTCAGCCGGGGGACCGTCGTCACGCGCCGACCTTGCGAGCCAGCCCCGGCACGAGGCCGAGCAGCCGGTCCACCTCGGGCACCCGCATCCGTCTGAGCACCACCAGATAACTGCCACCGAGCGCCGCGCCGCAGACCACCAGCGAGACCAGGGCGCCCACGAAGCCCTGCCCGAGCAGTGCCTGGACGCCGACCAGCAGCAGCACCGCGACGACAGCCCCGGGCAGCACGGCCACCAGGCACCGGGCCGCCACCTGCAGCACCCGGCCCTGGCCCGGTCCGGTCCGGCGCAGCAGCAGCCGGGAGACGACCACGACCCCGACCATGTACGACAACGCCTGCCCGGCCGCCAGCCCGGCCACCTTCAGGTCGGCGGGCAGCACGGCATACAGGATCAGGTCTGCGACGACCATCGTCACGCTGACCACGACCGAGACGAGCGCGGGCGTGCGGGTGTCCTGCATCGCGAAGAACGCGCGCATCTGCAGCTGATAGGTGCTGAACGGCACCAGGCCGAACGCGAACACCGCGAGCAGCACCCCGATGAACCGGGCCTCGGGCAGGCTGGTCCGCCCGTGGTCGAAGACCAGCGTGGAGATCGACGGCCCGAGCACGACGAAGGCGACCGCGGCCGGGACCATGAGCACGAGCACCGCCCGCAGCCCCCCGTCCAGGACCCTGCGCAGCTGCGGCAGGGCGCCGTCGGCCGCAGCCCGGCTCATCCGGGGCAGGAGCGCGGTGATGACGCTGACGGCGACCACTGCGTGCGGCAGCTGCCAGAGGACGAACGCGTAGACGTAGGACGGATAGCCCCTGCCCACCTGGGCCCCGGTCGACAGGGCGATGACCACGATCAGGGCGAGCTGCTGCGCCACCACGAGCAGGAACACCCAGCGGGCGAGCCGGCCCGCCTGGCCCAGACCGGACCCGCGCAGGTCCAGGCGTGGCCGGAAACGGAACCCGGTCCG
Organism: Mycobacteriales bacterium; assembly: GCA_038236005.1. Taxonomy (GTDB): domain Bacteria; phylum Actinomycetota; class Actinomycetes; order Mycobacteriales; family SCTD01; genus CANKBT01. Next base: position 8,614 of record JBBSTI010000060.1, on the reverse strand, counting down.
GCGCAGGGCGGGGACCAGCGCCGCGGTCTGGAGCGCGATGCCCAGCGTCACCCCGATCCCCAGCACGGTGACCTGCACGTCGGTGATCGAGCCGGCGGTGAGCGTCCCCGGCCCGGGCAGCAGCAGAAAGATCAGCCCGGTCGCGATGACGACGAGGTTGTTCAGGACCGGCGCCCACATCGGCGGTCCGAAGCGCCCGCGGGTGTTGAGGTAGGCCCCCATCACGGCGCCGGCGCCGTAGAACAGGACCTGCGGCAAGAAGAACCGCGCGAACACGATCGCGAGGTCACGGGTCGCCGCGTTGGCCGCGATGACCTCCGGGTCCACGGACGCCTTCGGGTGGAGGTAGATGTCGATGACGGCCGGGGCGAGCAGGACCAGCAGCACCGCCGCGCCACCCAGCACCAGCACGGTGAGCGAGAGCAGCCGTTGCGCGTACGCCTCGCCGCCGTCGTCGTCGTTCTTCGCCGCCCGGACCAGCAGCGGGACGACGACCGAGGTCAGCACCCCACCGAGCAGCAGCTCGTAGACGATGTTGGGCGCGGTGTTGGCGACGTTGAAGGCGGTGCCGACCGCGGTGACGCCGAGGACCGCGGCGATCACCAGGGTGCGCAGGAACCCGGTGCCGCGTGAGGCGACCGTGCCGAACGCCATCGTCCGGGTCGACCGTTCCAGGCTGGTCACGCGGCCCGGCCCGCCGCTCGGGACAGCATCGCGCGCCGGGTGATCCGCACCCCGGCCGCCACGAGCAGCACCGCCGCGGCGATCCCGGTCACCCCGAGCGCCAGGGAGCCGTACCGGGTGGAGCGCACGCTGAAGTCCTGGGCAGCCGCGATCGGCGTGCCGTTGCGGTCCTCGAGCTGGGCGCTGACGATGAACCGACCGCTGGTGAGCGCCTCGGTGTCCACGCTGTAGGGCACCTGGCTCCCGCCCGGGACGGTCAGCACCTGGCTGGGCGCCGTCACCAGCCGGGGATGGGTGAACCTCACCTGCACGGTCACCGGCTGGTCCAGCCGGTTGGTGATCGAGTAGTCGAGCCGCGAGGCACGGGAGGTCAGGGTGACCGGCTGGGTCGACAGCGAGATCCCGGCGTACAGGCCGTCGACCGCCTCGGAGAGCAACCCCGCCAGACGTACGCCCGGGGCCACGTCCTCGCGCCAGCTCGTCGACAGGGTGCGCAGCACGGCCCGGTCGTAGCGGTCGCGCAGGTCTTGGCTCGCCTGCGTCCCGCCGAGGAGCACCGCCTCGGTGAACTGCTCTATCCGGCGGTCCACGACCGCGGCGCGCTCGACCTGGGCGGCCGGCAGCAGCTGCGGCGTCACCACGACCTGCCCGAGCCCGTCGAGGCGCGACCCGCTGTCGCCCAGATCGCGCTTCGGGTAGGGCTGGACCAGCTCGCCCTCCCGGTCGATGCCGTGCACGGGGACCGGCTTTCCCGGACAGCTCTCGTCGCCGGCCACGACCTGCGCCAGGCTCACCCCGCAGGCCCAGGGCACCTGCCCGGTCTGGCGGATCGCCGCGCTCAGCACGTCCGGGTCGAGATCGGCCCGACGCTCCGGCACGACCAGCAGGGTGCGCCCGATACTCGGGGTCTCGAAGGCGGTGGCGGCAGCCTCGACGAGGAACCGCTGGGCCACCAGGGCCGCAGGGCCAGGCTCGTGCAGCAGCGTGGACAGCCCGGCGTCGGTGACCAGCCCGGTCAGCGGGCCGGACGAGGCGGTGGACGGCAGGCTCGTGCGAGCACCCCGCGTGGTGGGGCTGACGTCCGCCACCAGCGCGGAGGGATCGAGCACGACGGCCCGGGTCGCCGGGGTGGTCAGCGCGGCGAGCGCGGCGTCGCTGACCGGACCGGGCGGCGGCAGCGCGACGGTGGCGAGCGGATCGGTGCTGAGCACGTCGGTCACCACCCGTCGCCCGACATCCCGGGCGGTGGCGATCTGCGCGGTGAGCCCGTTGCGGGACATCGCGGTGGCGTCGACGTCGGCGTACGGCAGGGCGATCACCCCGGCCTGACGCACCGCCTCCCGCAGCGAGGCCAGCCACGCGACCGCGGCCTGCTGACCCGTCCCGGCCCGGGTCGTCGTGCCGTCGACGACGACCTGATAGTCCCCGGTCATCATCTGGGCGGCTGAGAGCAGGTCCGGGTCCACGGCGTACGTGACCGGGACCGTGTCGCACGGCGGCAGCGGCGCGGAAGGATCCACCGAGACCGGTCGACGCACCGTCCCGGCAGCCGGGTCCCCGCCCGGTGCCTGTCCCGGACCAGCCCCCGGATCGAGCAACGGGTCGGCCGGGGGCGCGCACCTCCCTGCTCCACCGGCTCGCGCCCCGGCCAGCAGGCGTCCCAGACGACCGTCCGGCGCCAGCGAGGTCGCCAGTTCGTCGTCGAGGAAGACGCCGTCCGGCGAGACCCGCGGACGGTCGACCAGCGGCACGACCCAGGCGATCCGGAGCGGGTCGAGGTCGCCGACCGCGCCGAACCAGGGCAGGTCGGTGCGCACCGTCGCGACCTGCTCCGGCGCGGCCGGTCCGCCCGAGGACAGCGCGCTGCCGCGCACGTCCAGCACCAGCGGATAGACCCCGTCGCCGCGCAGCCCCAGGTCGTCGACCGCCACCCGGAGGTCCACGTCCTGAGTCTGGCCAGGGGCCAGGTCGCTCGCTAGCTGCACGCGCGCGCGACGGGTGGAGGAGGGCGGGCTGTCGTCCTGCCCTCGCAGCAGGCTGCGGGAGTCGACCCGGGCGCCGACCCGCACGTCGACCTCCAGCGCGGTCAGCGGGACCCGACCGTCGTTGGTCAGGGTCCCGAGCACCTGCACGGTGCCGTCCTCGGTCAGCACGTGCGGCCGCAGCTCGGTGACGGTGAGGGTGGCTGCAGGATCGCCGGGTCGCGGATCGGGCTCGTCCGCGGCACGGGCCGCAGGGCCCACGAGCAGCCCGGCGCCGAGCGCGAGCACGAGCACGAGCCCGCCCCTACGTCTCACGCGGACCGGCTCAGCAGCTCGGGCACCCGGGCGACGAGGCTGCGCTCGTCGGCGTACGCCAACCTCGCCGAGACCTGCTCGAGCGGCACCCAGGCGACCTCGGAGACCTCGACGTCCTCGTCGGACAGCGTCAGGCCCCCGTCCGGGTCGAGGACGACCAGCAGGAAGTGGTGGACGGTCTTGTGCACCCGACGCCCGTCGGCGACGAACCAGAAGTCGATCGTGCCGAGCTTCCCCCAGACCTCTCCGCGGATCCCGGTCTCCTCGTGCACCTCGCGCACCGCGGTCTGCTCGTCGGTCTCGCCCTGCTCGACGTGGCCCTTGGGCAGCGACCAGAGCAGCCTGCCGCGCCGATCGAGCCGACCGATCAGCGCTCCGCGGGCCTGTCGGCTGCTGCTGCGGTCCAGCACCAGACCGCCGGCGCTGGTCTCGTTGACCCGCCGCATCCGCGCGCCCCCGGGTCGCCGGGCGGGCGAAGAGGGCACGGGGGGCACCTCAGCAGGGTACGGCGGCCAGGTCGAGGCGCTCGCCACCCCGGCACGTCGTGTCACGCCCGCCTCTCGCTGTCCCCGGTCACGGTGCCGTTCCGCCTCGTCAGGGGATCCCCCGATGAGGGTGGCGGCGTCAGGGGAAGCTCCGATGCGCCCGCAGCTCATCGGGGGAACCCCCGATGAGGGCCGCCCGCCGGTCAGACCGCGTGGCGCGCAGGGCCGGCGAACCCGGTGGTGGTCTCTCCTAGCGTGGACGGGTGACCACCGTCGATCCTGTCGTGCTCCAGGCGCACGCGCTCAAGGCCCTGCGCGCGCTCGAGCCCGTCCTCGTCCCGCTCGGCGAGCGGTTCGCCGCCGCCGGCCACACCCTGCACCTGGTCGGCGGCCCGGTCCGCGACGCGCTGCTCGGCCGGGAGTCGGGCGACCTCGACCTGACCACCGACGCCCGGCCGGAGACCGTGCAGCGCCTGGTCGAGGGTTACGCCGAGGCCACCTGGGACACCGGGCTGGCGTTCGGGACGGTGGGCCTGCAGCACCGCGGGATGCGCGTGGAGATCACGACCTGGCGGGCCGAGGCGTACGACCGCAGCTCGCGCAACCCCACCGTCACCTACGGCGACTCGCTCACCGACGACCTGCTTCGCCGGGACTTCACCGTCAACGCGATGGCGGTCGCGGTGCCCGGCTGGGCTGAGCCGGGGGCGTTCGTCGACCCGTACGGCGGCCTGGACGACCTGGCCGCCGGCGTTCTGCGTACGCCGGGCGCCCCCGAGCTGAGCTTTGGCGACGACCCGCTCCGGATGCTGCGGGCAGCCCGGTTCGTCTCCCAGCTCGGGCTGACGGTCGCGCCGGAGGTGGTGGACGCGATGACGGCGATGGCCGACCGGATGGAGATCATCACCAAGGAGCGGGTCAAGGAGGAGCTGTCCAAGCTGCTGCTCGGCACCGATCCCCGCGCCGGGCTGCGGCTGCTCGTCGACACCGGGGTCGCGGCGCACGTGGTGCCCGAGCTGCCCGGGCTGCAGCTGGAGATCGACGAGCACCACCAGCACAAAGACGTCTACGAGCACTCGCTCCAGGTGCTCGCCAACGCGATCGCGCTCGAGCCCGCCGGACCCGACCTCGTGCTGCGGCTAGCAGCGTTGCTGCACGACATCGGCAAGCCGCGCACCCGTCGGCACGAGGCCGGCGGCGGGGTGAGCTTTCACCACCACGAGGTGGTCGGGGCCAAGATGGCGAAGAAGCGTCTGCAGGCGTTGACGTACGGCAAGGACGTCGTCGAGGCCGTGACACTGCTGACCGAGCTGCACCTGCGCTTCCACGGGTATCGCCCTGCCGGCGCCAGCGCGCCGGGTGGCCAGCCCTCGCAGTCGGCCTGGACCGACAGCGCCGTACGCCGATACGTCACCGACGCCGGGCCGCACCTGGACCGGCTGCACCTGCTGGTCCGGTCGGACTGCACCACCCGCAACCGGCGGCGGGCCGCGGCACTGGCTTCGGCCTACGACGACCTCGAGACCCGGATCGCCGAGCTGCGCGAGAAGGAGGAGCTGGACCGGATCCGGCCCGACCTGTCCGGGGAGCAGGTGATGGCGCTGCTCGGGATCGGGCCGTCCCGCACGGTGGGCGCGGCGCTCAAGCACCTGCTGGCCCTGCGGATGGAGCACGGCCCGCTGGAACAGGCGCGTGCGGTGGCCGAGCTGCACGCCTGGGCGGCTGAACGCGACCGCTGACCCGACCCGTGCGCGCAGGTGCGGGCGCGGGTCATCGGGGGCGGGCGCGGGTGCGGGTCATCGGGGGCGGGCGCGGGTCATCGGGGGAACCCCTGATGGCCGCGAAGCCCATCAGATCGTCCCCTCATCGCCGCCGGATCATCGGGGGAACCCCTGATGGCGCAGGGAGGGCGCGCGGTGGGCGCAGCGCGGCGAGGGGTGGCCGCGGGCGCGGCTCAGCTGATCGCGCGGTCGCGACCCTCCCAGTAGGGCTTGCGCAGGTCCTTCTTCAGCACCTTGCCCGACGGGTTGCGGGGCAGGACGTCGATCACCTCGACCGTACGAGGGACCTTGAACCCGGCCAGCTGCGTGCGGACGAAAGCGACCAGCTCCTCGCTGGAGACGGTGGCACCCGGCGCCGGCACCACGAACGCCTTCACGTCCTCGCCCCACCGGTCCGACGGCACCCCGATCACGGCCGCGTCGGCGACCGACGGGTGCTTGGTCAGCGCGTTCTCGACCTCGGCCGGGTAGACGTTCTCCCCGCCGGTCAGGACCATGTCCTTGACCCGGTCGTGCAGGAACAGATAGCCGTCGACGAGGTAGCCGGCGTCGCCGGACCGAAACCAGTCGCCCTCGAGCACGACCGCTGACGCCTCCGGCTGACCCCAGTAGCCGGCCATGTTCTGCCGGGTGCGGATCAGCACCTCGCCGACCTCCCCGTCCGGCACGTCGTCGCCGGACAGCAGGTCGACGCAGCGGATCTCGACGCCGTTCATCGGCCGCCCGGCTGACCGCAGACGTTCGCGGTGAGCGGTGTCGCGGTGGTCGTCCGGGGTCAGCAGGGTGATCGCGCCGGTGGTCTCGGTGAGGCCGTACACCTGGTAGAAACCGCAGCCGAAGACGTCCTGGCAGCGCTGGAGCAGGTCTTCGGAGATCGGGCTGGCACCGTACGCCAGGGCCTGCAGAGAGGAGAGGTCCATCTCCTCCACCCCGGGCGTGAGAGTGAGGAACAGCAGCGCGGCCGGCACCAGGAAGGCGTGCGTGATGCCGTGCTCAGGGATGAGGGCGAGCAGCGCGGCCGGGTCCAGCTCGCGCAGCAGCACGGTGTGGGCGCCGAGGCTCATCCCGAACAGCGCCCAGCCCGAGCCGCCGATGTGGAACATCGGCATCGCGGCGAGGTTGACCGCGTCCGGGCCCATCTCCAGCTGCCCGGCCATGTCCAGCAGCCCGCTGAAGTTGCCGTTGTCGAGCATCGCTCCCTTGGGGAGCCCGGTGGTGCCGGAGGTGTAGAGCTGCAGACAGATGTCAGCGTCGGTCACGACGACCGGCTCGGGCACCGGTGCGGCGGCCGACAGCCAGTCCTCGTACGACAGGTGCGTCCCGTCCGAGGCGCCGACCAGCACGATCGTCGTCACCGTCGTCAGCGAGCTCTCGAAGGCGGCCAGCGCCGGCGCGAGGTCGCTGTGGACCACGAGCACGGTGGCGCCGGAGTCGTTGATGATGAACGCCATCTCCGGGGGCGCGAGGCGCCAGTTGACGGCGACGTCGACCGCGCCGAGCATCGCCGCCCCGAAGAGCACCTCGAAGTAGGCCAGGCCGTTCTTGTCGAGGAACGCCACCCGGTCGCCGCGCCCGACCCCTTCGGCCGCGAGCGCACCGGCCACGGACTGCGACCTCCCGAGCAGCTCACGCCAGGAGAGTGTCTGCGCCCCCAGGGTCAGGGCGGGTCGATCGGGCGTCTCGGACGCCCATCGGGTCAGGATGCCGGCGAGGCTGAAGCTCATCCCGGGACCATAACGTGACGGCGATCACGCGCGCGGGCAGTTGCCAGGGCGTAGAGCGCGGCCGTCGTCAGGTAGCCGCCGCCCACGACCAGGACCACCAGCACCGACCGGCCGTCATCCGGCAGCAGGAACGCCGCGCACGCGCCGGCCGCGACAAAGCTGAGGTTGAACGCGGTGTCGTAGAAGGAGAACACCCGGCCCCGGAAGTCGTCGGCCACCTGGGCCTGCAGCAGCGAGTCCACGGTGATCTTGGCCCCCTGGGCGGCGAGCCCGAGCACGAAGGCGGCGATCACCAGCGGTACGTGCCGGAAGGTGAGCCCCAGGACGACCTGGACGGCGGCGGCCACCGCGAACAGCGTGACGATCCACTGCGGGGGCCCGACCCGGGCGACAAGCACGGGCGTCAGCGCCGCGGCCAGCAGACCACCGAGCCCGGTCGCCACGATGATCGCCGCCAGCCCGCTCACCCCCCGGCCCACAGCACCGCCGGGCGCGTAGAGCAGCAGGGTGGTGACGAAGGACAGCCCGAAGAAGAACCGGTGCGCACCGATCGCGCACAGCCCGCGGAACGCCTCGCCGCGCCGGCGGACGTGCTGTGCCCCCTCGCGCACCCCGCGCAGCACCTCACCGAGCGCGTGTCGCAGGGGGCGCGTCGGCGGGTGGTCCGGTCCGAGCAGGGCGTACGGCAAGCGTGCCGTGAGCAGCCCCGCCACCAGGTAGAAGACCACGCCCACCAGGGCGATCCGGCCCGACCCGGTCCCGGCGGTCGAGCTGCCGATCCCCACCGCCAGCGCCCCGCCGACGATCGCGGCGCCCCCACCGAGCGTCGTGCTGGTCGAGTTGGCGATCACCAGACGATGGCGATCGACCACGTGCGGCTGCGCCGCGGAGAGCCCGGACAGCAGGAAGCGGCTGATCGAGATGGTGAGCAGGGCGAGCCCCTGGACGAGCGGCGAGGTGGCCGAGACGCCACCGATGGCCAGGGCGAAGGACAGGACCAGCACCGCCCGGGCGAGGTTGCCGACCAGCAGCACGCGCTGCCGGCTCCACCGGTCGAGCAGCACGCCGGCGAACGGGCCGAGCAGGCTGTAGGGCAGCAGCACCACCGCGAACGCCGACGCCGCCTGGGCCGCGGAGGTCGCGTCCTGCGGGTTGAAGAACACTGCCGCGAACAGGGCGGTCTGGAAGACTCCGTCACCGGCCTGACCGACCATCCGCACCGCGAGCAGGCGCCGGAAGTCGCGTACGGAAAGGACCTTCGACAGATCCGTACGGCGGCCGAGCATCTCCTGAGGCTACGACTCGCAGGCCTTCATGGCACGAGAACGGCCCGACCCCCACCGGGGATCGGGCCGTCGACAGGTCGAGCCGTGGCGGGACCTAGTGCTCGGGGCGCTCGTTCTCGATCGTGGTGCCCTTGATCCAGGCCTCGAGCGCGTCCTTGGCGACGTCGTCGCGGACCTGCTCGGGCGGGCTCTTCATGAAGTAGGTCGACGCCGCCTGCACCGGGCCGCCCTCGCCGCGGTCCATGGCGATCTTTGCGCAACGGAGCGCGTCGATGATGACGCCGGCCGAGTTGGGGCTGTCCCAGACCTCGAGCTTGTATTCCAGGTTGAGCGGGACGTCGCCGAACGCGCGACCCT
>JBBSTI010000059.1:0-20083 GCA_038236005.1 Mycobacteriales bacterium | reverse complement strand
TCGGCGGCACCGTCGGCGACATCGAGTCGCTGCCGTTCCTGGAGGCCGCCCGGCAGGTGCGTCAGGAGGTCGGTCGCGCGCGGTGCTTCTTCCTGCACGTCTCGCTGGTGCCCTACCTCGGACCGAGCGGGGAGCTGAAGACCAAGCCCACCCAGCACTCGGTGCAGTCGCTCCGCGGGATCGGCATCACGCCCGACGCGATCGTCTGCCGGTCGGACCGACCGTTGCACGACGGCATCAAGACCAAGATCGCTTCGATGTGCGACGTGGAGCCCGAGGCGGTCGTCTCGGCGATCGACGCGGCCTCGATCTATGACATCCCCCGGGTGCTGCACAGCGAGGGGCTGGACGCCTATGTCGTACGCCGGCTCGGACTACCCTTCCGAGACGTCGACTGGACCGACTGGGACCGGCTGCTGCAGCGGGTCCACCACCCGGCCCGCACCGTCACCATCGCGCTGGTCGGCAAATATGTCGACCTTCCGGACGCCTATCTGTCGGTCACCGAGGCCGTCCGGGCCGGCGGGTTCGCCAGCGACGCCCGGATCGACCTGCGCTGGATCGGCTCGGACGACTGCGCCGACCCGGCGGGCGCTCTTGCGGCGCTGGAGGGGGTCGACGGGGTGCTCGTGCCCGGCGGGTTCGGGGTCCGCGGCATCGAGGGCAAGCTCGGGGCGATCACCTTCGCACGCGAGCAGAAGATCCCGGTCCTCGGCCTGTGCCTCGGCCTGCAGTGCATGGTGATCGAGGTGGCTCGGTCGTTGGCCGGGATCGAGAAGGCGGGCTCGACCGAGTTCGACCCCGCCACCCCGGACCCGGTGATCGCGACGATGGCCGACCAGAAGGACGTCGTGGCCGGGGACCGTGACATGGGCGGCACCATGCGGCTCGGGCTCTGGCCGACCAAGCTCCTGAAGGGCTCGGTCGCCGAGCAGGCGTACGACGGGCAGCCTGCGACCGAGCGTCACCGCCACCGCTACGAGGTCAACAACGCCTACCGGCCGGCGCTGGAAGCGGCTGGTCTGGTCTTCTCGGGCACCTCGCCGGACGGCACCCTGGTCGAGATCGCGGAGCTGCCGGAGACAGAGCACCCGTTCTTCGTCGGCACCCAGGCGCACCCGGAGTTCCGGTCCCGGCCGACCCGGGCGCACCCGCTGTTCGCGGCCTTCGTCGCCGCCGCGGTCGACCGCGCCGAGGGTCGGATGCTGCCGCTCTAGTCCGTTGCCCCCGCTCCATCGGGGGTTCCCCCGATGACATCGCGGCCCATCGGAGCCTCCCCTGACGGGGCCCGCGTCATCGGGGGTTCCCCTGATGACGGCGCGGGACGTGGGCTGGTGGTCGGTGCCGGTGACGCCTCCGGGCGCGTACGCCTGGCGGGCCTAGGTTGGGCGCATGAGCCACGCGTACGAGACGACCGAGTCCGAGACGGCGTACGAGGGGCGGATCATCAGCGTCCGGCGCGACACCGTGACGATGCCCGGCGACACGACGAGCCAGCGCGACGTGGTCGTGCACCCCGGGGCGGTGGGCGTCATCGCCCTGGACGACGAGGGCCGGGTCGTGCTGGTCCACCAGTATCGGCACCCGGTGCGCCGTCAGCTCGACGAGCTGCCCGCCGGACTGCTCGACAAGCGCGACGAGAAGGCCCACCTGGCGGCCGCGCGTGAGCTGGCGGAGGAAGCCGGCCTCGGTGCGCGCACCTGGCACGTCCTGGCCGACATCCTCACCAGCCCTGGGATGACCGATGAGGCGATCCGGATCTATCTCGCGCGTGACCTGCACGAGGTGCACCGCGACGTGCAGGAGCACGAGGAGCTGGAGATGACCTCGTCGCGGATCCCGTTGGCGGAGGCTGTGGCGCGGGTGCTCGAAGGGGAGCTGGAGAACGGGCCGGCCTGCGTCGGCCTGCTGGCCGCCGCCGAGGCGCAACGTCGCGGGTTCGAGGGGCTGCGCCCGGCCGACGCGCCGTGGCGGGCACGACCGGACGCCGGCGGCGCGCAGACGTGACCCCGGTCTCACGACGATGATCGTGGGGTTTAGGGTCTCGGCATGCGAGTAGGCGTACCGACCGAGGTCAAGGACAACGAATATCGGGTCGCGCTGACCCAGTCCGGGGTCACCGAGCTGTCCCAACGCGGGCACGAGGTGATCGTGCAGGCCGGGGCTGGCCTCGGCAGCTCGATCACCGACGAGGAGCTGGTGGCTGCCGGCGCTCGCCTGGTGGCGACCGCCGACGAGGTCTGGGGCGAGGCCGAGCTGGTGCTCAAGGTCAAGGAGCCGATGGCCTCGGAGTACGGCTACATGCGTTCGGACCTGCTGCTGTTCACCTTCCTGCACCTGGCCGCGGACCGGCCGTGCACCGAGGCGTTGATGCAGAGCAAGACCACCTCGATCGCGTACGAGACGGTCCAGGCGCCCGACGGCTCGCTGCCGCTGCTGGCCCCGATGTCGGAGGTTGCCGGTCGGATGGCACCTCAGGTCGGGGCGCACTGCCTGCAGCGCGAGGCGGGCGGGCGTGGCGTGCTCATGGGCGGGGTGTCCGGCGTCTACGCCGCGAAGGTCGTCGTGCTCGGCGCCGGCGTCTCCGGCATGAACGCCGCCGCGATCGCTGTCGGGATGCAGGCCGAGGTGCTCGTGCTCGACCGGGACCTGCGCAAGCTGCGCGAGGCCGACCGGATCTATCAGGGGCACCTGCAGACGGTGGCGTCCAACGCCTACGAGGTGGAGAAGGCGGTGCTCGACGCCGACCTGGTCATCGGTGCCGTGCTGGTGGCCGGCGCCAAGGCGCCGGTGCTGATCACGGACGCGCTCGTGGCCCGGATGAAGCCGGGCTCGGTGCTGGTGGACATCGCGGTCGACCAGGGTGGCTGCTTCGAGTCGACCCACGCGACGACCCACTCCGACCCGACGTTCATGGTCGAGGGGTCGCTGTTCTACTGCGTCGCCAACATGCCAGGCGCCGTGCCGCACACCTCGACGTACGCCCTGACGAACGTGACCCTGCCCTACATCCTCGAGGTGGCCGAGCACGGGGTGCGCAAGGCCGCCGAACGCGACCCGGCGCTCGCGCTCGGGGTCACGACGGTCGACGGGGCGTTGGTGTCCGAACCGGTCGCTGCGGCGCACGGCCTGCCCTACACCCCGCTCACCGAGGCGCTGGGCTGACCCCGGCGCAGGTCACCGAGCGTTACCTCGACCACCTAACGGTCGAGCGCGGGCTCTCCGTGAACACGCTCTCGTCCTACCGACGGGACCTGCGTCGCTACCTCGAGCATCTCGACGACCTGCCCGACCTGTCCCAGGTGGACGAGAGCGACGTCGCTGCCTTCCTCGCCGACCTGAGGGAAGGCTCACCGGCCCACCCGCCGCTGTCAGCCACGTCGGCGGGCCGGGCCGTCGTCGCGGTGCGCGGGCTGCACCGCTTCGCGCACCGCGAAGGCCTCACCGCGCACGACCCGTCCCGCGAGGTGTCACCCCCGTCCGCCGACCGCCGGCTGCCGAAAGCGATCACCCTCGACGAGGTCGAGATGCTGCTGGAGGCGTCCTCCGCTGGCGACACCCCGCTGTCCCTGAGGGACCGGGCGCTGCTCGAGCTGCTGTACGGCACGGGAGCCCGGATCTCCGAGGTCGTCGGGCTCGACGTCGACGACCTGGTGCGGGCCGAGGGGCTGCTCCGGCTGTCCGGCAAGGGCGGACGGCAGCGTCTGGTGCCGGTCGGTTCCTACGCCTCGGCGGCGGTCGAGGCCTACCTCGTACGCGGGCGACCGGCGCTGTCGACCGGCCGGACCCCGGCGGCTTTTCTCAACCAGCGCGGGGGACGCCTCTCGCGGCAGAGCGCCTGGGCGGTGCTGCAGACGGCGGCAGACCGGGCAGGGCTCGAGGGCCGGGTCTCGCCGCACGTGCTGCGGCACTCCTTCGCCACTCACCTGCTGGACGGTGGCGCCGACATCCGGGTCGTCCAGGAGCTGCTGGGCCACGCCTCGGTCACCACGACGCAGATCTACACGCTGGTCACCGTGGACCGTCTTCGGGAGGTCTACGCCGCCAGTCATCCACGGGCTCGGTAGGGTCGCCCCTGCAGCAAGACTTCCCGACTTGCCGACTTACCGACTTACAGACCAGGAGACCTAGCCACGTGTCGACATCCCTTCCGGTCGGCCAAGGTGGCATCCCGGCAAGCCTGTCGGCAGCGCTCGCTGCCGGGGTCGGTCCGACCGGGCGCAGGCTGCCGGTCTTCGAGGAGCCGGAGCAGCTGCGCAGCCACGGCCCGGCCCGGATCCTGTCGATGTGCAACCAGAAGGGCGGGGTCGGCAAGACGACGTCGACCATCAACCTCGGGGCTGCGCTCGCCGAGTACGGACGTCGCGTGCTCCTGGTCGACTTCGACCCGCAGGGCGCGCTGTCGGTCGGGCTCGGGGTCAACCCGCTTGCTCTCGAGACGACGGTCCACAACCTGCTGATGGACCGGGACGTCACCGCCCGTGACATCCTGCTCGAGACCGAGATCCCTGGCATGGACCTGCTGCCCAGCAACATCGACCTGTCAGCGGCGGAGGTGCAGCTGGTCAACGAGGTGGCGCGGGAACAGACCCTGAAGCGCGTGCTCGCCCCGGTCGTCCAGGACTACGACATCGTCCTCATCGACTGCCAGCCGTCGCTCGGGCTGCTGACCGTCAACGCCCTCACCGCCTCCGACGGAGTGATCATCCCGCTCGAGTGCGAGTACTTCGCTCTCCGAGGTGTCGCGCTCCTCATCACGACGATCGAGAAGGTGCGGGAAAGGCTCAACCCTGACCTGGAGGTCGAAGGTCTGCTGGCCACCATGTATGACTCCCGCACGCTGCACGGTCGGGAGGTCCTCACCCGCCTCGTCGAGGCGTTCGGAGAGAAGGTCTTCCACACGGTGATCAACCGCACCGTCCGCTTCCCGGAGACCACGGTCGCGGGGGAGCCCATCACGACGTACGCGAGCAGCTCGCTCGGGGCCCGTGCCTACCGCGACCTGGCACGCGAGCTGCTGGCCCGTGCCCCGGCCGGCACGACCTCAGCCCGTCCGGCCGGAGAGCGTCGATGAGCCGCCGGCCGCTCCCCGGGGCCGATGAGCTGTTCCGGCCGACGGCCCCTGCCCTGGCACGCGAGGCGGGGAGCGGGCAGGGGGTGCTGGACGGGTTCGAGAGTCTTACGCCACCGCTGGGCGCGTCGAGCAGCGGCGTCGAGAACGGGTCGACGGCCGGCACGTCCGGGACCCCGGGACCAAGGACCGGTCAGGTCGACACGTCGATCAAGAAGCGGCCGGCACGCCGCAGGGCCAAGGCCCTCGCGGTCAAGGTCACCTCTGGGCGTGAGCGGCACGACGAGAAGATCACCGTCTACGTCTCGCAGGCCGAGCTGCTCGATCTGGAACGAGCGCGGCTGACCCTGCGCGGCGAGCACGGCGTCGCGGTCGACCGGGGCAGGATCGTGCGCGAGGCGCTCGCGAGCGCGCTGCGCGACCTGGAGAGCCGCGGCGAGGACAGCACTCTCGTCCGTCGGCTCTCCGGAGCCTGAGGTGCTTCGTTCTCTCGGCGACCCCCTGTCCTTGCTGCTGCTGGTGCTCGCGACGGTCGTCCTGCTGACCTTCAGCGGCTGGGTGACGGCGCGGATCGCCGCACGCCAGGACCGACAGGACGGTCTGCGGTCCGCCCTGGGCCCGGAAGGCCGGCTCGTCCCTGACCCACGCCGTCAGCTGGACCCCTTCGGCGCTGTCGCCGCCTTGATCGCGGGCGTCGGCTGGGCCAAGCCGGTCGAGCGCCCCGCCCACCGACGGCGGGCCGGCTCGGTGGCGTTCGCCGTGCTGACCGGTCCGGTGATCGTGCTCGCTGTCGGGCTCGGTCTGCTGGTCGCCTTCCGGGCCGTCAGCGGCATCCCCCTGCAGTCCGGCATCCCCTACTCGTTCGTCCTGCAGCAGGGCAGCAGCAACCTGCCGATCGCTGAACGCGCCCTGCTGCTGTTCGGGCTCGCGGGGACCTACACCGGTGCGCTGGCCCTGGTGCCGCTGCCCCCGCTGCCGGGCGGCCAGGTGCTCTTCGCGGCTGCACCCCGGTCGATCGGGTGGCAGAAGGCTCAGCTGCAGCTGGTCGAGCGCAACATCGGGATCGCCATCGTGCTAGCGCTGCTCCTGCTGCCGCTCGGGGGCAACCGGGCGCTGCTCCCGATCGTCCTGGACGCGATCCTGTCCCCGCTCGTCGCCCTCGTGACCGGCGGCTGAGCTGCGTGCTCACCGTCAGCGAAGGAGCTCAAGGGCGCGGTCGTGCTGCGGTCACGCCTTTCGCCGTCCGGCTCGACGTCTTCGAGGGTCCCTTCGACCTGCTCCTGACGCTCATCGGCAAGCATCAGCTGGACGTCACGGAGGTGGCGCTCTCGCAGGTCACCGACGAGTTCATCGCCCATATCCGGGCTGCCGGCCAGGCGTGGGACCTGGGGCAGGCCACCGAGTTCCTGGTGGTCGCAGCCACCCTGCTCGACCTGAAGACGGCACGGCTGCTCCCGGGCAGCGTGGTCGAGGACGACGAGGACCTGGCCGTGCTCGAGGCCCGCGACCTGCTTTTTGCCCGGCTTCTGCAGTATCGCGCCTACAAGACCGCTGCCGGTCATCTCGAGCTGCTCGTGGTCGAGCAGGCTGAGCGCCACCCTCGCGCCGTCCCGCTCGACCCGGCGCTCGCTGCGATCCTGCCCGAGGTCGTCCTCGGGCTCGACGCGGAGCGCTTCGCCGCCCTCGCGGCCCAGGCGCTGACCCCGAGACCGGAGCCGCAGGTGGGCCTGACCCATCTGCACGGGGCGCACGTGAGCGTCCCGGAGCAGATCGCGCTGCTCCGGGACATGCTCCAGCGGGCGGGCACGGCGTCCTTCCGTGTGCTGACGGGGGACTGCGCCGGCACCTTGGAGGTGGTGGCGCGGTTCCTCGGGCTGCTGGAGCTCTTTCGTGAAGGGCGGGTCTCCTTCGCTCAGGCGGAAGCGATGGGGGAGCTGCACGTCCACTGGGTTGTCGGCCAGGCGATGAATGATGACTGACTCTGAGGTCGAGATCGACGTAGAGACCGCAATCGAGACTGAGACGGCACGTGCGCCGGGCCGCGCGACCCCCGGGCCGGCCGGGTCGCTCGAGTCGTCCGGACCTCCCCAGCTGGCGGCGATCGTCGAGAGCGTCCTGCTGGTCACCGACAAGCCGGTGTCGTCGCTGCTGCTCGCACAGGTCTCGGAGAGAGCGACGGCCGAGGTCGAGCAGACCCTACGGCGGCTGTCAGAGGACTATGACGCACAGGGACGGGGTTTCAGCCTGAGGCAGGTCGCTGGCGGCTGGCGGTTGTTCACCCGGACCGCCTGTGCGCCGTACGTTCAGCGCTTCGTCCTGGACGGGCAGACGGGACGGCTGAGCCAGGCGGCTCTGGAGACGCTTGCGGTGATCGCTTATCGACAGCCGGTCACCCGGTCGCGGGTCGGCGCGATCCGCGGTGTGAACGTGGACGGGGTGGTGCGGACCCTGATGGGGCGGGGCCTGATCGCGGAGCTCGGCAACGAGGACGGCTCGGCTGCCATCCTGTATGGGACGACCCCGCTGCTGCTCGAAAAGCTGGGTCTCGCCGGCCTCGACGACCTGCCATCGCTGGCCCCGATGCTGCCGAACCTGAGCGAAGAAGAACTCGACGAGGCAACAATGACTCGTCCTCAACCAGAGGTTAAGACATGACAGACCACAAAGACGCGTCGGCGCCCGAGGGCGTTGCGGGCATCCGCCTGCAGAAGGTGCTTGCGGCGGCGGGCGTCGGTTCCCGCCGCGCCTGCGAGGTGATGATCGACGAGGGGCGCATCTCGATCGACGGTGAGCCTGTCCTGGTGCAGGGTCGTCGGGTCGACCCGGAGAAGCAGATCGTTCGGGTCGACGGCATGCGCATCACCACAGCGACCGGCCAGGTGCACCTGGCGCTCAACAAGCCGGCCGGGATGCTCACCGCGATGAGCGACCCGGACGGTCGTCCGCACGTCGGCGAGCTCGTCAAGGACCGTGCCACCCGCCTGTTCCACGTCGGCCGGCTCGACGTCGACACCGAAGGACTGCTGCTGCTGACCAACGACGGTGAGCTGGCCCACCGGCTCGCGCACCCGAGCTATCAGGTGAGCAAGACCTACCTGGCCGAGGTGATCGGCCCGTTGGCGCGCGACGTGGGTCGCCGGCTGCGTGCCGGGATCGATCTGGAGGACGGACCCGCCACCGTCGACTCGTTCCGCCTGGTCGACAGCAACGCCAACCGCGTGCTGGTCGAGATCGTGCTCCACGAGGGCCGCAAGAACATCGTGCGGCGCATGCTGGACGCGGTCGACCACCCGGTGCAGCGACTCGTGCGCACCGCGGTGGGGCCGATCCAGCTGGGCGCCCAGAAGCCCGGTCGCCCGCGAGCGCTGAACCGGCAGGAGCTCGCCTCCCTCTACGAGCTCGTCGGGCTGTGACCGCACGCGCGATGACCGCACGGGAGATGACCGCACGCGCGATGACCGCACGGGAGATGACCGCACGGGCGATGACCGCACGGGCTGCGATCTCTCGGGCTGCGACCGGACTGTGCCCGGACCGGCCGGCGGCGACCGGGCTGTGAGCCGGTCGGGCCGGTCGGGCGGGTCGGGCGGGTCGGGCGGGTCGGGCGGGTCGGGCGGGTGACGGCCGACGTCCTGATCGTCGGGAGCGGGCTGCTCGGCACCTCGCTGGGGCTCGCCTTGGCCGCGACCCGTGACGTGCTGCTGGTCGACGCATCGCCCGACGTGCTGCGACGCGCCGTCGCTCGCGGGGCCGGTCGGGTCTTCGACGGGTCCGAGCGGGTGGGGCTCGTCGTGGTCGCCACACCACCCAGCGCGGTCGCCAGGCAGCTGGTGGACCTGCAGCGCCAGGGCGTGGGGTTCACCTACACCCACGTGTGCAGTGTGCAGGCTCCTGTTCAGCGTGAGGTCGAGGCCTTGGGCGGCCTGCCCCGGTCGTTCTGCGGAGGTCACCCGATGGCCGGTCGCGAGGTGAACGGTCCGGACGCGGCGACCGGTGACCTGTTCGCCGGACGGCCGTGGGCGATCTGTCCCGGACCGCGGACGACGAGCCGGGCGCAGCACGACGTGACGGTCCTCGCGCGTGACGTGGGCGCCGAACCTGTGCAGCTGGACCCGGACGAGCACGACGCGATCGTCGCCCTGGTCAGCCACGTCCCTCAGCTGGCGGCCAGCGCGCTGGCCGCCAGACTCGTTCCCCCGCGGGTCCTCGACCCCCGGCCGGGCGTGTTCGATCCTCAGGCCATGGCCGTGCGGACGGCCCCGCCGCTCGCCGGGCCCGGCCTGCAGGACAGCACCCGGCTGGCCGCCAGCGACCCGGACCTGTGGCGCGAGGTGCTGACTCTCAACGCCAAGAACATCGCCCCCGTCCTGCAGTCCCTGGCCGACGACCTGGCCGCTGCGGCGCAATCGTTGCGCGAGGGTCAGGACGGCGGCGCCGCGGTGCACGACCTGCTTCAGCGCGGCCGCGCGGGGCGTGAGCTGGTCCCGGTCAAGCGGGGGGAGCGGGGAGCCGCGTTCGCGACCGTCGTCGTGTCGGTCACCGACGCGCCTGGCCGGCTGGCCGCGCTGCTCACCGCGGCGGGGGAGGGCGGCGTCAACGTCGAGGACGTCCGGGTCGAGCACCTCACCGGCCGGCCCACCGGGGTGATCGAGCTGGTGGTCCGCACCCAGGCGCAGGAGCAGGCGCGCACGGTGCTCCGGGCAGCCGGCTGGGCGGTCGTGCGCTGACCCCTGCTTCGCGATCATCAGCTCGAAGCGGCCCGGTGTCGCCCACAGCCCATGATCACCGCGCGGGAGGCGGCAGGCGGCAGGCGGGCTGTCAGGGTGTCCGGGTGGCCACGCGGCGGTAGCGTCCGCGATCATCGCCCGCACGAGCCAGGAGCCCGACATCACCCACCTCAACACCGCACCCGCGGACGACGACGAGCGCGCGCCGGGCGGGCACATCGCGTTGGACGGACCGTCCGGGTCAGGCAAGAGCACCGTGTCGCGTGCCGTCGCCCTGCGCCTCGGTTGGCGATATGTCGACACGGGCGCCACCTACCGGGCGGCCACGGTGGCGGTGCTCGAGGCCGGGGTCGACCCGTCGGACGAGGTCGGCGTCACCCGGCTGGTCACGGCCCTGGTGGATCGCGTCGGCCTCGTGCTGGTCACCGACCCCGCCGCCCCCGCGGTCCGGCTCGACGGCAGGGACGTCTCCGCCCAGATCCGCAGCGCCCCGGTGACGGCTGCGGTGAGCGCTGTCAGCGCCCACCCGGGCGTGCGCACCCTGCTCGTCGCCCTGCAGCGTGTGAGCGCCGGCCGAGCCGCCGTGGTCGAGGGCCGCGACATCGCGAGCGTCGTGCTGCCGACCGCCGCGGTGAAGGTCTATCTCGACGCCGACCAGGCGGTGCGAGCCGCGCGACGGGCTGCGGACGGCGACGCCGGGATCGCCGGGCCGCCGGACGTGCTCGCCGTCGCGGCCGATCTCGCGCGCCGCGACCGGCTCGACAGCTCGCGCGCGGCCAGCCCGCTGGTGGCTGCGGACGGGGCTGTGCACCTGGACGCCACCGCACTGACCGCCGCCGAGGTCGCCGAGGCCGTGCTGCAGCTCGTCGAGCAGGCAGGACTGGTGCCTTGAGCGGGTGAGCTCGGTCCTCGGACGGTCTCGTTCCGACCGCCGGGGCGCGCCTCGCACGACGATCTGGACGGCGCTCCCGTCCCGAGCCGTACCGTAGGAGCGGCCGGCGAGCAGCTGCGCCCCGCCGAGCCGGCCCGCGCAGGCGTCGGCGCGACACAGCCGAGCTTCCGATTGGCCCCCCATGAGCACCCCCGAACTGACCCCGGTCGGCACGACCCCGACCGCCCCGCAGCCCGTCCTTGCTGTCGTCGGGCGTCCTAACGTCGGCAAGTCGACCTTGGTCAACCGCCTGCTGGGACGCCGCGAGGCCGTCGTGCAGGACGTTCCCGGCGTCACCCGCGACCGGGTCACCTACGACGCGCAGTGGCGGGGGCGTGCGTTCACCCTGGTCGACACCGGCGGCTGGGACCCCGAGGCCGACGGGCTCGCCGCTCAGGTCAGCGCCCAGGCCGAGATCGCGATCAGTGCGGCCGACGCCGTGCTGTTCGTCATCGACACCACGGTCGGCGCGACCGAGGCCGACGACGCCGTCGTCAAGGTGTTGCGCCGGTCCGGCAAGCCGGTCGTGCTCGCGGCCAACAAGGTCGACGACGAGCGCGCCGAGTCCGACGCCGCTGCTCTGTGGAGCCTGGGGCTGGGGGAGCCGTACGTCGTGAGCGCCCTGCACGGTCGAGGCAGCGGCGACCTGCTCGACGCCATCCTGAACGCCCTGCCCGAGGCGCCGCCGGACCGCGACCCCGAGGCCGGCGGACCCCGCCGGGTCGCGCTGATCGGTCGACCCAACGTCGGCAAGAGCTCGCTGCTCAACCGGCTGGTGGGCGAGGAGCGGGTGCTGGTCGACAGCGTTGCCGGCACCACCCGTGACCCGGTCGACAGCCTGGTCGAGGTCGATGGGGAGACCTGGAAGTTTGTCGACACCGCGGGGTTGCGTCGCCGGGTCAGCCACGCGTCGGGCGCCGAGTACTACTCGTCCCTGCGTACGCAGGCCGCCCTGGAGACCGCCGAGGTCGCGGTCGTGCTGATCGACGCCGGGGACGTGCTGTCCGAGCAGGACCAGCGGGTGATCGCGATGACGATCGAGGCCGGCCGGGCGCTGGTGCTCGCGTTCAACAAGTGGGACCTGGTCGACGAGGACCGCCGCTACCTGCTGGACAAGGAGATCGACCGCGATCTCGCGCGGGTCTCCTGGGCCCCCCGGGTCAACGTCAGCGCCCTGACCGGACGGGCGGTCGACAAGCTGGGACCGGCCATGCGTACGGCGCTCGCGGGCTGGGAGACCCGCGTCTCGACGGCAAAGCTCAACTCCTGGATCCATGACCTGGTCGCCGAGACCCCGCCGCCGGTCCGTAGCGGCAAGCAGCCCAAGGTGCTGTTCGCCACCCAGGCCGGCACCTGCCCGCCGCGGTTCGTGCTGTTCACCAGCGGTTTCCTCGAGGCCGGCTACCGCCGCTTCATCGAGCGCAGGCTGCGTGAGGACTTCGGGTTCGCCGGTACGCCCATCGAGGTGAGCGTCAAGGTGCGGGAGAAGCGGGGCAAGGGCTGAGCGCTGGTAGGTTCTCCACCTGTCGCGGGCTGTAGCGCAGCTTGGTAGCGCACCTGACTGGGGGTCAGGGGGTCGCAGGTTCAAATCCTGTCAGCCCGACATTGCAGGACGCTCATCACGGCTCGACCGTTCCCGTCAGGTAGAGATGCCTCATGGACGCCGACAACCTCACCGGCCGGCTCACCGGGTCAGCGTTGGGCATGATCGATCTGCTCTCGATCGCCCTGGGCGACCGACTCGGCTGGTATCGCGCGCTGGTCGGCAACCCGGCCACGGCCGCCCAGCTGGCTGACCGCACGGGCAGCGACGCGCGGTATGCCCGTGAGTGGCTGGAGCAGCAGTCCGTCACCGGACTCCTGCACAGCTCTGACGAACCGGACGCCCGCCAGCGCGTCTACACGCTGCCGCCCGCGTCCGAGCGGGCGTTCACCGAGGATCTGTCGACCGGCTACCTGGCCCCGATGGCCCGGATGCTCAGCGCCGCCGCCGGACAGCTGCCGGCGCTATCCGACGCCTACCGCACGGGGGAAGGGTTGTCCTGGGCGGCCCAGGGCGCCGAGGTGCGGGACGCGAAGGCCGCGATGAGCCGGCCGTGGTTCCTGCGCAAGCTGCCGCCGGTGCTCGCGGGGGTCGACTGGCTGCACCAGGCGCTCGGCCGCCCCGGAGCCCGTGCGCTGGACATCGGCTGCGGCACCGGCTGGTCCGGGATCGGGCTGGCGCAGACCTACCCTGACCTGAGGGTGGACGGGGTGGACCTCGACGAGCCCTCGGTGCAGCTTGCCCGACGCAACACCCAGGACGCCGGACTGACCGACCGGGTCCGCACCCTGCACCAGGACGCCGCCGAGCTGGTCCAGGGGGCGTACGACGTCGCCTTCGCCCTGGAGTGCGTGCACGACCTGCCCCGCCCTGTGGAGGTGCTGTCCGCCGTGCGGCGCGCCCTCGCCCCGGGCGGCAGCCTGGTCGTCATGGACGAGGCCGTCGCGGACACCTTCACTGCGCCGGGCGAGGACACCGACCGCCTGATGTACGGCTTCAGCCTGCTGATGTGCCTGCCCGACGGCCGTGCCAGCCTGCCGAGCGCCGCCACCGGCACGGTGATGCGGACCGAGACCCTCCGGGCGTACGCCGAGCAGGCCGGGTTCGCGACGTGCGAGGTGATGCCGATCGACGGCTTCGGTCTGTGGCGCTTCTACCGGCTGAGCACCTGACCGGGCTGCGCCGTCGCGTAGTCGAGCACCCCGTCGTCCACCGGCCCGAGGAACATCGTGGCGTCCTTGCGGTAGTTCTCGACCAGCCGCCACGGGGCCGCGGTGCCCTGGGTCGGCAGCGTGTCCCGTACGCGGTCGAAGTAGCCCGAGCTCATCTTGATGAACGGGGTGCGCTCCATCGGCGCGCCCGGCAGCCGTGGGGTGACGACGTCCTGGCCGCGACGCCGCATCAGGGCGATCACCCGGCTGACGTAGGAGGAGACGAGGTCGACCTTCAGCGTCCAGGAGGCGTTGGTGTAGCCCATCGCGAAGGCGAGGTTGGGCACGCCGTCGAGCATCATGCCCTTGTAGACCACGTGCTCGGCGTGCACGACGGGTCTCCCGTCCAACGACAGCGGGACCCCGCCGAGCGCCTTGAGCTCGAGCCCGGTCGCGCTGATCACCACGTCGGCCTCGAGCAGCTCGCCTGAGCAGAGGCGCAGCCCGCGGGGCTCGAACGCCTCGATGTGGTCGGTGACGATCTGCGCCTTGCCCCGCTTGACGGCCTTGAAGAAGTCACCGTCCGGGACCAGGCACATCCGCTGGTCCCACGGGTCGTACGTCGGCGTGAAGTGCTTGTCCACGTCGAAACCGGCGGGCAGCCGCTTGACCGCCAGGCTGCGCAGGATCTTCTTGGCCCGCTCGGGCCGCCGCTGGCAGAACTCGTACACCGCGGTGCTGGTCCGGACGTTCTTCCACCGGGTCGCTCGGTAGGCCTTGTCCGCGGGCAGCACCTTGCGCAGCACCCCGGCGATCGGGTCGGCAGCGGGCAACGGCATCAGGTAGGACGGCGAACGCTGGAGCATGGTGATGCTGGCCGCCGCGTCGGCGAGCGCGGGGACGATCGTCACCGCGGTCGCGCCGCTGCCGATCACGACGATCCTCTTGCCGGTCGCGTCGAAGCCCGCCGGCCAGGCCTGCGGGTGCAGCACCTGGCCGTCGAAGCGGTCCATGCCCGGCCAGGTGGGCGCGTGACCGCCCGCGTAGTCGTAGTAGCCCGAGCAGAGGTAGAGAAAGCCGCACGTGCGGGTCGTCCGCTCGCCGCCCTCGGTGTCCTCGACCGTCACGGTCCACCGGGCCCGCTCGGCGGACCAGTCGGCGTCGACCACCCTGCGGTGGTAGCGGATCTTGTCCTCGACGCCGAACTCCTGGGCGGTCTCGCGCAGGTAGGCCAGGATGTCGGCCCCGTCCACGATCGACCGTGGACCCTTCCACGGCTTGAAGCGGTAGCCGAGGGTGAACATGTCCGAGTCCGACCGCACCCCGGGATAGCGGAACAGGTCCCAGGTGCCCCCGCTGACCCCGCGCGCCTCCAGGATCTCGTACGAGGTGCCGGGGGCATCGGTCTGCAGGTGGCAGCCTGCGCCGATGCCGGACAGCCCGGCCCCGACGACCAGGACGTCCACGTGGTCGGGCGCGGTCGCCTGCGTGCTCAGGTCCACGGGGGTCCTCCAGGGGTCGCCGACGGGGTGCCCCCAGGATGCACGAGGCCCGCCTAGCGCGGTGGACGGGCCTCGCTGGTCATTGCCCGATAGCCTCCGGCGATGACCAGCGAGGCGACGGCGAGCAACCGGGTGGTGACCGTCCCCAACGCGCTGTCGCTGCTGCGGCTGCTCGGGGTCCCGGTCTTCCTCTACCTCGTGCTGGTGACCGAGCAGGACGGCTGGGCGTTGCTGCTGCTGATGGCGGCCGGCGCTACCGACTATCTCGACGGCAAGATCGCGCGGATGTTCGGGCAGTACAGCCGGCTCGGCGAGCTGCTCGACCCGGCCGCCGACCGGCTCTACATCTTCGCCACGCTGCTCGCGCTGGTCGCCCGGGACGGACTGCCGCTCTGGTGGGCGCTCGTGCTCATCGGGCGCGACGGCGTCCTGGCCCTGACCCTCCCCGTGCTGAAGAAGCACGGGTATGGACCGCTGCAGGTCAGCTTCCTCGGCAAGGCCGCGACCTTCAACCTGCTGTACGCCTTCCCGATGCTGCTGGCCGCCCTGCCCGACCACGACGGTGTGCTCGCCACGGTCTTTCGTCCGCTGGGCTGGGCCTTCGCGGCCTGGGGCAGCGTGCTCTACCTGGTTGCCGGTGCTGCCTACCTCCTGCAGGTGCGTCGGCTGACCCGCCCACGACGTGGCTAGGCTCACCGGCGACGGACGAACCCGCGACCGAGCCCCCTGTGGAGGCACCCCCTGAGCGCCCTTCCTGACGACCTCGTCTACACCGCGGAGCACGAGTGGTTGCGGGCTGTCCCCGGCAGCCCCGACAGCACCGTCGTGCGGATCGGCATCACGGACTATGCCCAGGAGGCGCTGGGAGACGTCGTCTTCGTGACGCTGCCGGCGGTCGGCGACGTCGTCGACGCGGGCGCCGCGCTCGGCGAGGTCGAGTCCACCAAGAGCGTCTCCGACATCTACGCCCCCGTGGCAGGGACGGTCTCGGCGATCAACCCGGCGCTCGAGACCACGCCGGAGCTGGTCAACTCCGACCCGTACGGTGAGGGATGGATGATCGAGCTGGACGTGACCGGGGGCGAGGACGCCCTCAGCGGTCCGACCATGCTCGACGCCACCGCCTATTCCGGGCTGCTCACCTGAGTCTCAGCCCGAGGTTGACCCCGGCCCCAGAGATCACTAGGTTGCGCCTGTCCGGTGGGGTCCTGACCATCGGGTAAGAGATCGACCGACAGCACGGTCCGACAGCACGGTCCGACAGCACGATCAGCGCCTCGGCCCAGACCCGGGCAGGGGCACGAGACAGGCCGGAGGGGATGCGCGTGTTCTGCACGCAATGCGGACACCAGAACCCTGAGGACAGCAGGTTCTGCAGCAGCTGCGGTGCGCAGCTGTCGACGGCGACGCCGATCACCCCGGGCGAGCCCGCCAGACCCTCGGACGCCGACACCACGTCGACGATCTCCTTGTCGGCGCTCAACAGCGCTCTTGGGATGGAACCGGCCCCGGACACCGGCGAGCTGGACACCGGCGGCCAGGTGGACCTGCCGGCGGCGGGGACGGCGCTCCTGGTGGTCAAGCGCGGCCCCAACGCCGGGAGCCGCTTCCTGCTCGACGCCGACATCACGACCGCGGGACGCCACCCCGACAGCGACATCTTCCTGGACGACGTCACGGTCTCTCGACGGCATGCCGAGTTCGCCCGCGACGGTGACGGCTTCCTGGTGCGCGACGTCGGCAGCCTCAACGGCACCTACCTCGACCGGGAGCGGATCGAGTCGGTGCTGCTCGCCGGGGGCGACGAGGTCCAGATCGGCAAGTACCGCCTGGTCTACCTGGCGGGCGGCTCGCAGGACACCGGCGAGACGCCGTGAGCGGGACGGCCTGAGGGGTCCGGAGTGAGCGCGATGGCGCACGGGCCGGGCCCGTCCTACATGAGCATCGGCGAGGTGCTCGGTCAGTTGCGACCCGACTTCGCCGACATCACGATCAGCAAGATCCGGTTCCTGGAGGACGAGGGTCTGATCAAGCCCGAGCGGACCGCCTCGGGCTACCGCAAGTTCTCCCGGGACGACGTCGGCCGGCTGCGCTACGTGCTGACCGCGCAGCGCGACCAATATCTACCGCTCAAGGTGATCAAGGACAACCTGGACGCGATCGACCGTGGCCTCGAGCCGGCGGAGGCCGGCGGCGGCGTGGCGCGGGTCCCGTCGTTGGCCCCGCGGGACGGGCTGCCGGGGCCGGATCACTTCCGTCCGGACGCGAGCGAGCTGCGCCTGTCCCGGCGGGAGCTGATGGACGCCGCCGGCCTGGACGCCGGACAGCTCGAGCAGCTCGAGACCTTCGGGCTGCTCGCCACCCGTCCCGGGGGAGGCCACTACGACGGGGACGCGCTCGTGATCGCCAAGACAGTGGCCGAGATGGCCCGGTTCGGGATCGAGCCCCGGCACCTGCGGCTGTTCCGGACCGCGGCGGACCGGGAGGTCGGTCTGCTCGAGCAGGTGGTCACACCGCTGGCACGCCAGCGCAACCCGGAGGCGCGTGCCCGGGCCGAGGAGACCGTCCGTGAGCTCGCGTCGTTGTCGGTGAAGCTGCACGCGACGCTGGTGCGCACCGGGCTCGGTGCGGGACTGAGGCGCTGAACCGCCGATCCTGGCCGGCCCTGGGCGGCTGTCGTCCGACGAGGTCGGCCGGCCGCAGGTAAGGTCTGCGAACCGGGTCGGAGCGCGTCGCGGAACAGGCTCCTCGGGCCTCCGGGCTCGAGGCGAGAGGTGGGAAACCCGTGGCAGACGAGTCGACCGGCGCAGCGGCCGGGGACGGTGCGCTGACCGAGCTGAACGTCGTCGGGGTCCGGGTGGAGCTGCCGAGCCAGCAGCCGATCGTGCTGCTCAAGGAGGTCGGTGGTGATCGCTACCTCCCGATCTGGATCGGCGCCGTAGAGGCCACCGCGATCGCCTTCGCCCAGCAGGGTGTGGTGACGGCCCGGCCCATGACGCACGACCTGCTGCGGGACCTGCTCGGCGCGTTCGACCGACCCCTGCGCACGGTGACGATCACCCAGGTCAAAGAAGGCATCTTCTACGCCGACCTCGGCTTCGACGGCGGTCTCACCGTCAGCGCCCGGCCGTCGGACGCGATCGCGCTGGCGCTGCGCACGGGGGCCACGATCTCCGGCGCCGAGACCGTGCTGGCGGCGGCCGGCATCGCCATCCCGGACGAGCAGGAGGACGAGGTGGAGAAGTTCCGCGAGTTTCTGGACCAGATCAACCCGGAGGACTTCGAACCCTGACCTGACCTGGCCTGACCGTCTTGTCGAGGTCTAGAGTTTCGACGCGCTGGCGAGCGGTCATTGACCCCCGGCCCCGGCTTCCCTAGGTTGCCCACAGACCTCTTGCCCCACGGCGAGGGTGACCAGACCGCGGACAGCGTCACCGCCGGGGTCCGAGCGAGAGGTAGCAGCGTGCCGGAGCACGACGGAACCGCCGGAGCGACCGGGGACACCCGGCCCCGACTCGGTCTCCAGGCGTCGCTGTTCGACGACCTGCCCCCCGAGCAGCGGCCCGGGGCCCAGCCGGTCGGGGTCGGCTATCGCGGGCCGACCGCCTGCTCGGCCGCCGGCATCACCTACCGCCAGCTGGACTACTGGGCTCGCACCGGCCTGGTCGAGCCCGGGGTGCGCGAGGCGTCCGGCTCCGGGACCCACCGTCTCTACTCCTTCCGCGACATCCTGGTCCTCAAGGTCGTCAAGAAGCTGCTCGACGCAGGCGTCTCGCTGCCCAACATCCGCACCGCCATCGGCACCCTGCGCGACCGCGGTGTCGAGGAGCTCGCGCAGATCACGCTCATGAGCGACGGCACCACCGTCTACGAGTGCACCTCCAACGACGAGGTCGTGGACCTGCTGCAGGGTGGCCAGGCCGTGTTCGCGATCGCGGTCGGGCGTCAGCTCCGTGACGTCGAGGGTTCGCTGGCCCACTTCCCGGCCGAGCGGGCCCAGGCGGGGGAGCACGCCGCACCGGCGGCAGCCCCGGACGAGCTGGCCGGACGACGGGCGCGCCGCTCCGCCAGCTGACGGGTCGGGATGCCGGCGGCTCGACGGCCCATGCGCCGGGACCCGCGCACCTCGTCGGCCCGACGTGGGGCTGATGAGGTGCACTGGTGGTGCGTCCGGACCTCCGGCCGAAGCCTCCGACGCCATGATCATGCGGGCGTCTGAGACGCCCAGTCCGCGGGATGCCGGCCCGAGCGGCTGAGAGCGCCGCACGATCATGACCAGGTCGTGGACCGACGCGACCGTGCCTCCAACGCCTCCGGTGCGGCCGATGCCCCGGTGCGGCCAACGCCTCCGGTGCGGCCGATGCCCCGGTGCGGCCGGTGCCCCGGTCCGGCGGGGGTGGGCGGCGGGAACAGGGCCGCCGGGCTAGGCTCGGCCCGCCGCACACCCCGCGCGGGAGAGCCTGTCGCAGCCAGCGCCGGGCGCCGAAGGAGCAACTCTCCCCGAGAACCTCTCAGGCCCCAGGACCGCACGGGACAGGCACCTCTGGAAAGCGGGCCCCGGGCCCCACCGACGGTGAAAACCCCCACGCAGGCGCGAGTCGGCGTGACGGGTGAAGCTCACAGGTCCCAAGGACAGAGCGGGGAGACCAGGCGCGCCAGCGCGGACGCCTGCGACCTCCTGGGAGCCCTGCCCATGACCTCCTCGCACCCCACCGCAACCGCCACGCCGGCCAGGACGCTGTCCGAGCTGGAGCACGCCTCCCCGTTCGAGGGCCGCCACGTCGGTCCCGACGCCGACGAGATCGCCAAGATGCTGGCGGTCGTCGGGCACGGGAGCCTCGAGGAGCTGTCGGAGGCAGCCGTCCCCGCGGCGATCCGGGCTACGAAGGCGCTGGACCTGCCCGCGGCGGCTTCCGAGCCGGAGGTGATCGCCGAGCTGCGGGCCCTGGCCGACCGCAACGTCCTGGTCACGCCAATGCTCGGCACCGGCTACAGCGGCACCCACACCCCGGCGGTGATCCTGCGCAACGTGGTGGAGTCGCCCGCCTGGTACACGGCCTACACGCCCTACCAGCCCGAGATCAGCCAGGGCCGGCTGCAGATGCTGCTCAACTTCCAGACCGTCGTCGCCGACCTGACCGGGCTCGACGTCGCCGGG
>JBBSTI010000058.1:0-20107 GCA_038236005.1 Mycobacteriales bacterium | reverse complement strand
GTCCAGCTCGATCACCCCGGTCGGTCGGGCGCGAGCTGCCTCGACGTCGACCTCGGCGATGCGACGGGCCGGCGCGCTCACCGGCCCTGGACGGGCGGTGCGTCCTGGCAGCAGCGTCAGCTCGCTGATCGAGCCCCAGGCCTGACACTCGGGGCACTGACCGACCCACTTGGCCACCGTGAGACCGCACTCGGCGCAGCGGTGGGCAGGACGCTCTCGTGCAACGGTCTTGGCCATGCCCGCACCGTAGGGGCAGCCACCGACATCCCCGCCTCGACCGGTCTAGTTCGCGGTGTACTCGGTCAGGTCGCTGCCTTCCGGGGACTGCCCGGACACCTTCTCGAGCGGCTCGCCGTCGCTGCCGACCTCGCCCACGTCGTACGGCACCTTCTCGGGCTGCTCGTACGACGTGCGGACCGGCACCGAGAGCGTGACGCTGCCAGCGTTCTTGAAGACCATGGTGAGCTCGACGAACGAGGCCGGGAACAGCTCTTCGGTGAGCCCGACCAGCTTCAGCGAGTAGTCCTGGACGCTCTGGCCGCCCGGAAGAACGAAGGCACCGTCTGCTCCCTGGAGCTCGACCGAGCTCGCGGCAGGCGAGCTTGCCGACTGGAGGACGTCCTCGGTCGTCGAGCTGTTGACCAGCACCATCGCGACGGTGGCGTCCTCGCCCTTGGCATAGCTCTGCCCTTGGTTGACAGCCGTGAGGTGGACGTTGCGCAGCGCCATGAGCAGCCCTGCGTTGGCGTTGGTCGCGTTGCTCTGGGCCTTGTACTGGTAGGTCTGCGGGCTCTGGCCGACTCCGCAACCGGCGAGCAGGACGACGCTCGCGATCATCGTCGACGCGGTGAGGACGGGACGGCGCTTCACAGGTCAGGCTCGCTCTCGTTGCGGTCGATCGTCAGGGACGTCACGGTCGAGCCTGTCCGGCCAGCAGGGGCAGATCGGCGAGCAGGTCCGCGGCCGTGACGCTCTGGGGAGAGAGCACCGGGCCGCGGTCGACCGTGTCAGAGGTGAGGATACGTGTGCCGTGCTCGATCTGCCGCACGCTGAGCCGCTTCGACCGCGAGCAGCGAACCGGACAGCCCGGCGCAGCCGCGGCCGAGCCAGGTGCGCAGGCGGGCCGGCGGGTCGCGTACGGGGTCGGTGGTCACGGCCACCACGGCGGTCTCGGTCCGCCGCGTCGGCCGCCGCGTGGTCCGTGCCAGGACGTCGAACGGCTTGCCGATGGTGCCGGTGAGCGGTGTCAGCCTCCGCCGAGCGCCGCCCCGCGTGAGAGCAGCAGCGCCACGTCGACCAGGGCCAGGGCGATCGCGGCGAGGAACGGAGCGCGACCGCCGCGCAGGACGCCGGCGGTGAGCAGGAGCGCGGCAGCGGCGAGCGCCAGCACACCCGGCAGCCCGGGTGCACCCGGGCCGAACGACAGCGTTGCGGTCGAGGCGAGCAGCAGGACGCTCATCAGCGCCGTGCTGGGCCCCCGGCCCAGCCGGTGCGGCAGCCCGACGACCCCGTTCGCCACGTCCGCCTCCAGGTCCGGCAGCGCGTTGGCCAGGTGCGCCCCGACCCCGAGCAGCGCGGCGCCGACCCCGGCCCAGAGCGGGGCGGTGCCTTCTCCTGCGGCGAGCGTGACGATCGAGGGCAGAGCGCCAAAGCTCAGGGCGTACGGGAGGAAAGACAGCGACCCGCCCTTGAGCAGCCCGTTGTAGGCGAGCGCCGAGGCGACCGCGGCCAGGTGCAGAAGGCCTGCGGCCGGGCCGAGCAGCAGCGACAGCGGGACGACCGCCGCCAGGGCGAGCAGCGCGGCCGCACCGAGCGTGCGGTCGGGCAGCGCGCCGGTCACGGTCGGCTTGTCGTCCCGGCCGCTGGCCCGGTCGCGGTCGGCGTCAAGCCAGTCGTTGCTCCAGCCGGTCGTGAGCTGACCGGCGAGGAACGCGGCCGCGATCGCGAGCACCGTCACCAGGTCTGCGCCGACGCCCGCGCCCAGGGCAGCAGCGACCGCGGTGACCGCGAACGTCGGCTCCGGGTGGCAGGCCTGGACGAGGGCGCGGGCCGTCGCTCCGGCGCTCGGACGGGTGCTCATCGGTGCAGTCTGGCGCAGCGCAGGTCTGCCCGATGGACGGTTCCGACGACGATCCTGAGGGTCGACGGCCCGTACGCCGATGTGCGCCCCCACCTGCGACGCAGGGCCGCCACGGACTCGCGGAGGCATCTCGGAGCCGTCCTGTCAAGGGGTCCAGGCCCGCGGGCCCTTCCCGGGTTAGGTGCTCTGACCTGCAAGGACGTCTCTGGGACGAGGTGAGCTCCGTGTTACTCTGGGTGTCCGCGAGAGGGGTCAGCCACAGATGATCTGTGTCACCACGTTCGTTCACGAGGGTGCACGCACCGCCGAGAAGAAGGTCGGTCAGTCATGACGTTCCAGGTCGGCGAGACCGTCGTCTATCCCCATCACGGGGCCGCGCTCATCGAGGCGATCGAGACGCGCAA
The DNA here is from genome assembly GCA_038236005.1 of Mycobacteriales bacterium. GTDB lineage: Bacteria > Actinomycetota > Actinomycetes > Mycobacteriales > SCTD01 > CANKBT01. The sequence continues at coordinate 17,623 of JBBSTI010000058.1, read as the reverse complement.
CATCAAGGGCGAGGACAAGATCTACCTTGTCCTGAAGGTTGCTCAGGGCGACCTGACCGTGCGGGTCCCCGCCGACAACGCCGAGTTCGTCGGTGTGCGGGACGTGGTCGGTCAGGAGGGCCTCGACAAGGTGTTCGAGGTGCTGCGCGCGCCGGCCGTCGAGGAGCCGACGAACTGGTCCCGCCGTTACAAGGCCAACCTGGAGAAGCTCGCCTCGGGCGACATCAACAAGGTCGGCGAGGTGGTCCGAGACCTCTGGCGTCGTGACAAGGACCGGGGGCTGTCGGCCGGCGAGAAGCGGATGCTGTCCAAGGCCCGCCAGATCCTGGTCAGCGAGCTGGCGCTCGCGGAGGGGACCAACGAGGACAAGGCTGAGATGATCCTCGACGAGGTCCTCGCCTCCTAGCCCTGTCCGACGATTCACCCGACTCCGACCACACCGTGCCTGAGCAGTCACCCGGCCGCCGCAGGACACCGACCTTCGTGGTCGAGGTCCTGCGGCTGTTCATCATCGTGTTCTTCGCCGGTGCCGGCTACCAGGTCGGGTTCGAGGTGGGCTCCGACCGGGTCTTCGGTCCGCTCAACGGCACCGCGCTCGGCCTGGTCCTCGGGGTCGGCGCCGGCTACGTCGTCGGCGGTGTGCTGGGCCGCACGGCCACCGCGAGCGCCGCGTCGACCCGCACCCGGCTGCATGACATCAGCGCCGAGCAGCTGGTCGCGGGCGGGATCGGGACTGTCGGTGGCGTCCTGCTCGGCGCCGGCGTGGCCTGGCCCTTGTTCTTCCTGCCGCAGGCCTATCTGGCCTTCCCGGCGTTCGGGTTCGTCGTCGTGGTCGTCGGCTATCTCGGGTCGCAGATCGGGGTGAGCAAGCGGGCCGAGGTGCTGGCGCTGTTCGGCTCCCGTGCCGGCCTCGCCCCCCGTACGCCTGCAGCAGCGAGCCTCGACAAGGTCCTGGACACCAGCGTCGCGATCGACGGCCGGATCCTCGACGTCGTCCGGGCCGGCTTTCTGCACGGCCGGATGCTGGTGCCGACCCCGGTGGTCGCTGAGCTGCAGAGGCAGGCGGACGCGAGCGACGACCTGCGACGAGGCAAGGGCCGCCGCGGGCTCGAGCTGTTGGAGGCGCTCAAGCGCGAGCCGGCCGTCGACCTCGAGGTCCTCGAGGACGCGATGCCGGGGGTCTCCGAGGTCGACGCCAAGCTGGTCCGGATCTGCCTGGACCGGGGCGACTCCCTCCTGACCCTGGACACCGGCCTTGCTCGGGTGGCCCGGCTCGCCGGGGTAGCGGTGCTCGACCTGCACGCCCTCGCGCTGGCGCTGCGCCCCGCGGTCGCAGCCGGCGACGAGATCGCGGTCCTGCTGCTCAAGGCGGGCAAGGAGACCGGGCAGGCCGTGGGCTATCTCGACGACGGCAGCATGGTCGTGGTCGAGCAGGCGCGCGACCGGATCGGGAGCGACGTGCCGGTCACCGTCACCAGCGTGCTGCTGACCGCGAACGGGCGGCTGGTCTTCGGCCGCACCCCGCCGGTGACCGTCGATCTTCCGGCCTCACCGAAGACGGCGGCCTCGCCGGGCGCGCCGGCGACGCCCCGTCCCGGGCCGGGCCCGCGAGCCCGCCCAGGAGCGCGTGCGTGACGGTCGGCGCCGTGGTTCCTGCCGCCGGGCTCGGTCTGCGCCTGGGGCCCGGCGGTCCCAAGGCGCTGCGGCTGCTCGCCGGTGAGCCCGTCCTGGTGCACGTCGTCCGCGGCCTGCGCGCCTGCGAGGACGTGGGCCCGATCGTGGTCGCCGCGCCCGCCGAGGATCTGGACCTGGTCCGGACCTGCCTCGCCGCCCTGGACGTCACGGTCGTGGCCGGCGGCCCGCAGCGCCACGACAGCGTGGTCGCCGCCCTGGCCGCTCTCCCCGAGGACGTGCAGCTGGTCCTGGTCCATGACGCGGCGCGCTGCCTGACCCCGGCTGCGGTCGTCGGGGCCGTCGTGGAGGCGCTGCTCGCCGGTGCGGCCTGCGTCGTGCCGGTGCTGCCGGTCACCGACACCGTCAAGCGGGTGGACGGGGACCGGGTGCTCCAGACGGTTCCCCGCGCCGACCTGCGGGCGGTCCAGACGCCTCAGGGGTTCCGGCGCGAGGTGCTGGCCCGGGCGCACCAGCAGGCTCCCACGCAGGCCCACGCGCAAGGGATGGACCTGCACACCGATGACGCCGGCCGGGTCGAGGCGCTGGGGGAGGACGTTCGCACCGTCCCCGGCTCTCCGCTCGCCTTCAAGATCACCGGACCCCTGGACCTGCTCCTGGCCGAAGCCGTGCTGGCGGCGCGGTGAGGATCGGGATCGGGACGGACGTGCATCCGTACGAGAAGGGCCGGGAATGCTGGCTCGCCGGCCTGCTCTGGCCCGGCGTCGACGGGCTGGCCGGACACTCGGACGGTGACGTCGCGGCGCACGCGGTCTGCGACGCGCTGCTGTCGGCGGCCGGGCTCGGCGACCTCGGGAGCAACTACGGGACGGCCGAGCCGGAGTGGGCGGGAGCGTCCGGGGAGGCGCTGCTGACCGAGACGGTGCGCCGGGTGCGCGGCGTCGGCTGGGAGGTGGGCAACGTCGCGGTGCAGGTGATCGGCAACAGCCCGCGCCTGGGCCCCCTGCGCGCCGAGGCCGAACGAGCGATGAGCGCTGCGGTCGGAGCGCCCGTGTCGGTGTCTGCCACCACCACCGACGGCCTGGGTCTGACCGGACGCGGCGAGGGCCTTGCCGCGATCGCGACCGCCTTGCTGGTGGTCGTCCCCTCCTGAGCGAGCGGGCCCGAGACCGGACCGGAGCAGCTGGCGGCTGCACTGCCCGGTGTCCGGACCGCTCGGCCGCACTAGCCCCGAGCCGACGGGCTGTTGGCCGACGGGTTGGTGTAGGTCCGCTTGGTCTGATACATGTCGCGGTCGGCCACGGCGAGCAACCGGTCGGGGGTGCTCGCGTGCTGAGGGTAGACGGCGATCCCGACGCTGCCTGCGAGCGTCACCGGGACGGGCCCGGTCAGGAAGGGCCGCTGCAGGCTCGTGGTCACGTCCTGTCGGGCACGACTGGCGATGCGGTCGGCGTCCAGAGGGTCCAGGTCGTGCAGCACGGCGACGAACTCATCGCCACCGTTACGACAGATCAGGTCGGAGGTGCGCAGGACCGACCGCAGCCGCTCCGCCACCTGCACCAGCACCCCGTCGCCCGCCGCATGGCCGTAGGTGTCGTTGACGCTCTTGAAACCGTCGAGGTCGAGAAAGAGCACCGCTACCGCCCGGTCGGTGAGCGTGGCGTTGTCCAGAGCCGCCTGCAGCTGCTGGAGCATGGTGCTGCGGTTGGCAAGGCCGGTCAGGCTGTCCTGGCTGGCGTGCTGGGCCAGCGTCTGCTCGGTCTCGATCCGAGTCGTCACGTCGTGCTGATAGCCCAGGTAGTGCGTCAGTCGACCGGTCTGGTCCCGGACCGGTGACAGGTGCAGCTCGTTCCACCACAGCGTGCCGTCCTTGCGTTGGTTGCGTAGGACGCAGCGGTGCTCCTGGCCCTGCCGGATCGCCAGCGACAGCGCCCGGACGACCGCCGGGTCGGTCTGTTCGCTCTGCAGCAGCCGGCAGTTGCGGCCGAGCACCTCGGCAGTGCGGTAGCCGGTGATCTGTTCGAAGGCCGTGTTCACGTACAAGATCGGGGAGTCCTGGGCCTGGACGTCGACGACGACGACGGCGCTCGTGCTGCTGTCGACGGCCCGCACGAGCAGGTCCGACAGCTCCGCCGGTCCGGGGCCCGGCTGCCCGAGCTGCCGAGGCAGGCGCACGGCGCCGGCGACGCCCGGGCGGCTGGGATCCGGGTGACCGGGCCCGGGGTCGTCGGGCTCGGGGTGGACCGGGGCCGCCTGCGGGGCTCTTGACCGGGTCCGCTCGTGGACGGTCGCGGGGGCGCGTCGTTCCGGTCGGCCGAACAGCCATCCCTGTCCGAGGTCGACCCCGAGGTCGATGGCGGCGACGGCCTGCTGCTCGGTCTCGACGCACTCGGCGAGGACCTGGCCGCCGTAGGAGTGGGTGATGTCCACGATCGCGGCGATGACGGCTCGGCTGGTCGGGTCGGGCAGGCCCTGCACCAGGTCCTTGTCGAGCTTGACGATGTCCGGGCGCAGCCGCACCAGCATGTTCAGGGAGGAGTAGCCCGCACCGAGATCGTCCAGGGCGACCTTGCAGCGGTGCGCCCGGTAGTAGTCGAACACCGCTTCCAGGTGATCGAGGTCGCGGACCTGGTGGCCTTCGGTGACCTCGAACACGACCTGGTCGAGCCTGATGCCGGCGTCGCCGGCAGCCTGCTCGGTCGTGCGCAGGCACACCTCGGGCCGGTAGATCGACGTCGGGATGAAGTTGATGAACAGCAGCTGGTCCGGCGGTAGCCAGCCGGCGGCCCCGCGCAGCGCGGTCGTGCGACCGACCCGGTCGATCAGGTGGGTCCAGCCGGCCGCGTCTGCGGCCGGGAACAGCACCTCCGGCAGGACCGCCCGTCCGTCCGGGGTGGTGGCCCGCAGCAACGCCTCGAACCCGACCGGGCTGCGGTCAGGCAGGGCCACGATGGGCTGGTAGACGGCGTGGAAGCACCCGGTCTCGTCCGCGAACAGCGGCAGCAGGTCAGCGTGCGCCACCCGGGCGCCGGCCGTCGCGAGGGTGGGCGCGGTCAGCGCCTGGCTGAGCACCGCCACCTCGGGCAGGTCCTCGCCCGACAGCACGACGCAACGCACCTCCTCGGCCTCCACCGACGACAGCGCCTCGCAGGCCAGCGTGACGAAGTCCACCGCCCCGGGGGTGTCCATCACGAGCAGGCCGGGGGCTAGCGGTCGCAGCGTCAGAGCGTGCCGCCGCGCCAGCGTGCGCAGTGCCGTCGCCGTGTGGTCGACCTGGGTGGCCAGCACCAGCCGCCCGTCGGGCGCCGCAACGCGGGGCGAGCCGCACACACAGCCCGAGCAGGAAGACGGCATCAGATCTCTCCAAGACACAACAACACGCTGCTGGACGCCGGTCCGCCCGCGAACCCATCGTCGGCCGCGTGTCTTGCCTGAACACTCCTGGTCGGTGAGAGATGCATCACACAGAGTCGGCGGGCATGCGTCGGCAGCGCGTCGAGCTCACCTGCAGCCAGGCGCACGGAGGCACCTCGCTAGCCTTGCCCCGGTGACCTTGCGCCTGTACGACACCGCCACCCGGACGGTGCGGCCGTTCGCGCCGCTGGTCCCCGGGCAGGCGGGGGTGTACGTGTGCGGGCCTACGCCGCAGGCCGAGCCGCACGTCGGGCACCTGTTCAGCGCCGTCACCCTGGACGTGCTGCACCGCTGGCTGCTCGCGAGCGGCCTCGCGGTCACCTTCGTCCGCAACGTCACCGACGTCGACGACAAGATCATCAACACTTCCGCCGCGAACGACGAGCCCTGGTGGGCGCTCGCGACGCGTCAGGAACGGGCCTTCACCCAGGCGTACGACGCCGTCGGTGTCCTCCCGCCCACCGCCACCCCGCGAGTCAGCGGCTCGATCGGCGGGATCGTCACGCTGATCGCCCGGATCATCGACCGAGGACATGCCTACGCGGCCGACGGCGACGTCTGGCTCTCGGTGGCGAGCGACCCGACCTACGGCGAGCTGTCCGGCCAGGACCCGGCGCAGCTGCGCGAGGGCGAGCAGGTCCCCGGCAAGCGCGCCGCGGCCGACTTCGCACTGTGGAAGGCCGCCAAGGCCGATCAGCCCGGCGAGCCGTCCTGGGACTCCCCGTGGGGACCGGGTCGGCCGGGCTGGCACATCGAGTGCAGCGCGATGGCGCTGGCGCACCTCGGCGAGACCTTCGACCTGCACGCCGGGGGCCTGGACCTGGTGTTCCCCCACCACGAGAACGAGATCGCCCAGTCCCGCTCGGCCGGTTACGGCTTCGCCCGGCACTGGGTGCACAACGGGCTGCTCAGCCTGGCCGGCGAGACGTCCAAGATGAGCAAGAGCCTCGGCAACGTGGTCACCGTCGCCGGTGTGCTCGCCCACACCCGGCCGGTGGTGCTCCGCTACGCGCTGGGCACGGCGCACTACCGCTCCCCGCTCACCTGGGGACCGACGACGCTGACCGAGGCCGAGACGGCGTACGGGCGGATCGAGACCTTCGTCCGCAACGCGCTCGCCGCGACGTCCGGGACCGAGCCGGGGCGCTCGACCGCCTGGGACGACTTCGCTGCCGCGATGGACGACGATCTCGGGGTCCCGCAGGCGCTGGCCGTCGTGCACACCGCGGTACGGGCAGGCAACACCCAGCTCGCCGAGGCGGACCTGCCCGGGCTCGCGGCGACCCTCGCGGACGTACGCCGGATGCTCGTCGTCCTCGGCCTGGACCCGGTCACCCAGTGGCCCGCGCCCGCCGGCGACCTCGCGCCGGTGATCGACGCTCTCGTCTCGACCGTCGTCGACGCCCGGGCCGCCGCACGGGGCCGCAAGGACTGGGCGCAGGCCGACGCCCTGCGCGACGGTCTCGCCGCCGCCGGCGTCGTCCTGGAGGACACCTCGGCCGGGGTGCGTTGGCGCCTGGAACCCCAGCAACATCTCGATCAGCAGCAGCAGGGAGCATCGTCGTGAACATCGCCAAGGGTGGACAGGGAGGCCGGGCCGGCAAGACCGGCAGCGCGCGCAAGGGCGCCGCGGCCGGGTCGGGCGGCCAGGGCCGCAAGAAGCTGGCCGGCCGAGGGGCGACCCCGAAGGCGGAGGACCGCACCAAGCGGGCCAAGCGGGCGGACAGCCCCGGCGCGCTCACCAAAGGCCGTCCCACCGCCGGACCGTCCCGCGCGGGCGGATCGTCCTACGGCGGCGGGCCGTCCCGCACCGAACGCCACGAGCGCCCGGCCCAGCCGGCCCGCTCCGGGCGCCCCACCGGGACCCGGAGCGACCGGGGCGACTCGCCGGAGACCGTGGTCGGCAAGAACCCGGTCGTCGAGGCGCTGCGGGCCAAGGTCCCGGCCACCGCGCTCTACCTCGCGCAGGGCACGACCGCCGACGAGCGCATCCACGAGGCGGTGAGCCTGGCCGGCAAGACCGGCATCGCGCTGCTCGAGCTGACTCGCCAGCAGATGGACCGGATGACCGGCGGGGCCATGCACCAGGGGCTGGCGCTGACCGTCCCGGCCTACACCTACCTGACCCCCGCACAGCTGTTGGAGCGCGCGCTCGCTGCCGAGCTGCCGCTGCTCGTCGCGCTCGACGGGGTGACCGACCCCCGCAACCTGGGCGCGGTGGTGCGCTCGGCCGCCGCGTTCGGGGCGCAGGGCGTGCTGGTGCCGGAGCGGCGCGCGGCCGGCATGACGGCCAGCGCCTGGCGCACCTCGGCCGGCGCCGCCGCCCGGCTCCCGGTCGCCCGGTGCACCAACCTGGGCCGCACCCTGAAGGACTACCGCGAGGCCGGCCTGTTCGCCGTCGGCCTCGCCGGTGACGGGGAGTCGAGCCTGGACGAGCTGGAGCTGGCGACCAGCCCGCTGGTGATCGTGGTCGGCAGCGAGGGCGACGGGCTCGGACGCCTGGTCCGCGAGGGCTGCGACCTGACGGTCTCGATCCCGATGTCGGGCGGCACCGAGTCGCTGAACGCCGGCATCGCCGCAGCGGTCACGCTGGCCGAGGTCGCGCGCCGTCGTCGGGCGTCCTGACGGCGGGTGTACGCCCCTGGTCGTTGGCCTAGCCTGACGGGCACGCCTGCCGGCGTGGCGCAGTGGTAGCGCAACCGCCTTGTAAGCGGTAGGTCGTCGGTTCAAACCCGACCGCCGGCTCTCTCCGTCAGCTCCCCAGCACGGCCTGCAGCTCGGTCGGGTCAGGGTGCTCCTGAGCCGGCCGGGCCGTGCCGCCCGCATAGCTGCCGAACAGCCGGGAGACGGCGATCCTGGTCGCCAGCGAATGGGTCGGATAGGCGTGCACGGTCTGCGCGACCCGGCCGGCGAACGTTCCGAGCTGCATCGCCAGCGCCGCCTCGGCCACCAGCTCGCCGCCGACCGGCCCCACGGCGGTCATCCCGACCAGCCGGTCGAGCAGCTTGCTGCGCAGCACCGGGCGCGGGGCGGCGATCACCTTGACGAAGCCGGCGGTGTCGCCTGCCGCCCGGGCCCGGTCGGTGCTCGACAGCGGCACCAGGGCCACCCGGGCGCGGGAGCCGTGCTCGGCGTACGCCTGGGCCTCCGACCGCCCGACCCGCCCGATCTCGGGCTCGGTGAACGTGACCCAGGGGATCACCGAGTCGTCCCAGTCCTTGGGTCCGCCGACCAGCCCGGGCAGGCGGGGCTGGCTGAACGCGTTGCTGGCGGCGAGGCGGCCCTGACCGTCCCCGACGTGGGTGAGCTGCAGCGGGCTGGTGCAGTCGCCGGCGGCCCAGACGTGCTCGGCGGTGGTCCGCAGCGTGGCGTCGACGACCACCTCGCCGTGGTTCCCGAGCTCGACCCCGGCGACCTCGAGCCCCATCCCGCCCGTGGCCGGCGCCCGGCCCACCACGACGAGCAGGTGGCTGCCGGTGACGCTGCCGTTCGACAGGTGCAGCGTCGTCACGTCACCGCTGCGGCTGACCCGCTCGACCGTCGCGCCGGTCCGGACGTCGACCCCGTCGCGGCGCAGGACGGCCGTCAGCACGGCCGAGGTCTCCGGCTCCTCCTTGGCCAGCAGCCGGTCGGCGGCCTCGACGACGGTGACCCGAGCGCCCAGCCGAGCGAAGGCCTGAGACAGCTCGCAGCCGATCGCCCCGCCCCCGAGCACCAGCAGGTGGTCCGGCAGCTCGGTCAGCCCGAAGATCGTGCTGTTGTCCAGGTGGGGGACGTCGGCCAGACCCTCGATCGGGGGTACGGCCGCCCGGGCGCCGAGCGCCAGCACGACACGATCACCGTGCACCCGGTCGCCGTCGACGTCGACCTCGGTGGGGCCGACGAACCTGGCCCAGCCTTGGCGCAGCACGATGCCCTCGCTGGCCAGCAGGTCCGGTGACTCGTCCTCCGCGATCCGCTCCACGACCGCGTGCACCCGGCGCATCACCGCCGGGAAGTCGACAGCCACCTCGGTGCGGAAGCCGTACGAGGGGCCTGACCGCGCAGCCTGCACGCGGCGCGCGGTCTCCAGCAGGGTCTTGCTCGGCACGCAGCCTCTGAAGGTGCAGTCACCCCCTGGTCTTGCAGCCTCGACCAGAGCGACGGAGCGGCCGTCCGCCCGCGCCGTCCGGGCCGCTGAGAGACCGGTCGCGCCGGCCCCGACCACCAGCAGGTCGTACGTACGTTGCATCTGCCCAGCCTGTCACGGTCCGGTCGTGCCCTGACAGGTCACGACTCGGTCACCATCGGCTCGATCGTGTCCTGGCTCACGGCGTCCTCACGGCCGCACTGGGCATCATCGTCATGTGACTGTCATGAACGGCCTTGCTCCGCACCGGCTCAGCGGCCAGGCCTTGCGCTTCCTGCTCGTCGGCGGCGTCGCCACCGTGGTCGACATCGGCCTGTTCAACGTCCTGCACTACGCGGCTGGGGTCGGACCGCTGAGCAGCAAGGTCGCCTCCACGCTGGTCGCCGGGACCGTCGCCTTCCTGGGCAACCGTCAGTGGTCGTTCGGGGACCAGCAGGGGCGCGGGGTCGCCCGGCAGGCCTGGGCCTTCGCGCTGGTGAGTGCGGCAGCGCTGGGCCTCGGACTGATCCCGCTCGCGATCACCCGGTATGGCATGGAGATGACCGGACCGGTCGCGATCAACCTGTCCGCCAACGTCGTCGGGCTCGCGGTGGCGACCGCCTTTCGCTTCTACGGCTGCCGCCGCTGGGTCTTCCCTTCCCCCGGGGTCGCTGTCCCCGGGGTCGTTGTCCCTGAGGTCGCTGTCCCCGCCGTACGGCGGCAGCCGGCCGTGGTCCCGGCTCCGCGCACCCCTGCCCTCGTGGACCAGGCAGCCTGATCGGCGGGTCCTGCCGATGTGCCAGACTGCTCGTCGAAGCACACCGCTGTAGTTCTTGGCCCGATCTGTTGGAGAGACCCCCGTGGCAGCTGCCCCCGCTCCCCGTCCGGTCGCCGTCGCCGAGCCCTCTGGCCTGTCTGAGCGCCACCACCAGATCCTTGCCTTCGAGCGGCAGTGGTGGAAGTACGCCGGGGCCAAGGAGCAGGCGGTCCGCGACAGCTTCGACATGAGCGCCACCCGCTACTACCAGGTGCTCAACCAGCTCATCGACGACCCCGCGGCGCTCGTCGCGGACCCGATGCTCGTGAAGCGGCTCCGTCGGCTGCGCGCCGCCCGCCAGCGCACCCGCTCGGCCCGCCGGCTCGGGATCGACGCCTGAGCGGCTTCGTCCGGCCGGGAAGACCGGACACCGAGGACTGGACGGTCGCGGCCATCGACGAGGGAGCCGTGGGTGTGTCATCCACCGATGTCGTAGCTGCTGACGCCACGGTCTCGGCGATCGCGGGTCCGGCGATCGCGGGTCCGGCGCCCGCGGGTCCCGGCGCGACCTCCGTCGAACGGCGTGCGTCCCTACGGCACGAACGGACCCGTGACGCCCGCCCGCCGTCGGCCCTGGTCGGCAGTCGTCGTCGCCCAGGCGCGGTGCCCATCAGCCGGGGAGGTCTCCGTCCGCCGCCCGCGCCCGACCCTGGTCCGACCCAGGTCCGCGCGCGAAGAGCGCTCGGGGCCGGCGTCGCTGTCGCCGCCGTGGCTGCCGGTATCGGGCTTCTCCTGCTGCTGCCCGGCGACCGGGCTGCAGACCAGGCGCAGACCGGCACGCTGGCGGGGCCGACGGACGATCCTCAGCCTGCGGCTCCGCTGACCGCCACCGGGCCCGCCGCGGCCGTCCCTTCCTCGCCGCCGGTTGCACCCGGCTCTCCCGCCGCGCCGGCACCCCCGGTCATGGCGCCGCCGACACCCCCGGTCGTCGCGCCGCCGGCGCCCCCGACCACGGCACCCGCTGCCCCGAGCCGACCGGTCGTGACGGTGCTGAACAACTCCCGGCGCAACGGTCTCGCAGACAGCGCTGCCCAGAGCTTCCGCGACAGAGGCTGGCCGGTCGGGGAGGTCGGCAACTACAACCGCGACGTCCTGACCGCGACCACGGTGTTCTACGGCCCTGGCCAGAAGGCCGCCGGGCAGCGGTTCGCCAAGGCGTTCGGGATCGCACAGGCGCAGGCAAGCTCCAGCGGGCGCACCGGGCTCACGGTCGTGCTGACCCGCGACTTTGCTCCCTGACCTGACCTGACCTGACCTGACCGACCTGACCTGCCCAGCCCAGCCCGGCCTGCCTGACCCGCAGCGGCCGGCTCAGCGTTGCTCGCGGGCCTCGGCGAAGGCTGCGAGCGCCGCCACCTGGACCGGGTCCAAAGAGGGCCGTACCACCGACAGTGCGGTCTCGATGTGCGCTGCCGTGACGACGGCAGCCGTCATGGACGCGCGCATCGCGGTCAGGGCGGCCTCGCGGACCAGGGCCGCGCAATCGGCCGCCGAGAACCCGTCGGTGTGACCGCCGAGCGCCACCAGGTCGACGTCGTCGGCCAGCGGGACGGCCCGGGTCGCGGTCGCAAGGATCGCGGTGCGGGCCTCGGCGTCCGGCGGCGGCACGTAGACCAGCTTCTCCAGCCGGCCGGGGCGCAGCATCGCCGGGTCGATGAGGTCCGGGCGGTTGGTGGCCCCGATGACCACGACGTCCCGGCTGGACTCGACGCCGTCCAGCTCGGTCAGCAGCGCGGCGACCACCCGGTCGGTCGTGCCGCCGTCGCTCCCGCGGCCGCGCGGGGGTGCGAGCGCGTCCACCTCGTCCAGGAAGATCACCGACGGCCCGGCCTCCTGGGCCTTGCGGAACAGCTCGCGGACGGCCTGCTCGGAGGCGCCCACCCACTTGCTGAGCAGCTCGGACGGTGTCGGCCCGAGCACCGAGGTCGGCGCGCAAGCGACGTCGTACGGCCGCGACGCCCAGGCCGCCCGTGACCCGCAGGTCCTGCTGGACCAGCGACAGGCTGTCTCCGGCCATGACCACCTTGCCGTGCAGCGCGTCCCGTACGAGATCGGTGGTGAGCAGCGCCATCACGTCCGGGGAGGCCGAGACGACCAGGCGCGTGGCCGCCTGCTCCGTCGTGGGCGACACCCTCACGGTCTCACCCGGTCGAACCCCGAGGTTGCCGAGCAGCAGGTCGTCGCGGAGCACGTCGCCCGGCGCGCTGCCGGCGGGTGCGTACGCCACCAGGGCCCCGGTCGCCCGCGCACCGACCAGGGTCACGACCGACCAGGCCGTGAGCCCTAGGGCGACGAGCGCCTCGGGATGCAGCCGCACCACCCCGCGGCGGCCGTCCAGGGCGGAGGGGTTGCGGACGGCGGTCAGCTGGAGCACGTCGTACACTTTGCCCTGGCCGCACGACCAGGGCCGACAACTGAACAGCACGCTCATCCCGAGGGGCACCAGGGAAACGGCCCGACGACGCCCCGGCAACCAGCGCAGCTGCGCCAGGTGCCACTTCCGTCCCGCGTGCCGCGGGAAAGATGAGGAGTCTTCATGACCAGCACCCTGGGCTTGCCGAAAGACCTGGCCCGTCCTGCCGCCTTCGAGGCGAGCCCCGCGATCGGTCTGCTCTGCCGCGAGTGCAAGCACCGACTGCCGCTGTCGGCGGTCCACGTCTGCAGCGAGTGCTTCGCCCCGCTCGAGGTGGAGTACGACCAGGACCGGCTCGCGCTGGTGTCCCGCAGCTCGATCGAGGCCGGGCCGCAGAGCATCTGGCGCTACGCCGGGCTGCTGCCCGCCGGCCAGGACCTGGCCACCCGGGTCGACCTCGGCGCTGGCATGACCCGACTGCGGCCCGCGCCGCACCTGGCCAAGGCGCTCGGGATGCGCTCGCTGCTGATCAAGGACGACAGCGGCAACCCGACGCACTCCTTCAAGGACCGGGTCGTCTCTGTCGCACTCTCGGCCGCTCGCGCGTTCGGCTACACGACGGTGTCCTGCGCCTCGACCGGCAACCTCGCCAACTCGGTCGCGGCCCACGCGACCCACGCCGGTCTGCGCTCGGTGGTGTTCATCCCGCACGACCTCGAGCAGGGCAAGATCGTGCAGACCGCGGTGTACGGGCAGACGCTGGTCGCCGTCGAGGGCTCCTACGACGACGTCAACCGGCTGTGCAGCGAGATCGCCGAGTACGAGGACTGGGCCTTCGTGAACGTCAACGTGCGGCCCTACTACGCCGAGGGCAGCAAGACGCTCGGCTACGAGGTCGCCGAGCAGCTCGGCTGGCGCCTGCCGGAGCAGGTCGTGCTGCCGATGGCGTCCGGCTCGCTGCTGACCAAGGTCGACAAGGCGTTCGGCGAGCTGGGCCGCCTCGGGCTGGTCGAGGCCACCCCCTACAAGGTGTACGGCGCGCAGGCGACCGGGTGCTCGCCGATCGCGACGGCGTACGAGAACGGCTGGGACACCGTCAAGCCGGTGAAGCCGGACACGATCGCCAAGAGCCTCGCGATCGGGAACCCGGCCGACGGGCCGTACGCGCTGGACGTGGTTCGACGCACCGGTGGCGGGATGGGCCACGTGTCCGACGACCAGGTGCGCGCGGGCATCCACCTGCTCGCCAGCACCGAGGGACTGTTCGCCGAGACAGCCGGCGGGGTCACGGTGGCGACCCTGCAGCAGCTGCTCGAGCGGGGCGAGATCGACCCGGACGCCGAGACCGTGCTCTACAACACCGGGGACGGGCTCAAGACCCTGGACGCGGTCGCCGGGGCGGGACCGACGGCGACGATCAAGCCGTCCTACCGGGCGTTCGAGGCGACCAAGCTCGCCTGAGGCTGCCCCGCTGCGTCAGGTCACGTCCTCGAACATCCGGTGCCGCCAGGCCAGCACGACGCCGGCCACCCCGGCGATCAGCGCGGCGACGGCGCACGCCACCGCCCAGACCCGCGAGGCGTCCAGCAGGGCGACGCCCAGGCCGAGCAGCGTCGCCGCGACCAGCAGCAGGATCACGGCGACCCACAGCGGGGTCGGTGTGCGCCTGATCCCGTCCATCATCGGACCGGCCCCGAGCGGGGTGCCGCTGGTCCGGTCGCCCGAGACCTCCGGGTCGTTCAGGAGCTGGTCCTGCGACGTGCCGGCTCCTGCCTGGGGGCCACCGCCCTGCCGGCCCGCGGTCGGGACCGGGTCGATCCGTAGGACCAGGGTCGCCTCGCCGAGCTGCAGGCGCGCGCCGTCGTAGAGCGAGGTGCGCTCGCGTCGCACCCCGTCGACCAGGGTGCCGACCCCGGTCCCGAGGTCGCGCAACGTGATCGACGCCGCGTCCGCGGCCACGTCCAGCTCTGCATGACGGGCGACCACGCCTGCCACGTCGAGCCGCACGTCGACGCCCGCCGCGGAGCCGAGCACCGATGTGCCGGCCCGTAGGGGAATCTCCCGCTCGAGGCCGTAGGCCGCCCTCGACCCGGCCGGCGCCGTGCCACCGTTGGGGATCAGCAGCCGCGGCGCGCCGGGGACGCTCGGGCGGACGCGTTCGTCCAGTGGTTGCGGGTCAGGGGCTCCGGTCCTGCACTCCCCCCGCACCCGGACCTGCCCTCGGTGCAGGTCCTTGGCTGCGGCCACCTCCACGGTGACCACCCCACGCACCGCCCTGGCCTGCTCGTGGACCAGGGCCAGTGCCGCGGCCTCCAGCTGCGGGAGCCAGCTGCGGACCAGGGGTTCGACGCCGCGCAGGTCGCGCTCGCGGACGTCGACCACCCAGGCGTTGGCCGGGGGGCTGGAGGTGTCGGCGCAGACGGCAGCACGCAGTGCCTCCGTCAGGTCCTGCTGCGTCCAGGCCAGACGGTGTCGCGTCTGTGGGTTCACGGGCTTCCTCCGGGTCGTTGCTCCGTCCCGTGCCCGCGACAGGCGCGCCTACCCCCCGGGTCTCCGGCCGGCGCCCCGGCACATGCGGTCCGGAGGTCAGCGCAGGTTGAGGAAGACCTGGCAGCCGTAGACCCGACCGTCTGCGCGCATCGCCGACCCGATCCCGATGTGCGTCATCTCCGGTCGCAGGATGTTGGCGCGGTGCCCCGGGCTGTTCATCCACATCTGCATCATGCGGTCGGCGGTCACGTTGCCGAAGGCCACGTTCTCCGCCACGCCTCGGGCCCGGCAGGCGCCCAGGATCGGGCGCAACGCCTGATGCTCCATGACACCCCGGCGGGCCATCGAGCTCGCCCACCGGTCGGCGTAGGCGTCGCCGCACGCCGCCAGGGCCAGCGGACGAAGGCCGCGGCTGCTGCGCTCCTGGTTCATCAGGAGCAGCAGGCGTTGCTGGTAGGCCGCGGCATCGTCACCCCCGGCCTTGGAGACCTGGGCGGGCCGCACGGCGGGCTGGACCGCCGGCTGGGCGATCCGGGCTCGGGGTGTCTTGCGGGCGGTCACGACCCGACGCAGCTGCGGCCGGGCGCCCTGCTCGGCGCCTGCGGTCCTGCCCTGAGCCGCCGTCGAGGTGACCTCGCTCGTCGCGGCCACCGCAGCGGAGGCCAGCGGGACCACGGCTCCGGTCCCGAGGGCGGTGGTCAGGGCGAGCACGGCGGCCCGACGGCGCAGCCGGGCGAGCGGGCCCTGGTCCGGGGCGGGCATCGTCATCGTCGTCTCCTCGTCCGGCGACGAACGGCGTCGCACCCCACCTCCATCGGTATTCACGTTGTGTGACTAAAGATGTGACGGAGAGTGATTGGCGCGGCGGGGTGCTTGGATCGCAGGGTCGTACGAGGGGGAGATTCATGGGGGCCGGGTCCGTGGCCGGGGACGGGACGGCGTCGTGGCGACCGCTGCCGTTCGACCCGCACCGCTGGACCCTGCTGGCCCGGGTCTTGATGCTCGGGACGGCTTTCATGACGCTGCTCGTGCTCGGAGCGCTGTCGGTCCTGCAGGCGCAGAGCCAGGTCTCCCGGGTCGAGGACACCCTCGCCGGGCGGCTGCTGCCGTCGGTCGAGGCCGCCCGCCAGCTGTCGACGTCGCTCGTTGACCAGGAGACCGGTCTGCGGGGGTTCACCCTCACCCAGGACGAGGCCTTTCTCGCCCCGTACGAACGGGGTCTCGCCCAGCAGGCGGCGGCGAGCGGCCGGGTGCGCGCGCAGCTGGAGGCGTACCCGCCCTCCCTCGCGGAGCTGGACGCGGTCGAGCAGGCCGCGGCGCAGTGGCGTCGTGCGGCGGCCGAGCCCGAGCTCGCGCTCGCGCGGCAGGGGAGCCAGCCCGACGGCGAGCTGGCCCGTACGGGCAAGGCGCGCTTCGACGCGGTCCGCGACCGGCTGGACGACCTGCAGGCCGGGGTCACCGCTCTGGTGGGCGCCAGCGAGACGCAGCGCAGGGACTACCAGAGCAGCTTCACCACGCGCCTGCTGACCCTGCTCGGCCTGCTCGCCGTCCTCGGGCTGTCGCTCGTCGTCCTGCTCTACCGGTGGGCGGTGCAGCCGGTGGTCCGCCTGCGTCAGCTGCTCCGGGACGTGGCCGACGGGCAGAGCGATCGCCGGGTCGTCGTGGACGGGCCGCCCGAGGTCCGGGAGATCGCCGGAGATGCCGACCGGATGCGGGTCGCCCTGGTGCAGCAGGTGCGTCAGGCACAACGGTCTCGCGAGGCCCTCGAGCAGCAGGGACCGGTGGTGCTGGCGCTCGGCGCGCTGCTGGCCACCAGAGACGCCGAGCTGCCGCCGGGGTTCGCAGCCGAGCTGACGCACGTGCCCGCCGAGGGCGTGCTGGCCGGGGACGTCGCGACCGTACGCACGCTGCCCGACGGCCGGGTCGCGCTCCTGGTGCTGGACGTCGCGGGGCACGGTCCGCGGGCCGGCCTGCTGGCGGTCCGACTGCGCGACACGGTGATGAGTGCCCTGGGCTGCACCGCCGAGCCGGACGTCGCGATCGCCCGGGCCGCCGAGCTGTTCGACGATGCGTCCGACGGGACCGACGAGGCAGGGGAGTCCTTCGCCACCTGTCTGCTCGTCGTGCTGCGCCCGTCCGGCGGTGCGATCACCTACGTCAACGCGGGTCATCCGCCGGCCTTCCTGATCGGGCCGGACCGCACCGTGGCCGAGCTTGCGCCGACCGGTCCGCTGGTCAGCTCGCTCGGTGGCCCGTGGCGCAACGGCTACGCCCAGGTGCCGCACGGAGGCACCCTGCTCGCCTACACCGACGGGCTCACCGAGGCCCGGGACGCCGCCGGCGAGCAGTTCGGCGAGCCGCGGCTGCTCGAGACCGCGCTCGGCGCCCCGAACGGTGCGCGAGCGGTGGTGGACGCCTGCGTCCGGGCCGCCCGGGTGTTCTCACCCACCGCCCCGGTCGACGACCTGACCTGCCTGGCCCTGACCCGCGACTGAGCCTCGCGCGCGGCTCCGGTGGCTTGCACTCGACCGTGTCGAGTGCTAACAAGTGACTAGCACTCACACGTGTCGAGTGCCAGAACCTCTCGAGCGAGGCCGGTCATCCGGTCGTCCGTCGCGGGCGCGCGAGGGGTCGGCACGTCCCTACTGGGAGGACCCACCGCATGTCAAAGATGATCGCCTTCGACGAGGAGGCCCGTCGTGGCCTCGAGCGCGGCATGAACCAGCTCGCCGACGCCGTCAAGGTCACCCTCGGCCCGAAGGGCCGCAACGTCGTCCTGGAGAAGAAGTGGGGCGCCCCCACGATCACC
>JBBSTI010000057.1:0-20340 GCA_038236005.1 Mycobacteriales bacterium | reverse complement strand
TCGCAGCTCAGCTCGGCGCCGGGCACGAGGACGAGCCCCTCGGGCAGAGCGGCCCGCGCCTCCGCGAGCCCCGCGGTCGTGTCGTGGTCGGTCAGCGCAATCACGTCCAGACCCGCCTGCTGGGCCGCCGTCATCAGAGCGGCCGGCGGCGTCGTCCCGTCGGACGCCGTCGAGTGAGTGTGCAGGTCGATGCGCACAGCGGCTCCATAGGTGTGAGAGGGCCTCATCCTGCCGCCATGTCGATCTCTGGGTGGAGGGGCCTGGGGACGGCGTCCTCAAGGACGGTGTGCTGTCGGCGGCCCAGGGCACCGCCAGGATGGCCCTGCGCGATCCTGACCGGCGAGCGTCGAGCCGGTGCTGAGGACCATGGTTGTCGAAAACAAAAGACGCTCTGATCTGGGGTGACGGCTTGCATTCGAACGCATGGTCGGCTATTCTTACGTATGACTTCCGCCGCCCAGCACGACCCGGACAAGGGCCCCTGCAGCCCTGTCGGGTCGCAGCCGGCGGCAACCTCAGACGGGCCCCCGCGGGGCCACGCGCCGGCCGGCGGGCTGGCCGGCGGAACGGGCTGGGCGGTGCCGGGCGTGACCGGGCTGGGCTCCGGCGAAGACGGGCTCGGGAGCGGGCAGGTGCGCGCTGGGCAGCCGGCCTGGACCCAGCCCCCCGTCGAGCGGGATGTGGCTGGCGAGTCCGGCTGGGGTCGGGCGGCCCCGGCGGAGGTGCTGCAGGCCCCCGTCCGGGAGTCGATCACCGATCTGATCGGGTCGGTGGACGAGGTCCTGGCCTGCGGCAGACCGGACGGCGCAGGCGCGGACAGCCCCAGCGCCGAGGCCGAGATCGCGGTGCTCGCCACCCAGCTCACCCGGCTGCAGGCCGCGCTGCTCGACCGGCTCGCCAGCATCGATGCGTCCGGCTCGTGGGCCACCGACGCCAGCCCGTCGCTGCGGGTCTGGGTGGCCGCCCGCACCCGCAGCACCCTGGAGGTCGCCGGCGAACAGGTCCGCCTGGCCCGGTCCCTGCCCAGCAAGCCGCTGCTCGCCGCCGCTCTGCGCACCGGCACGATCCGGCCCGAGCACGCCGTCGAGGCCGCCCGGGCCATGGACAAGCTCGCCGCGCAGCTGCCCGACCGGCCCGACAGCACCGACAGCGACAGCGACAGCGACGACGATCTGCCGGGCGCGGACGCCGTGCAGCAGGAAGGCTGGAGCGACCCGCAGCACGTCCTGGACGAGGTCGAGCCCGCCCTGGTCACCCTGGCCGAGCACCTGGACCCACGGGCCTTCGGGGTCGAGGTCCGCCGCCGCACCGCAGCCCTGCTGCCGCTGCCCCACCACAAGGACACCGCCGACCTGGACAAGGCCCGCCGCCTGCACCTGCGCCAGGACCAGGACGGCGGCTGGTCGGGCACCTTCCGCTACGGACCCGAGGACGGCGCGCTGCTGGAGACCGCCCGCGCCGCCTGGCGCGCCACCGACCACAGCCAGGGCGATGAACGCACCCCCGCCCAGCGCGACGCCGACGCCCTCACCGGCCTGGTCCGCCGGGCCATCGATACCGGGCTGCCGGTGCAGCACGGCATCCGCCCGCACCTGATCGTGCTCACCCCGTACGACACCTGGACCGCCGCGCACACCAGCCCCGCGAGCGGCAACAGCGGCAGCCCCGACAGCAGCAACACGGCAGACCGGACCGGCCCGAACGGACACGGGGCTGGCGCGACCTCCAGCGACCCGCTCGGCCTGACCCGTGCCGGCGGTCTGCAGCCAGCGACCACCCTGGGCGGTGAGCCTCTCACCCTGCCCGCGCTACGCCGGCTCAGCTGCGACGCCCGGATCACCCGCCTCGTGCTGTCCCCCGACGGCCAACCGCTGGACGTCGGACGCACCACCCGCACCATCGGCCCCGCCATCTGGCTCGCCGCTCTGGCCCGCGACCGAGGCTGCGCCATCCGCGGCTGCCAACAAGGCCCAGAACGCTGCGAAGGCCACCACGCCAAGCCCTACAGCCAAGGCGGCCAGACCAGCATCGACAACATCCACCTGCTCTGCACCGGCACCCACGGCCACCACCACCAGATCCACGACCACGGCCGCACCCTGCAGCTCGACGACGGCCGATGGATCGGACCCCACGGATTCACCGACCCACCCGACCGACCACCGACCTGACCGGCGGCTCTACCCGGCCGCCCGCCGGTGTTCAGGGCCTCAGGCCCGACGATGCGCGCAGCTCGGGAGGCATCCCCTTCCTGGTGGACGTGGCCCTTGATCTCTCAGGGGCCGGAGAGAGCGCGAATCACACGGGCGGGCGTTAGCGTCGCAGCATGGCTTCCCAGGACAAGACCAAGAGCAAGACCGACCGCGAGCTCGACATCGTCGTGTACGGGGCCACCGGCTTCGTCGGCGCCCTGACCGCACGGCACCTGGCCGAGCACGCCCCGGCCGAGGTCCGGATCGGGCTCGCTGGGCGCTCGGCCGACAAGCTGGCGAAGGCGCGTGCCGATCTTCCAGCGCGCGCCGCCGACTGGCCGCTGATCGTGGCCGACAGCAGCGACCGGGCCTCGCTGGATGCGCTGGTCGCTCGGACCACGGTCGTCGCGAGCACGGTCGGCCCGTACGCCCGGCACGGTCTTCCGCTCGTCGAGGCCTGCGCCGCGGCCGGCACGCACTACGCCGACCTGACCGGTGAGGTGCTGTTCGTGCGCGAGAGCGCCGATGCGGCGCACGAGACCGCGCGGCAGAGCGGCGCACGGATCGTGCACTCGTGCGGCTTCGACTCGGTCCCCTCCGACCTCGGCGTGCACATGGCGTACGAACGCGCAAAGGCCGACGACGCCGGCGAGCTGACCGAGACCGTGCTGGTCCTGCTGTCGGCCCGCGGCGGGGTGAGCGGCGGGACCATCGACTCGGTGCGCAACCAGGTCGCCGAGATGACCTCGGACAGCACCAAGCGCAAGATCGTCTCCGACCCGTACGCGCTGAGCCCGGATCGCGAGCTCGAGCCCGACGGGTCCTCGGACAGCTTCCTGCCCGGCCGTGACCCGGTGCTCGGCCGCTGGGTGGCGCCGTTCGTCATGGCGACCTACAACACGCGCATCGTGCGCCGCAGCAACGCGCTGCTCGGCTACGCCTACGGCAAGGGCTTTCGCTACCGCGAGGTGCAGGGGGTCGGCACGTCGCCGGCCGCCCCGTTGCTCGCCGGCGCGCTGGCCGGCGGGGTCGGCCTGATGGCTGCCGGTCTGGCACTGCCGCCGACCCGTTTCGTGCTCGACCGGGTGCTTCCCAAGCCCGGTGAAGGACCGTCGGAGAAGCAGCAGGAGAACGGCCGCTTCCACGTCGAGGTGCACGCGCGCACGACGTCCGGCGCAACCTACGTGTCGACGGTCAAGGCCAAGGGCGACCCCGGCTACGCGGCCACCTCGGTGATGCTCGGCCAGAGCGCCCTCTCGCTGGCGCTTGACGACCTGCCCGGTGGCGGCGGCGTGCTGACCCCGGCCAGCGCGATGGGCGAGGCGCTCGAGCGGCGGCTGCGGGCCGCCGGCTTCACGATGTCGGTCGAGCGCCGCTGAGTCGAGCGGCCCGCGGCCGGCCTACCAGTGGACGCCGGGCAGCAGTCGGCTCATCACGACGGCGCCACGCGACAGCGCCTCGGGCGGCGAGGTGCGCTTGGCCGCGTCTCCCCCGGTCGCGGCGGTGGAGTCCGGGAACATCTGGTAGGCGACGTGCAGGACCGCGTCCACCACCTTGGGAGCCAGGGCGTACGCCACCACGGCGGTGGTCCCGAGCTTGGTGCCGACGTGCTTGGGCTGGTTCTCCAGCGCACCGACGATCATCTCCGCGGCCTCCTCCGGCGAGAGCGTCGGGAACCGGTCGTACATCGTGGTCGGCGCGATCATCGGGGTGCGCACCAACGGCATGTGGACGTTGGTGAACGTGACGCCCTCACCGATCACCTCGGTCGCGGCGACCCGGCTGAACGCGTCCAGCGCGGCCTTGCTCGCGACGTAGGCGGAGAAGCGCGGGACGTTGGTCTGCACGCCGATCGAGGAGACGTTGACGATGTGACCGAAGCGTCGGTCGATCATGTGCGGCATCAGCGCGAGCACGAGCCGGACCGGCGCGAAGTAGTTCAGCGCCATCGTGCGCTCGTAGTCGTGGAAGCGGTCGTAGGACAGCCGGATCGACCTGCGGATCGAGCGACCGGCGTTGTTGACCAGCATGTCGATGCCGTCGTGGTCGGCGAGCATCTGCTTCACGCAGGCGTCGATCGACTCGTTGCTCGTGAGGTCCACCGAATAGACCGCCGCCGTCCCGCCGGCCGCCTCGATCTCGACCTTGACCTTCTCGAGCTCCTCGGTGCGCCGGGCGAGCAGCAGCGGGACCCCGCCGCGCCTGGCGATCAGCAGCGCGGTCTCGCGGCCGATCCCGGAGGAAGCACCGGTGACCGCGACGGTACGACCGACCAGCGGGGAGCCCTCGCGGCGTCGACGGGCTCGCAGCCGGTCCAGGTGCAGGCACCAGTAGTCGACGAGGGTCTGGGCATAGCTGTCGAACTCTGGCGGGGGGGCGATGCCGAGCGGTCCGAGCAGCGACCGGGTGCGGTGGGTGGAGAAGACCGGGACGAAGGTGCTGTGCGGCAGGACCTGCGGCGGGATGCCGAGCCGGGTCGAGACGACCTCGGCGACCGGCGCGAGCCCGGGCACCTTGCCGAGCAGCCCGGCCGCCTGCTTGACCGGACCCATCAGCCCGCCCGGCAGGGTCAGCTGAGCCTGGGGCGCGTCGGTCGCCCGGGCCAGGGAGTTGTAGATCTCCAGCAGCGGCTGAGGCCGCCCGTGCCCGAGGTGGAAGGCCTGCCCGTCGAGCCCGTCCGCGTGCATGAGCGCGTCCATCGCGTCGACCACGTAGTCGACCGGCACGACGTTGGTGTCGCCGAGGTCGGGCAGCACGAGCGGCACCTTGCGGGCACCCGGAAGGTCCCCGATGCTGGTCATCAGAGGCAAGAAGTAGTAGGGCCCGTCGGCCTGTCGATCTCCCCGGTGCGTGAGTCCCCGACCACGACCGAGGGGCGGTAGACCCGCCACGGCACGTCGGGCTGGCTGCGCACCAGCTTCTCGGCCTCGAACTTGGTGCGGTGGTAGGCCGAAGGAAGGTGCTGCCCTTCGTCGAACATGCCCTCGTGGAACGTCCCGCGGTGCTCGCCGGCGACCGCGATCGAGCTGACGTGATGGAACCGCCCGGCGTGGACGCGGGAGGCGACCTCGAGCACCCGCTGGGTGCCGCCGATGTTGAGGTCCTCGTTGTCAGCCTCGGTCCCGGTCATGTCGTAGAGCGCGGCGAGGTGCACGACGTGATCGACGCCCTCCAGGGCCGTCAACGCCTGCTCGTCCAGGTCCAGCCGGTCGGCTCGGATGTCACCGATGACCGGCGCGATCCGGTCGCGGGCCCCGAGCCGGTCCGCGATGCGCTCCAGACGCCCGACGGAGGTTCTGCGCACGAGCACCTGGACCGTGGCCTCGGGTCTCGCTGCCCGACGGGCCAGCAGGTTGCGGCCGAGGACCCCGGTCCCGCCGGTCACGAGGTAGGTGCTCATGGGGGTGCCCTTCGTCGAGTTGTCGCCACGGAGTGGCGCACGCCGCAGCCCCAGTGTGGCGCACAGCACGCCCGTGTGCGGGTGTGATCGGTCTCAGGGCAGGCGCGGGCTCGAGGCGCCGATCGAGACGGGCTGGTCCTTCCACTCTCGGAGGTCGTGCAGCTGCACCTGCTCGAGCAGGACCAGCTCTGCCTCCGGCGGCCAGAGCACCGCCCACAACCAGACGCCGAGGGCCTCCCCGACGAACGCCACGCGGTCCGGGTCGCTCTGGCACCGCCACAGCGGCGTGAGGTGACCGGCGACCGCCACCGTCGCGTCGGGAGCTCCCCGAGTGCAGTCGCCCGGGTCCAGGCCGGGCATCCCGGCCACGTGCTCACCGAGCCCGAGCCCGGGCTCCTCCGCGACCAGCAGCAGGTCGGCCGGACCGCCCGTCGGGCACGGTCCGGCCAGAGCCACCACCGTCCCCCGGGCGTGCCCGGTCCTCGCGTCGTTGGCCACCCCGAGCCCGGCGAGCGTCCACCCGCCAGGCAGCGGGAGCGCCGACCAGAGCGGGACGCCGGGCTCCTGCGCCAGCTGCCGGATCGCGTCGTGGGTCGGGTGCGGGAGCCGGGCGTACGGGGCGGTGACCTCGCCGTGGTCGGCGCAGACCCAGCCGCTGTCCATCAGCCCCGGCGGGCGCAGCGGTCCGGAGCAGCGTGGGCACGTGCGGGCCATGCTCATCGCGGGCTCGGGCAAGGTCTCACGCTCACACCGTGCGCCCGCACCCTCACCAGGTCAAGCGCCCCGACTCACTCCTTCAGCTCGGGTCGCCCCGGGAACTCCCCGCCGGTGGTCTCGGCGTAGACCCGCTTCGGGATCATCACCTTGCGTCGGAAGATGCACACCATGACGCCGTCCTGGTTGTAGCCCTTGGTCTCGACATACACGATGCCTCGGTCGTCCTTGCTCTTGCTCTCGGTCTTGTCCAGGACCTCGGTCTGGCCGTAGATCGTGTCGCCGTGGAAGGTCGGGAACACGTGCTTCAGCGACTCGACCTCCAGGTTCGCGATCGCGCGGCCGGACACGTCGGCGACCGACATGCCGAGCAGCAGCGAATAGACGTAGTTGCCGACCACGACGTTCTTGCCCTGCTGGGTGGTGGACGCGTAGTTCGCGTCCAGGTGCAGCGGATGGTGGTTCATCGTGATCAGGCAGAACAGGTGGTCGTCGTACTCGGTGACGGTCTTGCCTGGCCAGTGCTTGTAGACCGCGCCGACCTCGAACTCCTCGAAATAACGACCAAACTGCACGTACGCCTCCAGCGCTCTGAACAAGACCAACGGGTCACCATCCTGTCAGGCCCAGACGACCGGAGGACCGTGGCCCTGGGCGGTGGCGATCCGTCGGCGGGGTCCGCCGGGCCAGGTCTGCAGGTGCACCCCGAAGGTGAAGCCCCCGCTGTCGGACCGCTCCGGCTCAAGCATCAGGTGGGCCAGCGGCGCTTGCGGCGTCGCTCGCTGCCCGGCCTCGCGCAGCGTGCCCATGGTCGCTTCTCGCTCCACCTGGCTGAGGTACTGCCAGACGACGCTGTGCCAGACGACGGTGAGCATCCCCGAGACCGGCACCGAGAGCTCACGAGCGAGATAGGTCGAGGCCGGCAGAGCTTCGACCGGCTCCGGGTGCAGGGCCGCGACGGACAGGGCCGCGCGTAACCGCTCGAACCGGACCAGGTCGTCGGCCCACACGTACGACGACAGCGTGAGCCTGCCGTCCTGGCTCGTCGGGTCCAGCGCGTACGGGTCGCACCCGCCTCGGCTCGCGATCACCACGTCGACCTCGGGGGGCAGCCCGCGCCAGGGCTGGACCAGACGCACCGGGCTCGCCGGGTCACCGAGGACCGCGTCCCCCACCTCGTACGCGAACCGGTCGACCTGCAGGTTCAGCCCCGCGCTCGCGCCCAGCTCGAGCAGGCGCACGGGCAGGTCGTGGTCGCGGACCGCCGCCCGCAGGCCACCGAGCAGCACCGCGCTGCGGCCGGTCTCGTTGGTCTGCACCGGTCCTTCGAGCAGCTCTACGAGATCGGGCACGTTCTCGACCACCTCGCGCGCGGCCGGCCACACCAGCTCCGGCGGGGCCGTGCCGCCGACGCTCGGGTAGTGCAGCGCGAGCGCCGGTGCTCGTCGCTCGAGCACGAGCCGGTGCAAGGCCCCGGCGAAGCGGAGCGACGGCACGCTGCCCGGCGGGTCGTCCACCAGGGGGCCGAGCAGGTCGCGCACCGGGCCGCGCCGATCGACCTCGGTCGCCGCGCCGACGAGCAAGGCTGCCGTCAACGGGCTGCCGGCGTCGCGGCAGTGCCGAGCCTGGTCGCTGAACCGGTCCGCGAGGCTGGTGCGACGCACGCTCACGCAGCCCTGGCGAAGGACGATCGGTCGGTCGCGAGGTCGGTCGCGAGGTCGGTCACGAGGTCGGTCACGAGGTCGACGTGTCAGGACGGGCGAGCGGCACCTGCGCCCGTCGCGGGTCGCGCAGGTCCGTGCCGTGGTCGAGCCACCGCTGCTCGAGCGCCAGGGCCCCGTGCACGCGCTTCCAGGCCGCTTCCGACGGCGTCATGGGCAGCAGCGGCAGGAAGCGCACGGGCTCCTGGCCCGGCTCGGTCTCCAGGTCCGGAACGAGCCCGCCCGGCTCGCCCACCAGCACCGCGGTGAACGGCGCCCCGTCCCAGAGCGGCTCTCCGACGTCGAGCCCCGCACCCGGCGAGACGACCAGGCCCTCGACCGACGGGCTCGCGGCCAGCACCGCGAGCCGTCGCAGCACGTCGTCGTGCCGGTCGCGCACGGTCAGCACCAGCTCGGCCCGCGGCCCGTCCTCGGCCACCAGGCCCGCCCCGGGGTCGCCCATCGGGTGTCGGCTCATCCCGAGCGTCGCGTAGCGGACGGTCCCGTCCGGGTCCGGCCCGAACCGCAGCACGTCGATCTGCTGGGTGCCGAGGAAGGAGACCCCGGCTCGGCCGCTGTCCTCGCCGAACACGCTGAGCAGCTGCGCCTCGACCAGGGTCAGGAGAAGGTCACCGTCCACCTGCGTCACGGTAGTGCGACCCGCTGCGATCATCGGGCCAAAGGCGAGTGCTCAGGACCGGACCGGGTAACCGGGCAGCATGACTTTTTCGTCGCCGCTGCCCCGGTCCGCCTGACGTGCCGCACCCGATCGATCCCGCTCTGCTCGCTCTGCCTCTGCGGGAGTGCGCCGACGCAGCCCTGCAGGCCGCCACCGACGCGGGTGCCACGCACGCCGACCTACGCATCGAACGGGTGCGGCACCAGGACCTCTCGCTCCGCGACGGACGGCTCGAAGACCTCGGTGAAGGCGTCTCGGCCGGTCTGGCCGTGCGCGTCGTGCACGAAGGGACCTGGGGATTTGCCAGCAGCCCGGACGTCGGCGTCGACGAGGCGGTGCGGCTGACCCGCCAGGCCGTCGAGGTCGCCCGGACCAGCCGACCGCTGAACACCGAGCCGGTCGAGCTGGCCGACGAGCCGTCCTACGGCGACGTCAGCTGGGTGTCGGCGTACGACGTCGACCCGTTCTCGCTCCCCGGCTCGGAGAAGGTGGAGCTGCTCGCCGCCTGGAGCCGCGGGCTGCTGCGAAGCGATCAGGTGCAGCACGTCGACGCTTCCCTCCAGCAGGTCCTGGAGGGAAAGTTCTACGCCGACAGCGCGGGCACCACCACCACGCAGCAGCGGGTGCGTCTGCAGCCCCAGCTGACCGCGACCCGGGTCGACCCCGGGGGCGGCTTCGAGACCATGCGCACGGTGGCGCCGCCGGTCGGTCGCGGCTGGGAATACCTGACCGGCGACACCTACGACTGGGCATCGGAGCTGGCCCGGCTGCCGGAGCTGCTGGGCGAGAAGGCCAAGGCCAGCAGCGTCGAGCCGGGCACCTACGACCTGGTGATCGACCCCAGCAACCTGTGGCTGACGATCCACGAGTCGATCGGGCACGCCACCGAGCTGGACCGAGCGCTGGGCTACGAGGCGGCGTACGCCGGGACCTCGTTCGCGACGCTGGACCAGCTCGGGTCGCTGCGCTACGGCTCGGACCTCATGCACGTCACCGGCGACCGGACCACGCCGCACGGGCTCGCGACGGTCGGCTGGGACGACGAGGGAGTTGCCTCGCAGAGCTGGGACCTCGTCCGGAGCGGGACGCTGGTCGGCTACCAGCTCGACCGGCGGATGGCCCGGCAGAACGCGGAAGCCCTCGGGACCGTGAGGAGCAACGGCTGCGCGTACGCCGACTCCTACGCCCACGTCCCGGTGCAACGGATGGCCAACGTCTCCCTGCAACCGGCTCCGGACGGACCTACGACGCACGAGCTGATCGCCGGGGTGAGGCGAGGGATCTACGTCGTCGGCGACAAGAGCTGGTCGATCGACATGCAGCGCTACAACTTCCAGTTCACCGGCCAGCGGTTCTACGAGATCAAGGACGGGCGCCTCGTGGGACAGCTGAAAGACGTCGCCTACCAGGCGACGACCACCGAGTTCTGGGGGTCGATGGAGGCGGTCGGCGGACCGCAGACCTACGTGCTCGGCGGTGCGTTCAACTGCGGCAAGGCGCAGCCCGGCCAGGTCGCCGCGGTGTCGCACGGGTGCCCGTCCGCCTTGTTCCGAGGGGTCAGCATCCTCAACACCGCACGAGAGGCCGGGCGATGAGCGATCTGTGCGAGCGGGTTCTGGCGCTGTCTCGGGCGGACGGGTGCGTCGTCGTGGTCAGCGAGACCAGCACGGTCAATCTGCGGTGGGCCGGTAACACGCTGACCACCAACGGCGCAGGCAGAGACCGTTCGGTGCTCGTCGTCAGCGTCGTCGGTGAGTCCTTCGGGGTGCGCACCGCGACCACCGACGACGACCTCGAGGCGCTCGTGCGGGCCAGCGAGCAGGCCGCGCGCGACGCCGGCCCGGCCGAGGACTTCGGGCCGCTGGTGCAGGGCCCCGCCCAGAACGACTTCCCGGACCCGTCGCCCGATCTCTCAAGCACCGTGCTGGCCGGCTTCGCCCAGGATCTCGGCGACGCCTTCGGAGCGGCCCGCGGCGCGGGCACCCGGCTCTACGGCTTCGCGAACCACGAGGTGCGTACGACCTGGCTGGCCAGCTCGACCGGGCTGCGGCTGCGCGACTCTCGGCCCACCGGCTACGTCGAGCTGACCGGCAAGAGCGCCGACGCATCCTCCTGGGTGGGCGCCAGCACCCGCGACTGGTCGGACGTGTCGGTCGGCTCGCTGACCGGGGAGCTGGACCGTCGCCTCGGCTGGGCGTCACGGACCGTGGCCCTGCCGGCCGGCCGCTACGAGACCCTGCTCCCGCCGTCCGCGGCTGCGGACCTCATGACCTACGCCTACTGGAGCGCGGTCGGCCGCGACGCCGACGAAGGACGCACCGTGTTCTCCCGGGCGGGCGGCGGCACCCGGGTCGGCGAGTCGCTCGGACCGGCCGACCTGCGGCTGTGGAGCGACCCGGCCGACCCGCAGCTGGGGGTCACGCCGTTCGTGGTCGCCGGCGGGTCGTCGTCGATGAGCTCGGTCTTCGACAACGGCCTCCCCCTGCCGGCCACCGACTGGCTCTCCGGCGGGACGCTGTCGGCCCTGATGCAGACCCGAGCCTCGGCCGCCTTGACCGGCAGCCCGGTCACGCCGTACGTGCACAACCTGAGCATGGAAGCGGGCGGGGCGGCGAGCACCGACGACATGGTCGCCTCGACCGAGCGCGGCCTGCTGCTGACCTGTCTCTGGTACATCCGCGAGGTAGACCCGCAGACGCTGCTGCTCACCGGCCTCACCCGCGACGGGGTCTACCTGGTCGAGGACGGTGAGGTGGTCGGTGCGGTCAACAACTTCCGCTTCAACGAATCCCCCGTGGACCTGCTCGGACGGCTGTCCGAGGTGGGCCGCAGCGAGGTGACGCTCCCCCGGGAGCTGAGCGACTTCCTCACCTGGACCCGGATGCCGACGCTCCGGGTACCCGACTTTCACATGAGCTCGGTCAGCCAGGCGTCATGATGGTCCGAACCCTGATCGTCTTTCTTGGGAGAGCTGCCGCATGACCGACCCGCTCAGCCTGTCTGCGCCCGAGGCTTCGGCCCTGGTGCTCACGCCGCCCGCGGCGGTCCCTGTCGTGCAGCAGGAGCAGGCCGCCGGGATGCTCCCGGTCTCGGCCGACACGATGACCGACCTGCAGCACAAGGCTGCCGCCTTCGCTCAAGACCTCGCGCTGGTGGACCCCCGCAGCCCGGAGTTCACCAAGAAGGTGCAGAGCATCTCCAGCATGGGCGCTTCGGAGATCGCCGCCTCGGCCAACGTCTCCAACCGGATGCTCGACCGACCGGCCGCCGCGATGGCGTCGGCCAAGGGCGACAACGGCGGCGACGCGACCGCACGGGTCGCCGGCACGCTGACCGAGCTGCGCAACACGGTCACGGAGCTGGACCCCGCTCGCGCCGATCTCTCAGGGATACGCAAAGTCCTGAAGTTCCTGCCCGGCGGCGACAAGCTCGCCCGTTACTTCGCCCGCTACGAGTCGGCGCAGAGCCAGCTCGACGCGATCATCAAGGCACTGGCCTCCGGTCAGGACGAGCTGCGCAAGGACAACGCCGCGATCGAGGGCGAGCGCGCCACGATGTGGACCACGATGGGCAAGCTGACGGAATACGCGCAGCTCGCCCAGGCGCTGGACGAGGCCCTGGAGCGCGAGATCCTGCGGCTGCAGACCACCGGCGAGGTCGAGAAGGCCAACAGCTATCAGAGCGACGCGCTGTTCCCGCTGAGACAGCGACGCCAGGACATCCTCACCCAGCTCGCCGTGTCGGCCCAGGGCTACCTGGCGCTGGACCTGGTCCGCAAGAACAACACCGAGCTGATCAAAGGCGTCGACCGCGCGCAGAACACCACGATCTCGGCGCTGCGCACGGCCGTCATCGTCGCGCAGGCGCTCGCCAACCAGAAGCTGGTGCTCGATCAGATCAACGCCCTCAACACCACCACCAGCGAGATGATCCAGTCCACCTCCGAGCTGCTCAAGACGCAGGGCGCGGCGATCAACGAGCAGGCCGCGTCGACGACGATCTCGATGGAGTCGTTGCAGGTCGCCTTCGACAACGTCTTCGCGACGATGGACGCGATCGACACCTATCGCGCGGCGGCGGTGGTGACGATGGGCTCGACGGTCGACGCCCTGCAAGGCCAGATCGAGAAGGCCAAGCCCTACCTCGAGCGCTCCCAGCAGGGCTCGCAGCAGGGCGGCTAGGTGCTGGCGCGCTGGCGGTCCCGGGTCGAGGAGGCCGTCGCACCGCCCCAGCCGGACCAACCTGAGGAGCTCGAGGCCGTACGGGCCCGGCTGGGTCGCCTGGTCGCCCGGGTGAACGCCGCCGCCGACCGGCTGCCCGAGGGCGTGGTGCCCGAGGCACGCGCCGTCTGCGACGTCGTGCGCGAGCTGCTGGACCACGAGGAGCGCACCTCGCACACGTCGGTCGCGGCGGTCCAGCGCTTCTCGCTGGCCGCCACCGTCGACGACTACCTGCCCAGCTCGCTGGACTCCTTCCTTGCCCTGCCCCCTTCCTTCGTCGCGCAGCACCGGACCGCCACCGGACGCACGCCCGGGGCCGAGCTGCTGGCGCAGCTGGTGCTGCTGCACGAGGCCGTCCGGGAGCTTGCAGATGCGGTCTACAGCGGGGACGCCCGGCGGCTCTCCGATCAGGGCCGGTTCCTGGACACCAAGTTCTCGGGCTCCGACCTGGACCTGCCGTGAGCCAGCTGTCTCGCGGCGCCAACGTCGCGCTGACCCGGGAGATCCCCGACCTCGCCACCGTCGTCGTCGCGGTGGCCTGGGCGGTCGGCAACGAGCCGGCGCTCGACGCACGACTTGTCAGCGCCACCCTCCTGCTGAACAAGGCGGGAAACCTGCGCACGCCCGAGGACTTCGTCTTCTTCAACCAGCTGGTGAGCCCGGACCTGTCGGTCGGTCAGCGCCCGCAGGCACGCGGCTCCGACCGGGAGCAGATCGAGGTGGACCTGGCAGACGTTCCGTCCGACGTCGACACCATCCTGTTCGTGCTCTACGTCGACGACGGCGCCGGGGTGCACCGGACGCTCGGTCAGCTGCGCTCGTGCCGGGTCCGGGTGCTGGACCTGCGCGGGGACCGTGAGCTGGTGTCGTCGGAAGACCTGGCGCCGGGTCTTCGGGACGAGACCGCGCTCGTGCTCGGCGAGCTGTACCGGCACAGCAGCGGCTGGAAGTTCCGGGTCGTCGGGCAGGGCTACAGCTCGGGCCTCACGGGCGTCGCGCGTGACCACGGCTTGATCTTGTGACCGGTCTCGCCCCTCGCTACGCGCTCCCGCACCGCCGCGAGCCGGTCAGCATCGGGCGGACGCAGGCCCGGGTGACCCCGTGGTGAGCCTGCCGGACGCCGCCACAGCCCGACCACGACCGGATCTGCCCTGGCTCCGGCGCCGGCCGCCCGAGCAGCCTGCAGCGCCGATCGACTATCACCGTCCGGAACGTGACCGGGCGGCGGTCGACCCCGCCCGATCGACCGCGCCGACGCCGACCGGCCCGGTCGCGCCGTCCCCGTCGCTGGACCTCTCGCACCCGAGACGTCGACCGATCTCGTCCCCGGCGCGCTCCCGGCAGCCGGCGTCCACCCCGGCCAGACCGTCTGCCCTGCCCCTGGACCTGTCACGACCCGCAAGGCCCGCAGACCCCGCACCCGCCCCAGCGCACTCTGCTGGCGGCCCGGCACCCGCTCGCCCGGAGCCAACGGCCTCGACGACTCCGTCACTGGACCTTTCCTCACCGGCGCGAGAACCCGCGCCCCCTCCGCCGGCTGCTGGTGCCTCGCCACCCCCGCGCCCCTCGGGCCCGTCCTTGGACCTGTCACACCCGGGCCGTCCGCCCCTGTCCGAGGCCGCTCCCCGCTCCGTCGGTCGGGCACCGCGGGAACGGGCGCGCACGCTGCCCTACCCCCGGCTGGCGCGGGGCGCGCTCGTGCGCCTGACCAGGGAGGAGCCCACGGTCACCCTCACCCGGCTGCAGTCCGGCCTCGGCGCGCTGGTGGCAGGCTTCCAGCCGGGCTCTGCGGCCGGCGACGCAGCGATGGGCATGGTGCTCGAGACCAGCGACGGCGTGGTGCACGTCGTCCAGGCGCTCGGTGATCCCCCGCGTCCCCCCCCGCGCCCGGGCCCCCCCGCCCCGGCGCGCTGTGGGCCCCCGCCCCCCCCCGCGCGCCCGGCCCCCCTCGGCGCGCGCGAGCCCGCGGCCCGGCTGCTCGCCGACCTGCGCCAGATCCACCACCTGCGCCGTTTCCTGCTGTACGGCTACAGCCCGTCGGTCGCGGTCCTCGAGTGGGACGCGATGCTGCTCCTGACCACCCGGGCGGGGAGCCGGATCGAGGTGCCGGTCGACCTCGGGCCGATGAGCGGCACGGTCGCCCTGCTCTCGGCCTACAACGTCCACGGGGAGCTGGTGCTGCGCGCCGAGGACGAGCTGGTCCCCGGTCCGCCGGAGGAGACCGCACGCCGGTACGGCTACGACTACCCCTGGCGGGACGGCCGCTTCCCGATCCGCTGAGCCGACCGGGCATCCGGATCGTGCACCAGGCTGGCGTTGGCAGGCGACGGGGCGGGAACCGCTCGACGGGCACCTGTCGCCCCGTGCCGATCGACGGCGTGAGGAGGCGCTGCCCGGGTGGAACGTCCTGCGCGACGCCTGGGACGAGGCCCGGCCGAGCCCGCGACCGGTGCAACGCCGTCTGCACACCTGGCTCGCCGCGAACGGATGATCAACAGGGAGAAGCAGTGGTGGTGCGGATGCAGAGCGTCAGACGGCCGGAGCCTGAGCGAGCAGCCGCTCGGCTTCCTGCGCGCCCTCCGGGTCGACCAGGACCTCGTATCGGGTGGCCGCCAGCCCGGTCATCGAGGTGAAGTCGCGTCGACCACCGGTGAAGGCGTGACCCGCATACCCGACGACGGCGCCGAAGATCAAGCCGAGGATCACGCCGTACAGCAGCAGAGCGATCAGGGCCGTCCCGCTGGCAGCGAACAGCCCGACGAACAGACCGACCAGGATCCCGAACCACGCACCGCTGGCCGCCCCGGCCGCCGCGGCCCGGCCCTTGGTCAACCGTCCGGTGATCTTCTCGACCAGCCGGAGGTCGGCCCCCACGATGGCCGTCGTCTCGACCGGGAACCCGGCGTCGGACAAGTAGTCCACGACCGACTGAGCCTGCTCGTAGCGGGGGTAGGAGCCGAGCACGTGACGCCCGACCGGAAGGGCTGCTGGAGTAGTCATGTCGGCTCTCCTACCCACCTGCGCCGCGCGACACGGCCGCCGGTGACCGGGAACCGGGCCGACCTCCCGGAGGAGGCCGACCCGAGCGCCGTCCTAGCCCTTGAGCTGGTAGTCCTTCAGCAGCCCGCGCGAGATGATCGTCTTCTGGATCTCCGACGTGCCCTCGCCGATGAGCAGGAACGGGGCCTCACGCATGAGGCGCTCGATCTCGTACTCCTTGCTGTAGCCGTAGCCGCCGTGGATGCGGAACGACTCCTGGACGATCTCCGAGCAGTATTCCGAGGCGAGCAGCTTGGCCATCCCGGACTCGACGTCGTTGCGCTTGCCGGCGTCCTTGAGCCGTGCGGCGTTCACCATCAGCGCGTGGGCGGCCTCGACCTTGGTCGCCATCTCGGCCAGCTTGAAGCTGATCGCCTGGTGCTGCGCGATCGGCTTGCCGAAGGTCACGCGCTGCTGGGCGTAAGCGATCGCGAGCTCGAAGGCCCGGATCGAGATGCCGCAGGCGCGGGCCGCGACGTTCACCCGTCCGACCTCGACCCCGTCCATCATCTGATAGAAGCCCTTGCCGCGGCCGCCCTCCTCACCGAGGATCGCGGAGGCGGGCAGACGCGCGCCCTCGAGGATCATCTCGGTGGTCTCGACCCCCTTGTAGCCCATCTTCTCGATCTTGCCGGGGATGGTCACACCCTGGGCGGTCTCACCGAAGCCCGGCTCCTTCTCGATGAGGAAGGTCGCCATGTTGCGGTAGACGCTGTCGCTGCCCTCGTCCGTCTTGACCAGGGTCGCGATCAGGCCCGCGCGGGCACCGTTGGTCAGCCACATCTTCTGACCGTCGAGCACGTAGTCGTCGCCGTCCCGGACGCCCCTGCTCTTGATGGCCGCGACGTCGGAGCCGCAGCCCGGTTCGCTCATCGAGAACCCGCCGCGCAGGTCACCGGCCGCCATCCGCGGGAGGTAGTTCTGCTTCTGCGCCTCGGTGCCGTGGTGCATCAGCATGTAGGCCACGATGAAGTGCGTGTTGATGACGCCCGACACGCTCATCCAGCCGCGGGCGATCTGCTCGACCACCAGGGCGTACGTGAGGAGCGACTCGCCGAGGCCGCCGTACTCCTCCGGGATCATGAGCCCGAACAGACCCATCTCCTTCATGCCCTCGACGATCGCCTCGGGGAACTCGTCCTTGTGCTCGAGGTCGGTCGCGTACGGGATGATCTCCTTGTCGACGAAGCTGCGAACCGTGTCCAGGATCTCGACCTGGACCTCGGTGAGCCCCTCGGTGGATGCCAGTCGTCCCATGTCCGCTCCCGTCGTCGGTCGCGGCGGTGCCGCGTGTTACTAGCGAGTGTCCCACCGTGGCCCGAGGCGCTGCCAGCCGAGCCGGGTGAGAACGGTCACGAGCCTCACTCCACCGGCAGCGACACCGGGACCCTGCGGCCCGCCCGGATGACCACGGCGATGCCGGTCAGCAGCAGGACGGCGGCGGGCAGTGCGAGCAGCGGCACCGACTGGCCCAGGAAGATCGCGGCGATCAGCGCGGCCCCCGGGATCTCCAGCAGCAGGGTCAGCGACAGCACGGTCGGGCTGACGGTGCGCAGCACGACGTTGAACAACGAGTGCCCGAGCAGCTGCGCGCCCACGGTCAGGGCGACCAGCCGCCACCAGTCGACCGCCTCGTAGCCGCCCAGGTCGACCCGGCCGACCACGCAGACGACGAGCAGCAGCCCGGCCGCCACGCCGTAGCAGAGCGTCGTGTAGGTCGTCGTCGTGACGCTCTGCCGCACCCGCGACCCGGCCGTCATGTAAAGCGCTGCGAACGCCCCGCCGGTCAGGGCCAGCGCGTCCCCGATCAGTGCGCGACCGCTGACCGAGAGGTCGCTGGCGGTCAGCAGCAGCACCCCCGCCAACGCGATCCCGATGCCGGCCCAGACCCGCCGCGAGACGTGCTCGCCCTGGGCGCGGGCAAGCAGCGCGGCCCAGACCGGCTGGGTCGCCACCAGCGCGGTCGCAGACGCCACCGAGGTGTAGGACAGCGACGGCACCCAGGTCGCGAAGTGCAGCGCGAGGAACAGCCCCGCCAGCCCTGCGGTCCGACGCTCGGTGCGCGACAGCCCGGCCAGCTCGGCCCGGTTGCGGGCCAGCGCGACCGGCAGCAGCACCCCGGTCGCGAACGCGTTGCGCCAGAACGCGATCGCCAGCGCCGGGACGACGGTCGCCGCCATCAGCGGTCCCGAGGTGGACACGGTCGCGATCGCCACCGCCACGAGCACCGCGTCAGTGCGCGCAGGAGCGGCTGTGGTGGTGGTCACCGCCCGATGCTGCCAGAAGCTCCGGCGGCCATCGGATGTCCCGCGCCGCCGGGGACGCGCTTGACGGTGCACGCCCCGTCCGTCGTATTCTCCCGCGAGCAAAGCCCGTCGACAGGGCGTCGTCGGTCAGCGAACGAAGGGAGTCACCGTGTACATCGGCGTAGGCGCAGCAGTTGTGATCGTCATCCTCATCCTCATCTTCGTCCTGTAGTCCGGCGCTGGGTCGCCACCCGATCGGGTGGCGACCTCGCTGCCAGCGCACCCCAGCGCCGAGTGGCCGACCGTCGCGCGACACGTGAACGGGGAGCGTCTGCAAGGCTGTGTCCCGATGACCATCACCCCTCTGGTCCGTGCACGGACCCGTCGAGCCGGCGGCGTCGTGCTGCGCCTCGCCGTGCTGCTCGGGCTCTACCTGCTGTACGCGCTGGCGCGCAACCTGCACGGCCAGGACGTGGACACCGCGGCCTACGAGAAGGCGGTGCGGCACGCCCACGACGTCGCGAGCCTGGGCAGCTGGCTGCCGGCCGAGCACACCTTCCAGCAGCCCTGGCTCGACCATCTGTGGGCGGTCCGGACGGCCGGCGCCTTCTACGGCAGCGCGCACGTGCTGGTGACCGTCGCGACGCTGGTCTGGCTCGCCGTCCGTCGTCCCTGGTGCCTGGACCGGCAGGGCGCCGTGCTCGTGCTGGTGACCTTCGTCGGCGTGCTGGTGTTCGTGCTCTACCCGGTCGCACCGCCCCGGCTGATGCCGCCCGAGTCCGGGCTGATGACGGTCGACACGCTGGCGGTCTACGGGGGGCTCGTCCCCTACGACCACGGGGTGCTCGAGAGCATCGCCGACCCGTTCGCCGCGCTGCCCAGCCTGCACCTGGCCTGGGCGGTCTGGGTGGCCTTCACGCTGCGTCTGTCGAGCAACGTCTGGGTCCGCCGGTACGGCGTGCTGCACGTGTTCCTGACCCTGACGGTCGTGCTGGTCACCGGCAACCACTGGTATGCGGACGCCGTCCTCGGCATCGTCCTGGCCCTGGTGCTGCAGGCGCTGGTCGGTCCCCGGGCCACCCAGGACGAAAACCGTCCGGTGCCGGACGTAGCGTGCGCCACATGACTGACCTCTTCGACCTGTCCGGCAAGACCGCGCTGGTGACCGGCGGGACCCGCGGCATCGGCCTGATGATCGCCCGCGGGTTGCTGCAGGCCGGCGCGGCCAAGGTGACCGTCAGCTCCCGCAAGGCGCAGGCGTGCGAGCAGGCGGTGCAGGAGCTGTCGGCTTTCGGCGAGGCCGTCGCGCTGCCGGCCGACGTCTCGACCGAGGACGAGTGCCGTCGGGTCGCTGCGGCGATCGACGGACCGCTGCACATCCTGGTCAACAACGCCGGCGCGACCTGGGGCGCGCCGCTGGAGGAGTTCCCGGCAACCGCCTGGGACAAGATCCTCGACCTCAACCTGAAGGCTCCGTTCTTCCTCACCCGCGCCCTGCTGCCCCAGCTGGAGGCGGCCGGCACGCACGACGACCCCGCCCGGGTGATCAACATCGGCAGCGTGGACGGGCTGCACGTGTCGGAGATGCCGACCTACAGCTATGCCGCCAGCAAGGCTGGCGTCCACCACCTGACCCGGATGCTGGCCCGCGACCTGGGCCCCCGGCACATCACGGTGAACGCGATCGCACCGGGCCCGTTCGAGTCCAAGATGATGGCCGCGACGCTCGCGGCGGCCGGCGACCAGATCGCCGCCTCCGCGCCGCTCGGCCGGATCGGTCGCCCGGACGACATGGCCGGCGTGGCCACGTTCCTCGCGAGCCGGGCCGGGGCGTACGTCACCGGCGCCGTCATCCCGGTCGACGGTGGCCTCGTCACCACGCTGTGACGCACGTCGTCTCGGGTGAGCTGCCCGACCTGCTGGCCCTGTACGAGCCCGGACCCGGCCGCACCGTGCGCGGCGGGATGGTGCTGTCCGCGGACGGCGGCGGCACCGTCGACGGCCGTAGCCGCGGGCTGTCCACGCCCGCGGACAAGGCGGTGTTCCGGGTGCTGCGCGCGCACGCCGACGTCGTGCTCGTCGGAGCCGGCACAGCCCGCACCGAGGGTTACGGGCCGGTCGAGCTGTCCGAGGAGCATCAGGCCTGGCGC
>JBBSTI010000056.1:0-20461 GCA_038236005.1 Mycobacteriales bacterium | reverse complement strand
TCGGCGATCCCGTCCGGTCGCAGCTGCACGTGCACGCTGCGCACGGCGGCGCGGGTCGGGCGCGCGCCCTGCACGCGGGGGCGGGCGGTGAGCGTCGCCGCCAGCTCGTCGTACAGCGCGGGGGTGGTGTCCGGGCGGAGCTGAGACACCGGACGCACGCCGGCGCAGACCTCGAGCAGACGCTGCACGAGCGCGTGCGCGAACGGTGCGGCGCCGGGCAGTTCGCCGGTCGGCGTGCGGACGACCGGCGGCTCCGCGTCGTCGTCCGGGTCGAGGTCGGCCGTGCCCGGCGGGTCCCACAGGCCCAGCTCGGTCAGCAGGTCCGGCCCGATCGTCCGGCTCGGACGCCACGAGGGCAGCAGGCGCAGTGTCGGCCCGGCCGGGGTGAGCTCGTCGTCGTAGGGCGGCTCGGACGGCGGTGCCGGCAGCAGCCGCAGGGGGGTGGACGGCAGCGCGTACGGGGCCAGGCGGGTCTGCCGGGCGGTCTGGGCGAGGGTCATCGGAAAGCTCCTGGTGAGGAAGAGGCGGTGCAGGAACGGGACGGTGGGTCAGGCGGGGGCCTGCAGGACCTGGCCGGGCCAGAGCTGGTCGGGGTCGTCGCCGATGACCTCGCGGTTGGCCTCCCACCACGCCGGCCAGGCCGCAGCCACGGCTGCGTCTGGGGCGCCGGTCGGAAGGGTCTGGGCGGCAAGCCCCCAGAGGGTGTCGCCGGAGTGCACGACAACCTCCGACGCGTCCGGCGTGCGGGAAGGGGCGTCGCTCGTCACCGGAGCTTTGGCCGGTGGATGGGTCGGGGCAGGTGCGGCCGGGGGCTCGGAGAAGCTCGGTGCCGAGGTGGGGCTGGGGGTGTCGGCCGCGGGGGTGAGGGTGGGCCGAGCGCCTGTCGGTGCCGGGACGGCCGCGCGAGGTGTGGGTGACGGCCAGTCGAGGTCGCCGATCGAGCCGGGGTCCACGCTGACCGATCTCGTCGAGGTTCCGGCGCTGAGCTCGGTCGTCGAGGACGAGACGGGGGCGGCCGAAGCGCCCGACGTCGTGCCGATCACCACCGCGGCGCCGAGCGCGACGGCGACCGCGCTCCGGAGCGCCGCCGGGGCGAGCCGACGTAGCAGGCCGGCGCAGAACGCGCCGACCCCGGGAAGCCGGGTCGCGAAGGTCAGCAGGACCACGACGGCCAGATAGGCCACCAGGAGCCAGGCGCCGAGCGCGACGACGGCCAGGACGCCGGCGACCGCGTCCTGCGGAGCGCCGCCTCGGGTCGTGGTCAACGAGCGCAACGTCATGGCAGCCCCGGCCGGCGTGGGCGCGGCCAGCAGCAGGACACCGCCGGCCAGCGGCGCCAGGGCCGCGGTGTGCTGCGATCTCGTCCTGGTGGGCATGGCTTCTCCTCGTTGACCGTCATTCGACGTTGTTTGCGTTCATACACGCTCGATAAGGTCCAGGTCAAGACGTTGACGTCCAGACATACGGCAGGCAGGGTGTCCCCTATGCGCTGGCAAGCACTGTTCGAGGACCTCGAAGCACAGCTGGAGGCAGCCGAGCGCGCCGAGCTGGACAGCGAGGTCCGGGACCGCGCCCGCCGTGAGGCCTCGCTGCTGCGGGCGGTCGACCGACTGCGTCCTGCGGTCGGTGCTCCGCTGGTCGTCACGGTCTCGGGGCTCGGACCGGTGCACGGCCGGCTGGTCGATGCCGGGACCGGCTGGCTCCTGCTGGAGCAGGGCGGGGCTGACGTGCTCGTGGCGTGGTCGGCGGTGCTGGGAGTGATCGGTCTGACCCGGGCCACCCAGACCCCCGGCAGCGAGGGCGAGGTCGAGCGACGCCTGGACCTCGCCTGGTCGTTGCGCGGGCTCTCCCGCAGCCGGGCTGGGCTGCAGGTGACGCTGATCGACGGGAGCGTGCTCGACGGCACGATCGACCGGGTCGGTGCCGACCATCTCGAGCTGGCGGAGCACGCCGCCGGAGAGGTCCGCCGCGCCGGCGCCGTCCGTCAGGTGCGCCTGGTCCCGTTCGCCGCCCTCGCGCTGCTCAGGCCCCGCTGAGGCCCCTGCCGATCAGCTGTCGACGGTCAGCTCGTCGTCGACCTGCCCGGCCGCGATCTGCTCGCTGGTCTGCGCGTACGCCCGCTGGATGAAGGCCTCCAGCTCGCTGTTCTCGACCCGCCACTGCCCACGACCGCCGATCTTCACCGCGCGCAGGTCGCCACGGCGCACGAGTGCGAGGGTCTGAGACGCGCTGATGTTGAGGATCTCCGACACGTCGGACAGGAGCAGAAAACGTTGGGCGGCCACGGGGTCCTTCCTGGTCAGCCCTCAGTGTGCACGCTGCGGCGACGTCCGGGTCCTTCGTCCACAGGGGTGAATCCTGTGGACAACCGACCACGACGCAACGTCCGGTCTGTCACCATGCGTGATCGCCCCGTACGCATGATCCCAGGAGCTTTTCGTTGTCCCAGCCGGTGCCCTCTCCGACCGCCTCGCGGCTGGCCCGTCCCGGCTGGCTCGACCTACGGCTCGTCGCGGGCGTGCTGCTCGTGCTGGTGTCGGTCGTGGTCGGCGCGCGGGTGCTCGCCTCCGCCGATCGCACGAGCCCGGTCTGGGTGCTCGCCCGCGACATGGCGATCGGCTCGACGCTGTCGGCCGACGACCTCACCCGTCAGGCAGTACGGCTGGAGGACACCGACCAGCGCTACGTCACCGCGCCCACGGACGCGAAGCCTCCGGTCGGCTACGTGCTGCTGCGCGGGCTCGGCGCGGGCGAGCTGCTACCCCGCGCGGCCCTGCGACTGCCGGAGACCGGCGAGGGTCTGAGGGACG
Source organism: Mycobacteriales bacterium (assembly GCA_038236005.1). GTDB lineage: Bacteria > Actinomycetota > Actinomycetes > Mycobacteriales > SCTD01 > CANKBT01. The sequence goes on along the minus strand of JBBSTI010000056.1, from coordinate 17,651 downwards.
TGACGGTGCCGGTCGAGGCCGGCCACCTGCCGCCGGACCTACGTTCCGGTCAGCTCGTGGACGTCTACCTGACGATCGGCAAGGACACCGACGCGCAGGCGCGTGCCACCTCCCTGCTGCTTCGGTCGATCGCGGTGCGGGACCGCTCCTCCAGCGCCAGCCGCACCCAGGGTGGCGACGCCGTCGTGCTCTCGGTCGGTCCCGCCGACGCGGCCACGCTCGTCACCGCGTTGCGTGCCGGGACGCTGGACCTCGTACGGGTCCCCGAGGACGCCGAGCTCGCCCCGCTCACGCCGGTGACAGTCACCGACGCCGGCTCGGGCACGGCGTCCCCGGCGCCGTCCGCCTCCCCGCCCGAGGCGACTGCCGAGGCCGAGGGCGCGACCGTGGATCCCCAGGTGCCCGACCCGTCGCCGGTCGTCCCGTCCGCCCCGTCTGTCACCCCGCCCGTCCCGCCCGTCCTGCCCGTCCTGCCCGTCCCGCCTGCCCCGCCTGTCACCTCGCCCGCCCCGCCTGTCCCGCCTGCTACGTCGACCGCGACACCGTCGGCGAGCCCTCGCTGATGTCGGTCCCCCTGCTGACAGCGGTCAGCGGCGCGGTCTGGGAGTCCGACCTGGTCGCGGCGCTGGAGCGCAGCGATCACGGGGTGATCGTGGTCCGTCGGTGCGTCGACCTCGCGGACCTGCTCGCGACCGCCACCACCGGCCAGGCCCGCGCCGTCCTGCTCAGTGCCGACCTGCGCCGCCTCGACCGGGACGCCCTGGCCCGTCTGGCTGCCGCCGGCGTCGTCCCGGTCGGTCTGTTCCCCCCGGGCGACGAGGACGCCGAACGTCGGCTGCGCCAGCTCGGGGTCACCTCGGTGCTGCCCGCCGACGCGACGGCCGCCGAGATCGCGGGGGCGGTGCTGGACGCGCTGGCCGAGGCCGCCGGCGGGTCCGAGGCCTTCGGCGACCCGCTCGCCGCCCTGGCCGCGCTGGGAGACACTGAACGACCGGCGCTCGACGAGGGACCGTCGCTCCCGGAGCCGGCTGAGGGCCGGGTCGTCGCCGTCTGGGGCCCGACCGGCGCGCCGGGTCGGACCACGGTTGCGGTCGGGCTGGCCAGCGAGGTCGCGGGCCTGGGCCGCAGCGCCTTGCTGATCGATGCGGATGCCTACGGCGGCGTGATCGCCCAGGTGCTCGGTCTGCTCGACGAGGCGCCGGGGCTCGCAGCGGCTTGCCGGCTCGCCAACAACGGGGCGCTCGACCTGCCCGGTCTCGCCACCCACTCCCGCCAGGTGTCGCCGACCCTGCGGGTGCTCACCGGCATCTCCCGCGCCGACCGCTGGCCCGAGCTGCGGCCCTCTGCCCTGGAGATGGTGCTCGAGCTGGCCCGGCGCTTGGCCAGCACGACGGTCGTCGACTGCGGGTTCGGGCTCGAGCAGGACGAGGAGCTCGCCTACGACACCATGGCCCCTCGCCGCAACGGCGCGACGCTGGCCGTGCTCGAGAACGCCGACCTCGTGCTCGCCGTCGGCAGCGCCGACCCGGTCGGGCTCCAGCGCCTCGTCCGGGGGCTCGTGGAGCTCCGGGAGGCGCTGCCCGAGGTCACGCCCCGGGTGGTGGTCAACCGGCTGCGCGACAGTGCCGTACCGGCGGGCGCGGAGAAGCAGGTCCGGGCCGCGCTCGCACGCTTCGCGGGCATCACGGACCTGACCTTCGTCCCGTACGACGTGATCGGGCTCGATCAGGCGGTCGCCGTCGGTCGGACGCTTGCCGAGTCGGCGCCGGACTCACCGGTGCGCCTGGCGCTGAAGGCCCTGGCGTCCGAGCTGGTCGGGGTCAGACGCGCGCCGGCCAGACGCCGCCTGTCCCGCCGCAAGGCCTGAGCCTGTCCCGCGCCGCAAGGCCTGAGCCTGTCCCGCCACAGGGCCCGATCAGAGGCCCGCCGCACCCGGCGCCAGCCCTGGCTATCGGTGGCGTTGCCCGGGGCCTTTCGGTGGCGTTGTCAGGGGCGTTGTCAGGTCATCAGGGGCTCCCCCGATGACCTGGAGGCCGTCGGGGGAGCGTCTGATGGAGGGGCTGGTCATCGGGGGCTCCCCCGATGACCCGCACGAACCGGGGGCCCGGCTAGACGGAGCCGGCTGCGCCTGCTGCTGCCGGAGCCGCCTCCGACGCGGCCTGGACCTGGTCCTTGGCGGGGTCCTTGCGCAGGTAGGGCCCGAGCTCCTGACGCGCGACCGTGCGGACGTGCACCTCGTCCGGGCCGTCGGCCAAACGCAGGGTGCGCATCCCGGCCCACATCCCGGCGAGCGGGAAGTCGTCGGAGACCCCGCCACCGCCGTGGATCTGGATCGCCCGGTCGAGCACCCGCAGCGCCACCCGCGGCGCGATCACCTTGATGGCGGCGATCTCGGTGCGTGCACCCTTGGCACCGACCGTGTCGATCAGCCAGGCCGCCTTCAGGGTGAGCAGCCGGGCCATCTCGATGTCCATCCGGGACTCGGCGATCTGCTCCTGCACGACGCCCTGCTGGGCGATCGGGCCGCCGAAGGCCACCCGGGACGCGGCGCGCTCGCACATCATCTTGAGCGCGCGCTCGGCGATCCCGATCGAGCGCATGCAGTGGTGGATGCGGCCGGGGCCGAGGCGAGCCTGGGCGATCATGAAGCCCTGGCCCTCGCCGGCGATCAGGTTGGCGGCCGGGACCCGTACGTCGGTGAACCGGATCTCGCAGTGCCCGTGCTGGTCCTGGTAGCCGAAGACCGGCAGCGCGCGGACGATCTCGACGCCGGGGGTGTCGAACGGCACGAGGATCATCGACTGCTGCGCGTAGGTGTTGGTCGACGGGTCGGTCTTGCCCATCAGGATCATGATCTTGCAGCGCGGGTCGGCCGCACCGGAGATCCACCACTTGCGACCGTTGATGACGTAGTCGTCACCGTCGCGCTCGATCCGGGTCGCGATGTTGGTCGCGTCCGAGGAGGCGACGTCCGGCTCGGTCATCGCGAAGGCCGAGCGGATCTCCCCGTCGAGCAGGGGCTGGAGCCACTGCGACTTCTGCGCGTCGGTGCCGAACAGGTGCAGCACCTCCATGTTGCCGGTGTCCGGCGCGGCGCAGTTGACGGCCTCCGGCGCGAGGTTGATCGACCAGCCGGTGATCTCGGCGAGGGTCGCGTACTCCAGGTTGGTGAGCCCGGAGACGTCCGGCAGGAACAGGTTCCAGAGCCCGCGCTCCTTGGCCTCGGCCTTGAGGTCCTCGACGACCGGCGGCAGCGAGTGATCGTTGTAGCCCATCTTTGTGCGGTAGGCGTCGTAGTCGGCCTCGGCCGGCATCACCCGCTCGTCCACGAAGCTCCTGAGCCGGCCGGCGTAGTCCTGAGCCTTGTCCGACAGTGCGAAATCCATGGGGTCTCCTTCTCGTCCGAGCAGTGGTCCCAGTCTCACCCATTACCGTCGTACGGGTCACACCAGCCCCCTGAGGAGTGCATCCGTGGTCGATCGGCTCAGCCCGTTGGACGTGTCCTTTCTCTACCTGGAGGGTCCGACCACGCCGATGCACGTCGGCTCGGTATGCGTGCTGCAGCAGCCCGAGGGCGGCTTCGACTACGACCGGCTCGTCGAGCTGATCAGCCAGCGGATCGCGCTCGTGCCCCGCTACCGCCAGCGAGTCAAGAGCGTCCCGGGTCGCCTCGCGAACCCGGTCTGGGTCGACGACGAGGACTTCGACGTCACCTACCACGTACGCAGGAGCGCCCTGCCTCGGCCCGGCACCGAGGCCCAGCTGAACGAGCTTGCCGGTCGCCTGATGGGCCGTCGGCTCGACCAGAACCGGCCGCTGTGGGAGATCTACCTCGTCGAGGGGATGAGCGACGGCCGCGTCGGGATCATCACCAAGACCCACCACGCGATGGTCGACGGCGTGTCCGCGGTCGACATCGGCACCGTCATCCTGGACACCTCGCCGGAGCCGCGCGAGGTGCCGGACGACGACTGGCACCCGGTCCGCATGCCCGGTCCCGCCCGGCTTGTCGCAGGGGCGGCGAGGGATCTCGTACGACGCCCGACGCACGCGCTGGACACGGTACGCACCTCGGTCGGAGACCTGCGCGCCACGACCGAGAAGGTCAAGGACGTCGCCGGGGGCGTGGTCTCCTCGGTGCTCTCGATGGCCAAGCCGGCACCCGAGTCGCCGTTGAACGTGACGATCGGTGAGGCCCGGCGCTTCGGGACGGCCGCGACCCGGCTGGAGGATTACAAGAAGGTCCGCACGGCACACGGCGGCACGGTCAACGACGTCGTGCTCGCGACCGTGGCTGGCGCATTGCGCACCTGGCTGCTGACCCGCGGCGAGGCGGTCACCGCCACCACGGTGATCCGCGCGATGGTCCCGGTGTCGGTCCGGGACGCCGGCAGCAGCGGTGGCAACCGGGTCAGCTCCTACTTCGTCGACCTGCCGGTCGGCGAGGCCAACGCGGTGATGCGCCTGCACCAGGTCAGCTATGCGATGCGCAGCCACAAGGAGTCGGGGCAGTCGATCGGCGCCGACACCCTCGTCCAGCTGTCCGGCTTCGCGCCGCCGACCATCCATGCGCTGGGTGCCCGGGCCGCGAGCACGTTCACCCGGCGGGTCTTCAACACGATCGTCACGAACGTCCCGGGGCCGCAGTTCCCGCTGTACGCGGCCGGCGCGAAGATGCTCGCCATCTATCCGGTGGTCCCGCTGGCGAAGGGGCAGGCCGTGTCCATCGGGCTCACCTCCTACGACGGGGGGGTCTATTACGGGCTGAACGCCGATCGCGACGCGATGCCCGACATCGATGTCCTGGCCCAGTGTCTGGAAGAGGCGCTGGCAGAGCTGGTGGAGGCAGTGGCGTGAGTCGCACAGGTGTGAGGCGCGGGCTGGTGCTCGGGGCAGGCGGGGTGCTGGGCGCGGCCTGGACGGTCGGGGCGCTCGAGGCGGTGCAGGACCACCTCGGGTGGGACCCCCGCGACGCCGAGGTGATCATCGGGACGTCGGCCGGCTCGGTGATGACTGCCTCGCTGGCCTGCGGGATCACGGTCGAGCAGCTGCGCGACCATCAGCGGGGAATCACCGCCCCGGGCGACCCGGTGATCGCCTTCGACCCCGACAAGGACTCCGGCGGCGCGCTGCCCCCGTTGCCGCGGCCGCTCGTCGGCTCTCCGCGCGGCGTCCTGAACGCCGCCCTCCACCCCCGCCGGACCACCCCGATGATGGCGATGACCGCGATGATGCCGCAGGGTCGTGGCTCGCTCGCGCCGGTCGGACGGCTGATCGACCAGTTCGTGCCGCACGGCGAGTGGGCGCCGCACCCGGCGACCTGGGTCGTGGCGATGGACTTCTCCACCGGCCGTCGCACGGTCTTCGGCCGTGACGGCGCGCCCGGAGCCGGGCTGAGCGAGGCCGTGACGGCTTCCTGCTCGATCCCGGGCTGGTATGCCCCGGTGAAGATCGGTCGGCACCGCTATGTCGACGGAGGGGTGTGCTCGCCGACCTCGCTGGACCTGGTGACGCACCTCGGGCTCGACGAGGTCGTCGTGCTCTCGCCGATGACGTCGCTGGACTACGACAGCCCGGCCGACGTCGCGACCCGTGTCGAGCGACGGCTGCGCCGGGTAGTGACCAGACGGCTGGTCGGCGAGGTGAAGAAGGTGGCCGCCACCGGCACGAGGGTCACCCTGCTCCACCCGGGTCGGTCCGACCTGGCGGTGATCGGCGCGAACATGATGGATCCCAGGCGTCGCACCCGAGTGCTGGCGACGTCGATCCGTACCTCGCGGGAGGCTTTGGTCTCCGGTCGGGCGACCGCCGCATGACTGGGCGTGCGGCGCAGTGTCGTGGCCGCATGACTGGGCGTGCGGCGCAGTGTCGTGGCCGCATGACTGGGCGTGCGGCGCAGTGTCGTGGCCGCATGACTGGGCGTGCGGCGCTGTGTGATGGCGGCGTGACGGATCGGGGCTCGTCGTGAGGGTCTGCCTGCCGTCGACGCTGACCCAGCTGCAGGCGCTGCTCGACGAGGGTGCGGTGACCGGGTCGCCGCTGCCCGGCTATGCCGTGACCGACGAGGTGCGCGCCTTCTACGACGAGGGCGAACAGGAGGAGCTGGAGCTGCTGGCGCTCGACCTCGCCGCCGCAGCGTCGGTCCGGCTGCTGGACGCCGATCCTTCCGCCGTACGACGCAGGGTGGTCGTGGTCGTGGAGTCTTCCCGCGTCGAGACGGTGCCGCAGGTGGACCGGGCGGCGGTCCGGGTGCTGGCGGACGTCGCGATGCGGGACGTGAAGGCCGTCCACGTCGACGACCCGGCCGCGATCCCGGACGTCACCGCTGCCGCCGACGCCCTGATCGCGGCGGACCTGGGCAGCGCGGCGTCACAGCTGCTCGTCGAGGAGGCGGCGGGGCACGAGCTGGGGTGGTACGCGACGCAGGAGATCGGCACGCTGCTCGAGCTGCTGTGAGCACGCTCGCAGGACCGGGCCGCCGGTTCGAGGAGATCGAGGCGGCGGCGTGGCGTCAGCAGTACGCCGGGCTGGAGGACGATCTGCGCGGGCTTGCGGTCGACGTGGCGGGCCTGTCGGTGTTCGGCGTCGGGGCCTGGGCCGAGTCGCCGTGGCACCACGTGATCACCGGGGTGACGTCCGCGGAGGCCGGCAAAGGGCTGGACGTGGCGCTGTCCCTGCTGACCCGGCTCGGCGCGCTGTCCCCGATGGTGCAGGTGGTCGACGACGACACCGAAGCGGTCGGACCGCTGCTGTTGGCCCGCGGTTTTGGGCGCACGACGCGGCTGGTGCGGATGTCCGCGCCGGCGGTCGACCTGCCGCTGCCCGACGGGGTCGCCGAGGCGACCGACGGCGCCTCGGTCGCGAGCGTGTGCCTGAAGGGGTTCGGCCAGAACGGGGTGTGGAGGATCGACCAGCGCTGGTGGCGCGGCGGCCTCGGACGGGAGGGCTGGACCCAGGTGCTGGCCAGGTCCGGGGATCTGGCGGTCGGCACCGGGGCGTTGTTCGTCGCCGGGGACCAGGCCTGGGTCGGCTCGGGGACGACTGTCCCGGACGCCCGGGGCCGAGGCGTCCACGCGGCTCTGCTGTCGGCAAGGCTCGGCCTTGCGGCGCGGGCCGGCGCCGCCACGGTCTCGGTGAAGTGCGCGCCGGGCTCGGCGGCCTACCGGTCGCTTGTCCGGGCCGGCTTCACGGCCGCGTACGGCGTGAGCCACTGGCGCCGACCGCAGTCGGTCTCAGCAGCCGGTGGCGCGGCGTAGGGCGGCGCACAGCTCGAGCATCCGCTCGTGGCTGAGGGTCGTGACCCGTTCGACCAGCAGCGACCGGGGAACGGCGCGGACGTCGTTGCAGCTGGCCGCCGAGTCCCGAGGCACACCGTCACGGGCTCCGAGCAGGACCTCGGTGGGGACGTTGCGGATCGTGGTGGTGAGCGGCACGACGAGCACCTTGCGCAGGGCTGCGACCAGCGGGTCGGGGGACACGACCAGCACCGGTCGCCTCTTGTCGTCCTCGACCTCGAGCCAGTGCACCTCCCCGCGGGCTACCACGGCTCTTCGCTGACCAGGGCGCGGGCGTCCGCGTGCGCGGCGGCCAGCTCGTCGTCCGTCGGGGCCGCTCCGCGTTCATGATCACGCACAGGCGGGGCGAGGGGCCCACAGGACGGGCAGCTGCGCGGAACACCGCGACGCCGCTGAGCGTCGAACTCCTCGTGGCGTGGTTGCGGGACGGGTGGCGCTGGGCCGTGCTCACCGTCCTGGTCCTGGTGCTTGGATCGCTCCCGGCGCTGGCACAGGCACTCCCGGACGGCTCCAGCGACCTGACTGCCGAGCAGCTTCGCGATCTCGTACGGGGCAGCGCCGATGTCGCCTGGACGGGGTACGGCGAGAGCCGGGTCGACCTGCCGCTGCCGGACGTGCGCGACCTGGGTGACGTGCCCGGGCTGCTCGGGGGGACCACCCGCACCCGCACGGCATGGCGGGGGGCCGACGACTGGCGGGTCGACCGGCTCGTCCTCACCGGTGAGGTCGACGTGATCACCAGCCCGACCGGCACAGTCACCTGGAACAGCGCCGACCGGACCGCGTCCACGGTGGTCGGCGCGCTGCCCGTGCGGCTCCCACGCGCCGACGACCTGACCCCGCCGGTGCTCGCACGGCGGCTCGTGGCCACCCCGGACGTGACGTTCTCCCGGCTGCCGTCCCGACGGGTGGCCGGCACCTCGGCGGCCGGTCTGCGTATCGCTCCGCAGAACCCGTCGAGCACGCTCGTCGCGAGCGTCGATGTCTGGGTCGAGCCGAGCTCCGGGCTGCCGCTGCAGGTCGAGGTGCGGGCCCCGGACCGGCGCAACCCGGTGCTCACCACCCTGCTGCTGGACGTCGCCCTCGGCGATCCCGGGGCGGAGCGCACCGCGTTCACGCCGCCGCAGGACGCGACCACGCTCACGACGCAGGCACCGGACGTGGTCAGCGAGATCAACCGCCTCGTGCCGTTCCTGCTGCCGCCGGCCCTGGCGGGGACCCCGCGGGCGGACCCGGCCGGGCTGGGCGGGGGCGGGATCGGCGTGTACGGAAAGGGCTTCGCCTCCTACGCCGTGGTGCCCGTGACCCGCGGCCTCGGACGCGACCTGCTGCGGGCCGCCCCACCGGACGGGCTGCTGCCGACCCCGCTGGTGAACGCGCTGGTCGGTCAGGTCGGTCAGGTCGGTCACGCCCGTCATGTCGGTCCGGGTGGCGGTCCGGTGTTCCTGCTCGTCGGCACGGTCCCCGCGCAGACCCTGCGGGATGCCTTGGAGCAGCTGCGCGAGGACCCTCCCGAATACGTCGGTCCCCGATGAGCCCGCCGGTGATCGCGACGCACGCGCTCGTGAAACGCTTTGGTCGCTTCACCGCCGTCGACGGCGTGGAGCTCGACGTGCGCGAGGGCGACCGTTACGGCTTCCTCGGGCCGAACGGCTCGGGCAAGACCACGACCGTCCGGATGCTGCTCGGTCTGGTGCTGCCCACGTCCGGCAGCCTCGAGGTGCTCGGCAGCAGCAGACCGCGCACGGTGCTCTCCCAGGTCGGCGCGATGGTCGAGGGCCCGGCGGCCTACGGGCACCTGTCCGGGCGGGCCAACCTGACGACCTCGGACGCGGCCGGCGGCAGCGACCGGCGCACCCGCAAGGCCCGGGTCGACGAGGTGCTGGAGCGGGTCGGCCTCGTCGGCATCGACACCCGGCCGGTGAAGAACTACAGCCTCGGGATGCGCCAGCGACTGGGGCTCGCGGCCGCGCTCCTGCAGAAGCCGCGGTTGCTCATCCTCGACGAGCCGACCAACGGCCTGGACCCCCAGGGCATCCGGGAGTTCCGCGACCTGCTGGTCGAGCTGAACCAGGCCGGCACGACGGTGTTCCTGTCGAGCCACCTGCTGGCCGAGATCGAGGCGCTGTGCGACCGGGTCGGGGTGCTGGACCTCGGGCGCCTGGTGGCCCAGGACTCGCTGACCGCGCTGCAGGCCCCGACCGGACGCACCCAGGTGCAGACGCCGGACGTCGCCGAGGCGGCCCGGCTGCTCGGGGAGCGGGTCGAGCACGTCGCGCAGGATCTTCTGCTCGTGCGTACGCACAAGCCCGAGGAGCTCAACCGGCAGCTGGTGACCGCCGGCGTACGGGTCGTCTCGCTGATGCCCGAACGCCACACCCTGGAGGACGCCGTCCTGTCGCTCACCACCGGCACGAGCGACCGCGCGTGATCGTCACCGAGCTGCTCAAGCTGGTCCGGCGTCCGCGCACCTGGGTGCTGGTCGCCCTGCTGGTGGCGCTGCCCACGCTGGTCGCGCTGTTCGTCAAGCTGTCCGAGGTGGCGCCACGACCCGGCACCGGGCCGGCGTTCCTGTCGGCGGTGATCGACAACGGGACGCTCTTCCCGGCCGCCGCGCTCGCGATCGTGCTGCCGCTGTTCCTGCCGGTCGCCGTCGCCGTCGTTGCGGGGGAGAGCGTCGCTGGTGAGGCGCAGGCCGGGACGCTGCGCTACCTGCTCGTCCGTCCGGTCGGCCGCACCCGGCTGCTGGTCGCCAAGCTGATCGCCGTGCTCGCGTTCACGCTGCTCGCGGTGTCGGTGGTGGCCCTGGTGAGCTTCGGGGTCGGGGTCGCGTTGTTCGGCTCGGCGACCGTGAGCAGCGTGTCCGGGACCGAGTTCTCGACCGCCGACGCGGCGGTCCGGATCACGCTGACGGTGCTCTACGTCGGCTGGTCGATGCTCGGCGTCGCGGCGGTCGCGCTGTTCCTGTCGACCCTCACCGACAGCCCGCTGGTCGCCGCCCTCGGCGCGGTCGGCGTGCTGGTGGCGAGCACCCTGCTCGTCACGCTGGAGGCGGCGGCGTCGGTGCAGCCGTATCTGCCGACCCGCTACTGGTTCGCCTTCATCGACCTCTATCGCGACCCGGTGCTGACCCGCGACCTGTTCCGAGGCGTGGCGCTGCAGGCGGTCTACATCGCGGTCTTCCTGACCGCGGCCTGGGCGAGCTTCACGACCAAGGACGTCACCAGCTGATCCACGGTGTGACCGGGGTGGCAGGGTGACCGGATGACCACCGACGAACGGCTCGAGGTTTCCCGCACCATCGACGCTCCGGCATCGGACATCTTCCGGCTGGTCTGCGACCCTTGGGGACAGCTGGCGATCGACGCCTCCGGGATGCTCCAGAGCGTCGAGGGGTCAGCCGTCACCGGGGTCGGCGACACGTTCCTGGTGCACATGAACCGTGAGGCGCTCGGCGACCTCGACTGGACGACGTACGACGTGACCGTGCACGTCACGGCCTTCGAGCCCGACCGGCTGCTGGAGTGGAAGATCGACGGGCGGATGAAGCCGCCGGTCGGGCACGTCTACGGCTACCGGCTCGCACCTGCCGAGGGCGGGGCGGGGACGGTCGTGACGTCCTACTGCGACTGGTCCGGCCTCGACCCGCACTGGCGCGACGTGATCACGTTCCCGATCGTCAAGCCGGTCAGCCTGAAGGCGACCCTGGGCATCCTGGAACGCGCGCTGCGGCACGGCTACCCCCGAGGCTGACCCAGGGGGCAGGGGCTGGCCCAGGCTCAGGCGGGGCAGGCGGTCGGCGCGGCGAGCGGGCCGGTGCCGAGCGCGGCCAGCACGATGCCCTGCACCTGAGCGTCGCGGGGCAGGTCGCTGTGTCCGGTGGTCGCGCCTGGGCACACGTCCTGCAGAACGACGTTGACCGCCCCGGCCAGCCTGGCCGAGTCCGGCGGCGTCACGGTCTCGTCCTGCGTGGTCCACAGCGACAGGTAGAGCGGCCCGTCCGGGGTCTCGTCCCGGTCGTTGAGGTCGTCCAGCAGGCTGCTGCCCGGCGCCAGCTGTCGACAGGCCGGCGGGCAGCGGTCGGGGGCCAGCACCGCACCCACCCCGGCCAGCCGCGTGCCGTGGTGCGGCGACCCCAGCGTCACGACCCGACGGGTCTCGGCGGCGCCACCGCCCTCGAGCCACAGTCGGGCGATGATGCCGCCGGCGCTGTAGCCGACGACGTCGACCGACGGAGCGCCTGCCCGCAGGGCGTCCTGCACCGCTGCGTCGAGCACCGGGACGTAGGTCGTGAGGTCGTCGGTCCCGTCCCCCGGCAGCATGACGACGACCGCCGTGCGACCGGCGGCACGCAGCCGGGCGGCGAGCACCTCGAGCGCGGAGGTCGACCCGCCGTAGCCGGGCACCAGCACGACGGTCCCGGCCCGGTCCTGCGCCACCTGGGCGACCGGCGCCGGACCGGGCCGGTCACCGGTGAGACGCACGCCGAGCACCACGACGACGAGCACGAGCAGCGCCGCACCCAGGACGACGAACAGACGGCGTCGCTCGGCACTCACGCCGTCATCCTGGACCCTTCCTCATCACCTGCGCGTGGCAGTCAGCGCCCGGTCTTGTCCTTCAGCTCGTTGATCTTGTCGCTCGCCTCGGCCTTGGTCAGGTCCTCGACCTCCACGTCTTCGCCGGCCTGCTGGGCCAGCGTCGAGAGGTAGCTCTCCTGCGGGCCGGTGACCGGCTCGTCGCCGGTGACCCAGTCGCTGGTGTCCTTGACGGCGCTGCTGCCGCTGCCGTCGTTGCCGTCGCCCGCGGTGCTCTCGGCGATGTTCTTGTCGACCATGCTGTCTCCCTCGTTGACCGAACTCTTGTTCGACACGTTACCCCTGGCAGGCTCGTCCCATGCCCCTGAGCCGTCTCGTCGATGATGCCCTCGACCGCAGCATCCTGCTCGGCTACGGCCGGTCGGGGCTCGCGGTCCGCCGTCGCCTCCCGGGCTGGCCGGCCGACCCGCCAAGGATGCCGGGGGCAACCGTCCTGGTGACCGGGGCTACCGGTGGGCTCGGGCTGGCTGCGGCACGAGGCTTCTCGAGCCTCGGCGCACACGTGCTGCTGCTCGGTCGAGACCCGACCAAGGCGGCTGCGGCGTTGGCGAGCGTGAACGCCGCCGGCGGTCCGGGCAGCACCTTCGTGTGCTGCGACCTCGCCTCGCGGACGTCCCTGGACACGCTGATCGACGATTTCCCGGTCGACCGGCTCGACGTGCTCGTGCACAACGCCGGCGTCATGGCCCCCCGAGGGGCCCGAAGCGCCGAGGGCATCGGTCTGACCTTCACCACCAACGTCCTGGCGCCGTACGTCCTGACCCGTGGGCTCACCCCGCGGCTCGCGGGCGGTGGACGTGTGGTCACGGTGTCCAGCGGCGGGATGTACGGGCAGCCGCTCGTGGTCGACGACCTGGAGGCGCTGGAGCTCGGTCCGGTGGCCTGCTACGCCCGGAGCAAGCGCGCGCACGTCGTGCTCTCCGGCCTCTGGGCCGAACGACTGGCAGACCAGGGGATCGCGGCGCACGCGATGCACCCGGGCTGGGCGGACACACCGGGGATCCAGGGCTCGCTGGCCGGTTTTGCCCAGGTCGCCGGGCCGCTGCTGAGGACCCCCGAGCAGGGCGCGGACACGATCGTCTGGCTCGGCGCTACGCCTGACCTGACCGCCGGCGGGTTCTGGCACGACCGACGACGTCGGCCGGAGCACCTGCTCGGCAGGCACCGGGAGACCGCCGCAGACCGGACAGGTCTGCTCGCGGCGCTGGAGCGGCTCGCCGGCTGACCTCGCACCTGTCGTACGAACAGCTGACCCCGTCCCGGCGCTCCGGCGTCGAGGTTGTCCACAACCTGTCCTGCTCGGACCTGTGCGTCGCCGACGCTGCCTAGCGTCCCGGACCAGACGAGAGGAGAGGGCCATGGTGGACCTGGTGGTGGACGTGGACGAGGCAGCGGCGAGGGAGTCGGCGTTGTCGGGAGCGGCGGACCGGGTGGGGGAGACGGCCGTCCGGCATCACCTCGACCAGGTGGCGATCGCGGTCGAGGGTGGGCGGCTGTCCCGGGCGGCCCGTGCGCAGGGCCAGGCCCGAGAGGCCGACCGCGCGGCGTTGGAGGCGCTGCTCCGGGCGCACGCGGCAGCGGCCCGCGACGCGGCCGGCGCCCTGGTGATGCTGGACCTCCACCTGGGCCGGTGATCGGGCTCACTCCGACCCGGCTCGCCGCCTGGGACGCCGACGCTCTCGCTGCGGCGGCTCGGTCGCTGGCGGACGACGCGCTGGTGCTGCGGGAGGTCGAGGGGGTCGTACGACGGGCCGTCCAGGCGATCCAGGTCGGACAGGGACATACGGCCGACGCACAGCGGCGCAGCGGCCTGGCGCACGCCCTGCTCGCCCGCCGGGTGGCGGAGCAGACCGAGCGGGACGCCGGGGTCGTGCGAGCCGCTGCGGAGGTGGTCGGCGCTGCCGTCCGCGCGCTCGCCCGAGCCGTCCGGCTCGCCGGGGGCAGAGGGCTGCGGGTCGACGGCGACGGCCGGATCGACCCGGGGCCGGACCCGGACGACGCGCGGGTCAGCCTGGCCGACACGTGCTCAGCCCTAGCCCGTCAGGCGTTGGCTGCCGCCGAGGAGGGCGACGCCGACGCGGCGCGGGCCCTGTTCGGCCTCGACGGGGCGACGAGCATCTGGCGGAGCATGCAGGGGCTGATCGCCCCGGGGACCCTCGAGAGCGGCGAGATCGCGGCGGCCGTAGCCCGGGTCCGTGCGCGATCACTCCCGCCAGGGGCCACGGTCGCCGACCGTGCCGCCTGGTGGGCGGTCACGCCGATGGGCGAGCAAGCTCGCCTGGCCGGGCTCGACCAGGGGCTCGATCTGCTGCCCGACGAGGGCCTGCCGCCCTGGGTTCGGGACGCCGTCAACCGCACCCGGCTCGGCGCCGAGCTGGTCCGGGTGCAGGCACTGCTTGCCACAGCGGGACGGCGTCCCACCCCGGCCCAGCTGGTCCTGCGCGAACAGCTGAGGGTGCTGCAGAGCGTGCGGTCGGCGCTCCGGGCGCACCCCGACGCGTTCCTGCTCCGCCTGGACAGCACGACGGGATCAGGACGGGCGGTGGTCGCGCTGGGCGACGTCGACCGCGCGGACCACGTCGCCGTCATGGTGCCGGGGCTGACCGGCTGGGTGCCCGGCTACCTCGACGGCCTGCTGCAGGACGCCCGTCGGGTCCGTGAGCAGGCCGCGAGCTATGGCAGCGGGGGGAGCGGGACGGTCGCGACCGTGACCTGGATCGGCTATCAGGCACCCGGGTTCGCGCAGGTCGCGTACGCGGGTGCGGCCGAGCGCGGGGTGGCCGACCTGCGGGACACCCTGCAGGCGCTCCAGGTCCGGGCGACCGTCCGGGGGCAGGAGCAGAGCGTCACCCTGGTCGGGCACTCCTACGGCTCGCTGCTGTCCGGGCTGACCGCCCGCGCGCCCACCGGGATCGACGACCTGGTGCTCCTGGGCTCGCCGGGCTCGGGCGCGCGCCGGGCCGCGGAGCTGGTCGTCCCGGTCGGGCACGTGTGGGTCGGCGAGGGCCGCTTCGACCCGGTCGCCGACCTCGGACGGTTCGGGACCGACCCGGGTCTCGGGGCGTTCGGCGCGACGGCCCTGCCGACCGGGCGGGGACGTGACCCGGTGCTGGGCACGGCTCTGTCCACCTCGACCGGGCACTCGCAGTACTACGCCGCCGGTAGCGGGGCGCTCGCCTCGGTCGGGCTCGTGGTGGCCGGCCGTGGCGGGCTGCTGCGACCTGCCTCGCTCGCGCCCGGTCCGTTCCCGCGACCCACCGTCCGGCCGGCTCCGGTCACAGCGGGGCCAGCCAGGAAGGAAGGGCCTGCGACACCACGGTGAGCCGCTGGGTCGCCCGGGTCAGCGCGACGTACAGGGTGCGCAGGCCTGCTTCGCGGGTGCGGCCCTCCCCGACGATGTCTTCCGGCGCGAGGACCAGGCAGCCGTCGAACTCGAGGCCCTTGGCCTGCCACGGGTCGAGCACCTGGACCCGCGGGTCGTCGGTCATCAGCGACACCCGTTCGCGTAGCGCCCGCGGACAGATCACCCCGACGGTGCCGGCGACCTCCTCCAGCATCCGCGCGACACGGGTTTCCAGACCGTCCAGGACCGGCGCCTGCACCAGCTGCGGTGCGACGCCGGTCGAGCGCACCGCCCGCGGAGCGACCGCCGAGGGGTCGATCCGGTGCAGCACCCGGGCCGCGAGCTCGGCGACCTCGGTGCCGGTGCGGTAGTTGGTGCTCAGCACGACCTCGCGCACGCGGGACCGGGTGAGCGTCACGTCCAGCGCCTCGCGGATCTCCGCGACGTCCGGCCAGGCCGACTGCACCCAGTCCCCGACGATCGTCCAGGTGGCGCCGCGGGCCCGCCGGCTGAGCATCCGCCACTGCAGGGGGCTGACGTCCTGGGCCTCGTCCACCACCACGTGCGCGAACGTCCGGTAGTCCTCGTCGATGGCCGCAGGAGCGCTGCGCCGGGTCCGGTCGGCGAAGGTCGTCACCTCCGAGACCTGGGACAGGGCCGCCAGCTCGGCCAGCTCGTCCTGGTCGTCGGGGTCCGGCTCGGGCTCCGGGACCGGGCCCAGCAGCTCGGTCAGCTCGTCGATCACGGCGGCGTCCAGCGCGGTGACCGGGGCCCCCGGGGTCCAGGCCGCCTGCAGGGCCCAGAGCTCGTCGGTGGTGAGCGCGTCGCCGGCGGCGGCCGCGAGGTCCACGCGACCGTCCCGCAGGGCGGCGAACACGTCCGCCGGCGGCAGCACCGGCCACACCTTCTCGAGCCACCGTTCGAGCGCGGGGTCGCTGCGGACCCATCGTCCGAAGTCCTCCCGGTCGCCCGGCTCCTCGCGCGCGCCGCCGGGGCTGCGCCGCAGGGCCCGCCACGCCAGGTCGACGACCGCCGTGACGTACGCGGCGCGCCCGCCGTGATGGCTTCTGGCCCCGCGCGCCACCTGGCTGCGCCGCCGGGCCGCCTCGGACCCGGACAGCTCGATCGCGGCGCCCCACCGGGTGAGCACGAGGTCGGGCACCCGGCGGGTCCCGGAGAGCTGACCCACCGCCCGGCGCAGGACGCCGACCATCCGCGCCGAACCCTTGACGGCAGCCACCTCGGGCGGGTCGTCGGCGGTCACCGTGATGCCGCGGGGCAGGACCGGGACGCCACCGAGGCTGGCGAGCCGGGCGCTGGTCTCCCCGAGCGCCGGCAGGACCGCGCCGATGTAGTCGACGAAGACCGGGCTCGGACCGACCACCAGCACCCCGCGCCGGGCATACCAGTCGCGCCGCGAATACATCAGGTAGGCCACCCGGTGCAGCGCCACGGCGGTCTTGCCGGTGCCCGGTCCGCCGGTGACGATCAGCGCACCGTCGTCCGGGGCGCGCACGGCCTCGTCCTGCTCGCGCTGGATCGTCGCGACGATGTCGCGCATGTGTGGTCCGCGCTCACGCCCGACGGCGGCGAGGAAGGCGCCGTCGCCGACCACGGTGCTGCCCTCCACCCGGTCGGCGGCGTCGGCGTCGAGCAGCTCGTCCTCCACGCCCCGGACCGTGGTCCCCCGGGTGCTGATGGTGCGGCGGCGCAGGACCCCGAGCGGGTCGGCGGCGGTGGCCCGGTAGAAGGCCGCGGCGGCCGGTGCCCGCCAGTCCACGACGATCGGTTCGAGCGCCTCGTCGCGCAGGCCGAGCCGGCCGACGTGGTGGACCTCGCCGCCGGTCAGGTCCAGGCGGCCGAAGACCAGCCCGTCACCCGCCTGGTCGAGGTCGCTACGCCGGGCCGCCGCCGCCAGCGCCTGGACGTCGCGCTCGTACAGCGACTGAGGGCTCCCGGTCAGCTCCTCGCCGAGGCTCGCCCGCTCTGCCACCAGCGCTGTGGCCCGCAGCTGCTCGAGCCGGGCGTGGGCCCGGTCCAGGTGGGCCTGCTCGCGTGCCAGCTCACGGGCGAGGGCGTCGCGGGCAGGGATGGGCACCGGGGCACGGTAGCGGTGGGAGTTTCCGTCTGTCGGGCAGCCGACTGCAGGAAGATCTTGCGAAGTTCCCTACGGAGCCCCGATCGCTGATACCGTTCCCACAGGTTGCAGCACAGCCTTCGGTCAAACGCCCGGGGGATGCGTCGAGGACATCACGTTCCCGACAGCGACCGGGACTCGCGCAGTGCGGGTCCCACCTCAACAAGGAGATTGCACATGGCACAGGGCACCGTGAAGTGGTTCAACGCCGAGAAGGGCTTCGGTTTCATCGCGCAGGACGGCGGCGGCGCCGACGTCTTCGTCCACTTCAGCGCCAT
>JBBSTI010000055.1:0-20595 GCA_038236005.1 Mycobacteriales bacterium | reverse complement strand
CGACCGTCAACACCGGGATCTGGCGGTACTTGCAGACGTCGAACAGCTTCATCGTCTGCGGCTCGAGGCCCTTCGCGGCGTCGAGCAGCATCACGGCGGAGTCGACAGCCGCGAGCACCCGGTAGGTGTCCTCGGAGAAGTCGGCGTGACCCGGCGTGTCGACGAGGTTGATGACCGTGCCCTCGTAGTCGAACTGCAGCGCCGCCGAGCTGATCGAGATCCCGCGGGCCTTCTCCATGTCCATCCAGTCCGACACGGTGGCCTTGCGCCCGGCCTTGCCGTGCACTGCGCCGGCCTGCTGGATGACCCGGGCGTGCAGCGCGAGCGCCTCGGTGAGCGTGGACTTGCCGGCGTCCGGGTGGCTGATCACCGCGAACGTCCTGCGCCGGGACGCCTCGGCAGCGGGCCGGTGCGCGGTCGTCCCGAGGCTCGTCGCTGTGCTGGTCATCCCCTCAGGCTATCGACCGGGCTGGGACGGCTCGGGCTGGGACGGCTGCGGCTGGGACGGCCGAAAGTCCCGGGCAGCCCCGGCAGCCGGGACAGCTGCGTCAGCAACGGCGTGAGGACCAGCCGCAGCGTTGCGACGACCACCGCCGCGAAGGCCAGCACCATGACGAGCACGACGTAGGCCACCATGGCCAGCCCGAGCGCCAGCCAGGTCAGCGGGAGCATTGCGGTCCCGAGCCGGCCGGGACGTCGGCGGGCGAGATGGTGCAGCCGCTGGGCTCTGGTCACCGGACCATTCTGTACCGTCGCGCCTGGGTCGGCTCCGCGCGACCCGTCCGTCACGTCCGCCCGATCGAGAGGTGCCGTCCATGCTTCCCGTCCCCGCCCGGATCACGACGTGAGCGCCGCCGTCGTCGCCGACGATCCCGGCCAGCAGGCCTACCTCGCGACGGTGGACGGGCAGACGGCCGGCCTCGCCGCCTACGTACGCTCGCCCGGCCTGGTGGTGTTCACCCACACCCAGGTCGAGGACGCGTACGAGGGGACGGGCGTCGGCGGCGCGCTGGTTCGCGGTGCCCTCAACGACGCGCGTGCACGAGGAGAGAAGGTCGACCCGCAGTGCTCCTTCGTGGCGGGCTGGATCGCCCGGCACGAGGACTACAAGGACCTGCTCCAGGCCGAGTAGGAGCGCAGCGACCCGGAGGTCGGTCGACGCAGCCACGGCCACGGGTGCAGGGCCGCCACGTCCATCTTGACGCTGCGCTGCGCAAATCCTGGCGGGAAGGTCCACGTGACCGCGAGGCGGCGGCCGGTCAGCTCGGTCACCGGGTCGCCCAGGCGCACCTCGCAGTCCAGCTCGGCAAGCGTCTCGGCGAGGAACACCAGGCGTTTGCCGGACAGCCTGAGACCTTTGAGCAGCGGCTCGTCGAACACGAAGACCCGCGGCAGGTCCGGGTGGGCGAGCAACGCCGGGTCCTCGGACCCGAGCGACTCCCCGGTGAGCCAGACCGCCGACGGCTCACCGGTCAGCTCGGGCTCACGAGGTCCGGCATCGGTCGGTCCCCCGGTCAGGCCGGCCGGCGGCTCGACCGACGGACCGGCCTCGGCGTCCGGCCAGTCCTGGACCGGGCAGGCGTTCTTCAGCACGCAGCTGCCGCAGAGCGCCGGCGCGCGCTTCTCGACCTGCCAGCGGCTGAAGCCGTACGGCTTGGCCGAGCCCGCCCCGGTCGTCCACTGCCAGCCGAGCCGGTTGGCTGCACGCGAGCCGTCGAGCAGGTGGACGTAGAAGCGGTCCTCCCCCTCGCGCCACTCGCGTCCGCCGCGGACCGTCCACTGGGACGCCATCCACATCCGGGTCTGGTTGACCAGCCAGCCGTCGGTCAGCAGGTTGTCGACGCAGGTGTCCATGCAGGCCATCTCGCGGTCCCACGGGTCCGACTCCTGACTGCTGGACGTGACCCGCGGTTGCGTACGCAGGGACCGGCCCAGGTCACGCCCCAGCCGTGCATACACGTGCCGGGCGTACTCCTGCCACATCAGCTCGTCGCGGTACTTCTTGGTGTCCTGCGCCGGTGCGTCCCCGGCGGCCTTCCACAGTTGAGGCAGCGTGAGCAGCCCGTGGCGTACGTAGGGCGACATCTGCGAAGTACCGCGTGCGCGCTCCGGGAGCACCTGGTTCCTCGTACGCGCGTAGCCGGTGAGGTCCAGCGACGCGAGCGCGGTATCAGCCGCCGCCTGTCCGCCACGAAAACGCGGCGAGGCATGCGGGGTGTCACGGGACAGGTGCCCGAGGTGCTCGGTGACCCAGGCAGTCGCTGCCTCGGGTCCGGTGGGTGGGGAGGGAAGCAGGCTCACCGGGCCATCCTGAGGTCTACCCGCCTCGACCGCCCGTCTGCCCGAGGAGCTCGCGCTTCGGCCGGACCGCATCCGGGGAGGGGAACCACCGTCAGCCCTACCGACCGAAGGAGCACGGCATGCAGTTCGACAAGAGCATGATCCTGGACCTGCTCAAGCAGCAGGGCAAGGACGATCAGGTGGAGCAGGCCGACCAGGAGCTGCCCGACAAGGTCGACACCGAGAAGGACTCCGGTCTGCTGTCGAAGTTCGGCGTCGACCCACAGGACCTGATCGCAAAGTTCGGCGACAAGCTTCCCGGCGGGCTCGGCGGCAAGCTGGGCGGCATGCTCGGCGGCTAGTCCGACTCGCTTTTCGGCAAAGGCTCCGTCCTTCGGACGGAGCCTTTGCCGTTCCCGGGTCCGCGCGCCGCGCACGGGGTATCGGGACCTCATGATCCCGGCCGTACGACGTCTGCCCGCCCTCGCCCTGCCGCTCGTCCTGCTGGTGTCCGGTTGCTCGTCCAGCGACGCACCAGCACCATCCCCGTCGGTCTCCGGCGGGGCGGCCTCCCCGTCGGCGTCCTCCTCCCCATCGGCCTCTTCTGCCCCGTTGCCGTCGTCCGGGCCCGCGGCTCCGGACATCCCGCAGATCGTCCGCGACGTGGAGCCGTCCGTGGTGACGATCATGACGAGCGACGGCCTGGGCAGCGGGGTCGTCTACCGGGACGACGGCACGATCGTCACGAACGCACACGTCGTGGGGTCCGCCAAGACCGTGCAGGTCGCGTTCGCCGACGGACGCCGCTCGCCCGGCACCGTCTTGGCAAGCGATCCGTCGACCGACATCGCCGTCGTCCGCACCGAGCGCAAGGACGTGCCCGCTGCCATGTTCCAGGAGCGACTGCCCGACGTCGGCTCGCTGGCGATCGCCCTCGGCAGCCCGTTGGGGTTCGAGAACACGGTTACCGCCGGCATCATCTCCGGCATCGGTCGGGCGATCCCCGGCTCGGCGCAGCAGGGCAACGCACTCGTGGACCTGCTTCAGACCGACGCCGCGATCTCGCCCGGCAACTCCGGCGGCGCGCTCGTCAACGGTGCCGGCGAGGTGATCGGGATCAACGACGCCTACCTGCCCCCGTCGACCGGAGCGGTGTCGATCGGCTTCTCGATCCCGACCGGGACCGTCGTGGACGTCGTCAAGCAACTGCTCGCGACCGGCACGGTGAAGCGACCGAGCATCGGCATCTCGGTCGGCCGGGTGACCCCGCAACTGGCGCAGCGCTTCGGTCTGAAGACTGACGCAGGCGCGCTGGTGCTGGAGGTCCAGCCGGGCGGACCGGGGAGCGCGGCGGGGATGCAGCCCGGCGACCTGATCACGACGGTGGCGGGCGATCGGGTGGACAGCGTCGAGGAGCTGCTCGGCGCGCTACGACGGCTCGACGTCGGGCAGTCCGTTCCCGTGAAGGTCAGCAGAGACGGCACCGCCACGACCCTGCAGGTCAGGTTGGCCGACATCGGCCGCTGAGGCGGGCTGACCGCACCGAGCGGGTCCCGCAAGCCGCAGTCACCGTGCGAGGCCACCACCTGCACGGTGCTCACCGAGCCCGGCCACCGCCGCGACGACGTCGAGCACAGGGACGCGCTGGCCACCTGTTCACCGCACTCGCGCTCGACCAGCTCGGTGAGATGCCCCGGGTCCAGCCCGGTCAGCGCACCTGACCGGGTCGGGGTGGCGAACGCGCGCGAGGTCCGGTAGGCCTGCTGCGCAGGAATCTGGTCCGAAGGCAAGACCTCGCCTGCTCGCAGCATCAGGTCCCTGGTGCTGACGACGGGCAGGCGGTCGGCCGGCAGGACCTCGCCCTGGTGCGTGACCGCGAACCGCCGGTGGTGCAGATGGCTTACCCCTCTGCGCAGGCTGTGGTCGACCAGCGAGCGCAGCCAGTCCACCGGTGACCGGACGGTCCGGACGTTGCGGTGGTCGCAGCCCTTCAAGGTCGTGGAAAAGAGGCCCTGGTCTCACCACTCGGGGCGACTCAAACCGGCTTGCTCGCACGCCTGCTCACCCAGCTGCCGGGTGCGGGTGGAGCCCCCAGCACGGCTGGCCCATCGCGTCGGTCAGGACCCGCCAGCACCAGCCTCCGCTGGGCTGGCCGTCGACGCGGCGCAGCCACACGCTGCACCCGATCCCGTCGATCGTGCTCATGCTCAGCCCGTCGGAAAGCCGTTCCCAGACCACTCACCGGCCCGCGTCCGCTGTGATGCGGAGACGGCCCGTGCTGCCGGGATCTACTGGGGGTGTGGCGGTCAGTCTGGTGGCGGGTGAGCCTCTGGTCGTGGCGATCTGACAAAGCAGGTCGTGCTCCAGGACCGTGACGCCGCTGTCGTGGCAGCCCGCGCGCACCTGTTGAGGCCGGGCGCGGTGACCGGCGGGTGGCACGGCGTGGCGGTGGACCGGGACGGCGAGGAGCTGGTCGTGCGGTTCCGCTGGCGACGTCTGCCGCCGGTGTTCCAGGTCCGGCTTGGTCTCGACGGACTCGACGAGGGTCCGTGGACCGGGGTGCCGGTCGAGACTTCGCAACAGTGGGCGCAGGAGGTGGCGGGCCGGCTCATGGAGGAGTGCGACACAGGCGGCGTTGCGTGGTGGCAGCGACGTGCGCGGGACGGGGACCTTGAGCTGCTCTGGCTCGAGCCGCGAGTGAACGCGGTGCCGCGGGACCGTCAACCGGCGTACTACGTCTCGACCTGGTCGATGGACGCGGCGGACTTCGTCAGCGAGCACGGCTTGGACGCTCAGCCGGTGGTCGCGGCGGCCGCCCAGGGCCGGCTGCTCGCGTGGTGGTGCGCGTACGTCAACGACTCGCGGGGTCTGTCGTACGTCGCCCAGCTCGTGGTCACCCGCGAGGGTCCTGGTGCCCGGCTCCAGCATCTCGAGGCTGCCCCGGACGTTCCGGACAGCCTGGTGGCCGAGCTGGCGTACGTGGCGTGCTTCGACGCGGCTTGCGACGGCGTCGACCGGGTCGCGACCGACCTTGACCACCCGGCGATCCGGCAGATCCCGGGCCTGCTCGAGACCGGGGACGGCTCGCTGGTCTGGACCGCCCACGGGCCGATGCTCGGGCCTCCCGATGCGAGGCCGATGACGGTCCCGGTGACGTGGGAGTGCGACGACGACCCGGAAAGCATGGCGTTCTACCTGCTGTCGGAGGACCAGCAGCGGGTGGTCGCTTACGGGGAGCAGCACCCTGACGTCTACGGGGGCGTGCGGATGGTCGGCACCCGCCTTGAGGTCGCGTTCACCAACCCCGACGCCCACCAACGACCCGTGCAGGACCTCCTGGAGCACCCGGACCTCGTCGACATCGTGGCCGCGGCCCATTCTGAGCAGTACCTGCTGGCCGTCAGCGTGGCGGTCATGCGGGTGCTGGACCAGCATCTGGGCAGCTGGAGCGGGGTGGGCACCACGGACGGCCACGTCGAGGTGTGGCTGCAGGCCCGGGGGCTTGGCCTGGCGGCGGGGATCTGGCAGGAGCACGGCGACGCGGTCCGGATCACCGTGGCTGGGCAGCCCTACCCGCTGGACGACGGTGCGGTCGCGGCCGAGCAGCGACCGCCGGGACCGGAGCAGACCGAGCCCTGGCCCGAGGGGCTCGAGGTCGATCTGCGCCTGGACCAGACGGGCACGCCCAGCGGCGAGGTCGTCCGGGGGCGTTTGGTGCTGCGGGCCACGACGCAGCCGGTGGCTTTCGCCAGCGACCAGCCGCTGGACGGAGAGCTGCTGGACGAGGCGGGTCGTCGGGTGACCAGCAGCAGCGGGATGCAGATCGGCACCGGGTGGGACTGGGCCCTACGACCCGGTGAGCAGGGCGAGGTCTCGCTCACGGTCAACACCGACGTCCTTCGGCTCACTGACGGGCCGTACCTAGACGCCGGGCTCTGGCAGCTCGTCGTACCGATCCCGGTGCACCGGCAGACCTCCGGAGGTCTGGTGACCACGCACCTTCTCGCCGGGCCTTTCCCCCTGACGCTGACACCACCCGCGCCGCCCGCCACCCAGTAGCACCCGCTGGTGCCACCCTGTGCCGGTAGACGATCGGTGAGTCGGACGCGCGAGGCCGTTCACGGCCACCGGCTCGTAAGGTCGGTCCGTGGAAGCGATGGAGGGACTCTTCCTGGGTGCGACGCTGCTGCTGCTCGCCGTCGTCTTTCAGACGATGAACCGTCAGGTGCAGGCGGGGGACCTTCGCAACAACGGGCTGTTCGGCATCCGCACCAAAGCCACCCGCAGCTCGGATGCCGCCTGGCAGGCGGGACATCTCGCGGCGGTCCCGGCGATCAAGGTGGCTTACCGGTTGGCGTACGCGTTGTTCGCCGTGGTCCTGGTGCTTGCCGTCGTCTTGCAGGCGACCGTGAAGAAGAGCCCGCTGCCGTTCGTCCTCGCGGCGGTCGGGCTCGTGATCGTCCTCGGGGTCTTGCTCAGGGCGGCAGTCACAGCGGACAGGGCCGCCAGGCAGGTGCGCTCGGACGCCGGCTAGCGCACCGGCCACTTCTCGGGTGGGAGACCGATCTTCGGTTCGCGGTGTCAGCAGGCGACGGTTAACAAGTTCCTGGGCATTTTACCCACCCGGCCGTCTGGTCGGCGATCAATCAGCGGGACGCGGTGAGCCGGTCTTCAAGGGCCTCGCGTGCCAGCTCGGAGACGGTTTTACCTTCTTTGGCGGCTACCTCGGCGGCGCGGTCTCGGACGGCGGGTGCGACGCGGAAGGAGATCTGCGGTGATGCGGCTGCTTGCCCGGACAGGGAGGGCCGGCCTGCGGTGCGGCGGACCTGCTCGACGATGTCGTCGGCGACCTGGTCGCTGAGTCGGGTGCCGTCCTGCAGCCGTACGTCGTCCTGCTCGAGGTTGATGTCGCGGCCGATGGGGGTGTGGTCGGTGATGTGGAACGGGTTCGGGCTAGGCATCTGAGCCACTTCCTCGCAGGCTGGTCGGTCCTGTCCGATGTTGCCGGTGATCTCGACAGCGATGATCTCTAGGTCCCGGCCGCGTTCGTCTGGCCCGACGTAGCGCCATCCGGGGTTGCCCTGGCTGGTCGTCGTACCGGCAGGGGTCGTACGGGCCGTGACGTAGCGCGCGGAACTGCGACCGACCCGGTGCTTGAGAAAAGCCTGGGTGAAGCGGATCTCCACCCGGCCATAGTGTCAGACAGAACCGTCCTTGTCGACGGCGGAGTCCGCCGTCCAAAGATCTACTTCGTCCGTCCCGGTCACCGATCCTCTAGTGAACGTTTATTGAGTTCCGGGACGGTTGTGTTTGGGTGATGTCCAAGCTGGCAGCGGCAAGGGTGGGGTGGATGCGGGCGCCCCGGTCGCAGCCATCGGCTGATGGGTGCGTTGGGGTCGGTGAGCAAGGCGATGAGGCGTGCGTGGCCTTTGGCGCATCGGCGCAGGGCAGGCTGCATGGCAATCTTGGCGCTGTCGTTGACGTGCTGAGTCGCCAGCAGGTCCAGCACCAGGGTGTCGCCGGGCAGCAGCCGGGACCGCTGACTGCCTGGGAGGCTTGATCGGCCTGCGGCTGGTCGCCGAGAACGGGGCCTTCCTGGCGGCAGTGGTACCCCAGGGGACCCCCGGGCTTCAAGGTAGGTCGGATCGTCTCCGGGGGCTGCGTGTCGCCGACTGCGCCCGAGGTGGTGGCGGCGTACGACGCGCCATTCCCGGGATGACCGGTACAGGGCGGGAGCCTGCGATTCCGACCCTTTCGGCCGCTTCTTGGATTCGGACGCGATCACCCGGGGCGGGGAGCAGGTCTCCCAGAAACGCGTCCCAGGCGGCGCGGCTGGGCGTTCCCACGTGACCTCACCGGTGGGAGCCCGACTTCCTGCAGGTGGCCGTGAGGCCGCAGTTGGCGCAGGTGATCGCCGGGTTCGTGTCGGCGAGCGGGGTAAGAGCTCGGAGTCGGACGACTGGAGGAGGACGCCATGGGTGAGCTCGCGTACGTGTCGCAGGTCCGGGTGGAGCGACTGGATGGCCCGCTGCGGGCGGCGTACCTGCCGGGTGAGCAGGAGCCGGTCGTCTACGGGATGCACGGTGCCGTTGCTGAGCACTACGGGGCGCAGCCGGGGCAGTTCCCCAGCCACGCCAGCACCATCGACCACGTTGTCGGCGCTGCCCTGGGTTGACTTGTCGGGACGTTCGTCGGAGCCCTCGCGGCCCGGCGGATGGACCCCACCGGTCTGGTGGGGCAAGCCCGCGGCGAGGTCGAGCTGGAGAGCAAGGTCCTGGTCCTGAAGCGCATCCGCGTCACGTACACCGGGCTGGCGGTGGCGGAGGAGGATCGGACGAAGGTGGAGCGAGTGCTCGCCGTACACGCAGACGGCTGTCCGGTGGCGCGCAGCCTGCGCGGTGCGATCGAGATCACGACCGAGCTCGGGTGACCGGGTTGGCGGGGGACGTGGCAGAGGTGGAGCGGTCCGACGTCGAGGAGTTCGCTCGACGCGGCCGCGACGTGCTGGTCAATGATGCGCGGTTGCACGTGCTGGACGAGGGTGAGGGCGAGGCGGTCCTGCTGCTGCACGGCAACCCGACCTGGTCCTACCTGTGGCGGGAGACGGTGCAGCCGCTGTGTGCTGCGGGGTACCGCGTGATCGTGCCCGATCAGCGTGGCTTCGGCGGGTCCAGGCCCCTTGGTAGTCCCTACGACGATCCGATCGAGGTGCGGGTCGCCGACCTGGCTGGCCTGCTCGAGGTCCTGGGGGTCGAGCGGGTCACCCTGGTCCTGCACGACTGGGGCGGCCCGATCGGGCTGGCGTTCGCGGCCGCCTACCCGCAGGCGGTCCGCGCGCTGGTGGTGATGAGCACGTGGGCGTGGCCGGACCCGTCGCCGTTTCACACCAGCGTGGTGCCGTGGCGGATGCTGCACGCGCCGGTCGTGGGTCCGCACCTGCTCGGCCGGCACAACAGCCTGGCCGGACGCGGCGTCTACCTGTCCGTGGTCGACCGGGCCGGCTTCCGTGAGCGCGCGGGCAGCGCGTACGCCGACCAGATGCCCGACCCGATGAGCCGGCTCCCGACGTTGCTGTTCCCCCGGCTGATCCCGGTGGACCAAGCCTCGGGCACCTACCCCTTCTTCGTGTGGTTGCAGGAGCAGCTGCCCTCGCTGCGGATGCCGGCGCTGGTGGTGTGGGGGCGCGAGGACGAGGTGTTCCCGCCGTCCTACGCTGACCGATTCGTGCAGGCCCTTCCCGACGCCCGCGGACCGGTCATGGTGACCGGGCGGCACTTTCTGCAGGAGGACTCCGGCCGCGAGATCGGCGAGCACGTCGTGACCTTCCTCGCCCAGATCGGGGGGCAGGAGTCGTGAATCCAGTGGCTCGGTGAGCAGCCCGAGGACCGCGCCGACCGGCGACGTCAGGTGGTGCTTACGGAGTTCCAGCTGGGGCACGTGCCAGCTTTTCGGCAGACCTTCATCGACCACTTCGCCGTCGTGGGGCGGGCGCTGCCCGCGGCCCCGGGCTGGTTCCGGGGGCCCACGGGTGGCCTGTACGAGGTGGTGCTCACGGGCCGGTCGGGCGAGCCGGTGCCGACCGGGCTGGAGGTCGCCGCGCTGCCCGCGCGCTTCGTGCCGCTGGTCAGCCGCGAGGTGGACCAGGACCTGTGGGCCTTCCTGGACTGGCTGCTCGAGCGGGTCGGGCCGCCGTGGACGCGCGAAGGGCTGCGGCAGATCGCGGCCATCTACCGCATTCCGGAGGCTGAGCCGGGAGATTGACCGTGTCAGGTCCCCGCAGCTTGCTGTCGCGTCGGGCCCTGGTTCTTTGGCTACGCACGACGACGAGCGTGACCGGTGAGCAGGGCGACGCGGGGCTGCCCGGGTCCACCGGGCTGCCCGGCAAGCAGGGCGAGACCGGCCCGCAGGGCATCGTCGGCCTGCGAGGCGAGAACGGTGCCCGTGGACCCGTGGGCGACCAGGGCTTGCCCGGCCGGCCCGGTGAGGACGGTGTCCAGGGTGAGCAGGGCGTACGTGGCCACGTCGGCGCGGTCGGGGAACAGGGACCGCAGGGCCCGACCGGCCTGACCGGCGACATGGGCGTGAAGGGCGAGCACGGCCTCCGCGGCCCAGTAGGGGAGACCGGCCTGCAGGGCTTGCAGGGCGAGCAGGGTCTACGCGGTGGCCCGGGTCAGCGCGGGGTGATCGGCGAGACCGGAAAGCCGGGTCTGCCGGGTCTGCAGGGTCTACAGGGCGAGCTCGGCCAGCAGGGCGTGCGCGGCGTATCCGGCCCGCAGGGGCTGCAGGGCGAGCAGGGAGCTCAAGGCACGACCGGCCCGACGGGGCTGCCCGGCGTGCAGGGCGTGCAAGGCGCGTCCGGCCCGGCATGGCTCTACCAGCCCAGCACCGCGGACCTGCTGACCGAGGTGCGCGACGCGGCGGCCAAGCTGTCCTCACGCACCCTGATCGACCCCCGGGCCGGTGCCCGGTACCTCACGAACCTGACGTCACGGTTGGTCAAGCTGCAGGGCGGGCTGTTCCTGCGCGCGATCCTGACCACCGACCTGCCGGTGCAGGCCTCGCCGGACGAGCGGTCCAACGTCCGCTACATCGCCTGAGCACTAGCTGTGGCCGCCCGGTTATGACCTGACGAGCCCAACGACGCCCTTCCTCGATGTGCGGGAGGGCGTCGTTCAGTTCCAGCCGTCGGTCCCAGCAGTGGGGCGGCCAGGCCGGACAGGTCACCCGTCGAGACCGGCACGGTAATGACGCCTGATGGAGTCCGATGCTCGCGCCACCCCGGAGTGTGACCTGACCGGCAGGGAGCAGCACCGGGCGCTGAGCAATGACGCGCGGCCGGCCGCCGCCCCAGGCCCGGACCAGACCCGCCGCATGAGCAACACCCCCGGACCAGACCCGGCCAACACCCCAGGGCTCACCACCCGGCGGCGAAGTCGTGCAGGGCGACACCCCGCCGGCCAAGGCTCGACGAGCAGTGCCGCAGGCCACCACGGACCCAACGTGGTGCCGGTCAAGGGCAACCGCACGCCCATGATCATTACGACGACTGTGCTCGGGGTCCTCGTCGTCCGCGGCGCATCGTGATGAATCGCGGATCACGCTCGCTGGGCAAGAGCACGGCAGGTGTTTCGCTGCGTGTCGGCCGGCCGGCACCGCTGCGAGCACGGTGGTGCGGCGTGCTCTCGGCGCGGTGTCCAGCGCGGACATCAGCTGCACGAGCCGGTTGCTGCTGGACACCGGTTGAGCACCTCGATCAGCGCGGCGGTGGCGCGGGCCGTCGCGCGTTCGATCGCTCGCGTTCTGGCTGCCGGGTTCTGGCCGGCGGCGAGCTCGGCGATCCGTACCGCACAGGCCGCCGGCTGCAGGATGTGCCCGACCTGGCTCGCCTGCGCGAGGGGGTGCAGGTAGGCCGCGGCGTCCCCGGCCGTGCGGGCTGCGAGCCGGGCCGTTTCGGTGCTGGCGTCCTTCGCGGCCCGGTGCGCATCGCGGGCGGCCTGCCGCTGCCGATCGCTGCGTGGGCCGCCTCGAACGAACTCCCACGCAAGGTCCAGGGCCACGTCAACCCGGGGTATGCAGGATGCGCACGCTGAAAGGCGCCCCGGACCAGGGTGGCGCTGTCGGCCGCGAAGCGGGTCACCTCGCGCACCTCGTCCATGCTCAGGTCAACAGTCGCGGGTGCGCTCGACACGGGATGTTCTTTCCGAGAACTCTCATCCGGCGGCCCGGGTCGGCGAGCCGTCGCAGGCCGAGCGCTCGGGCAGCAGCACCAGCGCCACCGGCGCTGTCCGGCACGGCCAGCCCACGTGTGCGGCCTACTCGGCCGGGCCGCCACCAACACCCAACCGGCCCGGGTTGCCACCGGTGCAGGATCCAGACACGCCGTGCCGTGCTCATCTGGGCTGCGAGGTGCCGCGCAATGCGGCGAGCTCGGCCCGCAGCACCCGAGTCTGTGCCTCCAGGGCCAGGATGCGGGCGATGCCGGTCAGGTTCAGGCCGTCGGCCGTCAGAGTGGTGATCCGCTGAACCTGTTCTAGGTCGAGGGAGCTGTAGCGGCGAGTACCGCCTGCAGTGCGGTCAGGGTCGAGCAGCCCCTTGCTCTCATACAGCCGGAGCGTCTGCGCCGAGACGCCCGCGAGCTCGGCGGCCACCGAGATGCCGTACACCCCCAAGCTGCGGTCGTGCTCATTCGTCATGCGCCGCAACCTCCGTCACGCTTGGCCACGCCGGGAGGCCGGGGCGGCGCCGGGTGCGTGGATCGGGCGGCCGCAGACAACCCGACCGGCAGGTCACTCATCACTACTGCCTCTCCTCCTGCGACGGGGCACGTTGCCCAGGCCGCGCACATCCTCTCCCGCCCAATCTGCCCAGTGCGGGCCAGGAAATCTGTGTTAGGGAAGATAGATCTCGGGTATCGTCGCCATCGCACCAGTTCCCTACCCGCGACACAGGAGGTCTCGCCATGCTGATGCGCACCGACCCGTTCCGCGAGCTCGACCGGCTCACTCAGCAGGTGTTCGGCACCCTGGAGCGCCCGGCGGTCATGCCGATGGACGCCTATCGCGAGGGTGACACGTTCGTCGTGGCCTTCGACCTGCCCGGCGTCGACCCGGACAGCATCGACCTGACCGTGGAGCGCAACCTGCTTACGGTGCACGCCGAACGCGCCGACCCACCGCACGAGGGCCGCGAGATGGTCGTGTCCGAGCGGCCCCGCGGCACGTTCAGCCGGCAGCTGTTCCTGGGCGAAACGCTGGACACCAGCAACCTGCAGGCCAGCTACGACGCCGGGGTGCTCACCGTGCAGATCTCCGTCGCCGAACAGGCCAAGCCCCGCCGGGTCACCGTCACCGCCCACGGCAGCAACCAGCAGATCAACGCCGCCTGAACCAGTACGACAGCGGGGGCGGTGCCCGCCGGCACCGCCCCCGCACGGCTGGCCACCTCACGCCGACCCAGGATTCGAGGACCCGATGGAACTGTCCGCCGCCGAGACCGCGCTGCTGCGACGCGAGCTCACAGCCACCGAGCAGGTCCTGGCGGCCGCACGCACCACCGTCGAGCCGCTGCAGACCCTCACCGACCTGACCACCGCGATCGAGACCCTGACCGCGACCCAGCACGAGCTGGTCAACGTCCTGCTCGACCGCGGAGCGTCCTGGTCCACCATCGCCGGCGCGCTCAGCACCAGCAACGCCGCAGCCCAACGCCGCTACCCACGACGCACAGGACACAACGACGAACAAGACCAGCCGGCCGACACCTCCACCGACGAGACCGGTCACCGGTTGAGACCGACAAGTCATTGATCGGATTGGTCCACAGGGGTGCTCGCTGCAGGCCACCGAGGTGGACTGGGGCCCGGGGCCAGCGGGACGAAGTCTGGCCGTCGAGGTCCCTGGTCCCATCCCGTCACCGATCGGCTGTCGGACGGCCGAGGGACGGACGCTCGAACGTTCGCGGCAACGCCCCCGGATTGCCATGGCGTGCGGCCCTCAGCTGCGTTTGCCTCGTCCAGGCAGACCGGCGCTAGGGCCGCGCTAGGGCGTGTCTCCAAAGTCGCTGCGTAGCCAGAGCACGACGGCGCGCAAGATCGCGGCGCCGCGGAAGATGACGGCGAGCTTGTCGTAGCGGGTGGCCAGACCGCGCCACTGCTTGAGGCGTTCGTAGGACCGCTCGATGACGTTGCGGTCTTTGTACGTCTCGGTGTCGTAGGTGACCGGGCGGCCGCCGGCCGAGCCGCGCCGCAACCGGTGGTTCTGCTGGTCGGACCGTTCAGGGACCGCTTTGATGCCCCGCTGCCGGAGCAGCGACCGGTGGCTTCGGCTGGAGTAAGCCTTGTCGGCCAGCAGCGCCTGCGGCCGGGTCCGGGGCCGGCCCGGACCCGACCGGGGCACCCGCAGCCGGTCCAGCAGTACCGGCAGCATCGGGCTATCCCCGCCCTGACCTGGCCCGGCCTCGATCACCACCGGCAGACCGTGGCCGTCGACCAGGGTGTGGAGCTTGGTGCTCAGCCCGCCCCGGGACCGGCCGATCGCGTGATCAACCGGCTCGACCGGCGGTTGTCTCTTGTCGTTCGACAGCTCCCCCTGTGTGAGAGTGACTCGGCCGGATCACCGCGACCTCCCGGTGCATGTTCGCGCCGTGCTGATGCACCCGGCTGATCGTGAGTCCACCGACAGCTGCCAGTCCAAGTGCCCGGCCGCGTCGGCCTGCGCGAGCAGCTGCTCCAAGATTCGGTCCCAGGTGCCGTCCTTGCTGAACCGGGCGTGGCGCTTCCACGCCGTCTGCCACGGCCCGAACCGCTCGGGCAGGTCCCGCCAAGGACACCCCGTCCGGTAGCGGAACACGATCCCCTCCAGCACCTGCCGGTGATCCCGAAAAGGCCTGCTCCGCCGTCCTTTCGAGCTCGGTAGCAACGGCTCAATGATCATCCACTGGGCTTCAGTCAGAACCTGATCTCGCGACAATCTCTCACGATCCCGCAGGTCACAACGTTCTCTTGGGAGACACGCCCTAGTCGCTGGTGTGCGGCCGCCCACAGCCGATCCCTGACCGGACGATCGCGGGTGGCCCTTGCCGATCGAGGTGTCGGCACGGATCAAGCCACGAACGGGCGGTTGGCCTTTCCCGGCACCGGTTCAGCCCTCGGGCAGCGCAGGGAGCGGCCAGAGCTCGACGTCCGCAGGTACGCCGAGCAGGTGCTGCCTGCGCTGGAAGCGGCACCGAGCGCGCACACGGTGCCGCTGACGATGCTTCACCGGCTGCGCACCGTGGGTGGCTGGAACGACGAGCCGGTCACGCTGTGCTGGTCGGAAGAGGGTGGGATAGCACTGATGGTCCCGCCGTCTGAGTTGTACGTCGCTGTGCTCCCGTCGGGCTCGGGCCCGCGACTGGCCGCGGTGCTCGCGTGCCGGACGGTGCCCGGGATCAACGCCGACGAGACCGCGCTCGCCGAGTTGCTCCCGAGCTTCGGCGGGGCTGCGAGCACGATCATGCGCAGCCGGTTGTACGCACTGGACCAGCTGAGGCACCCAAGCGTCGCCGGGTCGGGGCGTCCGGCCACTGATGACGACCTTGAGCCGGTTCTGCACTGGTGGCGGATCTTTGCTGCCGAGGCGGTCCCGCACCAAGCGGCCCTAGACCCTAGGCCGCAGATCGAGCAGATGATCGCTGGCGGGCGCGCCCGGCTGTGGGAAAGCACCCGTGAGGCAACCAGACACACCTCCGGCCCGGTCGCCCTGGCCGGGCGTAGCCCCGTCCTGGCCGGAGCGTCCCGGGTCGGCCCGGTGATGACCCCCGAGCAGCATCGACGTCAGGGGTACGGAGCCGCGGTCACCGCGGCCTGCGCCGACGCTGCCCTTGCCGATGGCGCGGAGCACGTCGTGCTGTTCACCGACCTTGGCAACCCGACCTCGAACGCGATCTACCAGCGGATTGGGTTTCGGGCTGTCAGCGACCGACTAACCGTGCGACTCGACCGGGCCGACTGACAGTCTCGGTCAGGGATCGACCACTGAACGAGCAGCTCGTCAGCCACGCCGTGGCCGTTGCCGGCTTGAGACTGAGCCCACGGGCGGGTCAAGGTGGCCTGCCGGCCGGCCGAAGGCTCGGGGGTGACGGTGCAGGGTCAGCAGCAGGCGGTCCCGGGGGTGGGCGGCGTCTTGCTGCAGGTCCTCTACGTCGAGGATCACCCGTCCAACGTGAGGCTGATGGAGCGTCTGCTGGCGCGCCGCGGCGACGTCCGGCTGAAGGTGGCCCGCACCGGCCAGGACGGGCTGCGGCAGGCTGCCGCGGTGCGCCCGGACGTGGTGCTACTGGACCTGCACCTTCCTGACCTGTCGGGCGAGGAGGTCCTGGCTCGTCTGTGGCAGCTGCCGTCGTCGGCTCGCCCGACGGTGCTGGTGCTCACGGCGGACGCGCTGCCCGAGACGGCCGCGCGGCTGCGCGAGGCCGGCGCCGCCGCCTGCCTGACCAAGCCGCTGGACGTCACGGTCCTGCATGCCGCGCTGGACCGGGTGGCGGCCGCTGCCGCCCCTCGGGAGCAGGCGTGCTGACTCCGCCGTCGGCTCACCCGCAGGCCCGCCTGCTGGTCATCGACGACGAGCAGGCCAACCTGGACCTGATGGGCCGGGTGCTGCGCCGCAGCGGCTACGAATGCGTGACTCTCACCTCCGACCCGCGCTGGGCGGTGGCTCAGCTGCCGGTGCTGGAGCCGGATCTGGTGCTGCTGGACCTGCACATGCCCGAGATGGACGGCTTCGAGGTGCTGCGGCACCTGCAGCAGACGGTGCCGGAGCACGACCTGCTCCCGCGCCTGGTCATCACCGCCGACGCGACCGAGGCGACCCGGCGCACCGCCCTGGGCCTGGGGGCGCACGACTTCCTGACCAAGCCGATCGACGTCACCGAGACCGCGCTGCGGGTGGGCAACCTGCTGGCGACCAGGATGTTGCACGTCCGGCTGCGCGAGCGCAACGAGCAGCTCGAGCAGCAGGTGCAGGCGCGTACCCGCGCGCTGGAGCACTCCCACCGCGAGCTCGCGCGCCGCCTCGCGCTGGTCGGGGAGTACAGCGACGACGACACCGCCGCGCACACCTTCCGGGTCGGTGCGCAGGCCGGCCGGCTGGCGACCGCGCTCGGGATGGCTCCGGAGGCCGCGGCGCTGCTGGAGCAGGCTGCTCCGCTGCACGACATCGGCAAGGTGGCGATCCCGGACGCGGTGCTGCTCAAGCGCGGCCGTCTCACGCCGGAGGAGTTCGAGGTCATCAAGACCCACGCTGCGATCGGCGCGCACATCCTGGGCGGCGGTGACTCCGACCTGCTTCGCCTGGCCGAACAGGTCGCCTACACCCACCACGAGCGCTGGGACGGCGACGGCTACCCCCGCGGACTGCGCGGCACGGACATCCCGCTCGCGGGGCGGCTGGTCGCGGTCGTTGACGTCTACGACGCGCTCACCAACGCCCGGCCGTACAAGCACGCATGGCCGGTCGAGCAGGCGGTGCAGGAGATGCGCGCGCAGCGGGGACGGCACTTCGACCCCGAGGTGCTCGACGTGTTCCTGGGCCAGCTGAGCGCCTGACCCGCCTGCCGCCCGAGACGTCAACCCCCCGAGTGCCTAGGGCCCGCGACCGCACCCCGCGAGAGGGCACGAGCGGCCACGAGTTCGATCAGGCCGGCGCCGGCGCTGTCGGCAGGGCGACGGTCACGGTGGTCCCGATGCCGACGCGGCTGTCGATGTCGACGTGGCCACCCATCGCCTCGACCAGCTGGCGGGTGACGACCAGCCCGAGGCCGGTGCCGCTGATCCCTTGCTGGGCGGCGCCGAGCCGTTCGAACGGAGTGAACAGCCGCGCCACCTCGGCGCCGGTCATGCCCGGTCCGGCGTCGCGCACGCACAGGCGGACCGCGTCGGGCGTCCGCGAGACGCTCACATGGATCTGACCACCTTCGTGGTTGTACTTGACCGCGTTGGACAGCAGGTTCAGCAGCACCTGGCGCAGCCGTGCCTCATCGGCCAGGACGTCCGGCGCGTCCCGGATGTGGTCGTGCACGGAGATGCCGCGCTGGGCCGCCAGCGGGGCGACCATGGCCAATGCTCCCTGCACCACGTCGGGGACCGCCACAGCCTTGATGTCCAGGTGCAGCTCGCCGGCCTCGATCCGGCCGATGTCCAAGATCTCGTCGACCATCGTCACCAGGTGGCGCCCGGCGGTGAGGATCTGCTCGACCGACTCCTTGTCGTCGGGCTGGTCGAGGTCGAGCGCGAGCAGCTGACCAAAGCCCAGGATCGCGTTCAGCGGCGTACGCAGCTCATGGCTCATCCGCGACAGGAACGTGCTCTTGTGAGCGCTAGCGGCAGCCAGGACCTGCTGCTCGCGCCTACGGGTGGCCTCCAGACGAGCGACCATCCCGGACAGCAACGCCTCGGTCGCCCGGGCCGCCTCGGCGATCGTCGGCGGGCGGGCCGCGGCCTCGGCCAGACTGGCCTGGACCGAGGCTGCCCGCTCCGGCGCGCTCTCGCGCAGTGCCTGGACCACGACAGCGGCCGCCACCTGCGCCACCTTGGGGTCCACGCTCCAGACCACGTCGAACAGCCGGTCGGCCTCGCGCACCGGCGACCGGCGGCGTACGTGCGCGTCACCGTCGAGCCCGCACAGCGTCACCGCGAGGCCCGGCCCGAGCGCGAGCACGAACCATTCCTGCGCCAGCGGGTCCCCGGTGCGCAGGCGCAAGCCCACGTGGTCGACCCCGGAGCCGCTGAACGGCTC
The DNA here is from genome assembly GCA_038236005.1 of Mycobacteriales bacterium. GTDB lineage: Bacteria > Actinomycetota > Actinomycetes > Mycobacteriales > SCTD01 > CANKBT01. The sequence goes on along the minus strand of JBBSTI010000055.1, from coordinate 2,044 downwards.
CTGACCAGCGAACACCGCGATGATGTCGTTCTCGCCCGCCAGGTCCAGGTAGCGGTCCCTTTCGACCGCCCAGTGCCGACCGTGCTGGAAGCCCGACACCAGCACGCACCGCTCGTCGTGCTCGGAGACCAGCGTCTCGATCAGATGGCTGGACGCCACCAGCGTCGACTTGGTCACCGACATCACCCGCAGCCCCGGGTCGGCCTCCCGCATCCGGTCGAACAGCGAGGACGAGACAGCCAGGCGGCCCTGCTCCGGGATACGCGTCACCACCGGTCCCTCGACCGCAGCCGCCCGCCCCTTGAGGCGGGAGAAGCAAGCCGGGCCCGCCCTCCGGCCCTCACGGGCAAAGTTTCGCGACAGCCTGGTCTTTACCTGCGGCCTTCGCCGCGTACAGCGCGAGGTCGGCGTGGGCCAGCAGCTCCGTCGCCTTGCGGGTCGTCGCGCCGGGAAGCCACGTCGACAGCCCCACCGACACGCTCAGCGACCGGTTCTGGGCCTGCCGGATGCACACCTGACGGGTCGCTTCGAGCAGTCGGTCGGCGACCAGGTGCGCGCCATGGGCGTCGATGCCCGGCAGGACCACGGCAAACTCCTCCCCACCGAAGCGCGCGAGGACGTCGCCCGCCCGCTGCAGCGAGCCGCTGAGAGCCCGGGCGACGCTGCACAAGGCGGCGTCGCCCACCAGATGCCCGAAGGTGTCGTTGAAGGACTTGAAGTTGTCGAGGTCGATCATCAGGACCGACAGGGGTTCAGCGGCCCGCGTGCAGCGCCGCCACTCGCTGCGCAAGGCCTGGTCGAACGCGCGGCGGTTCGCGACGCCGGTGAGCGCGTCGCTCATGACCATCCGGAGCATCTGCTCCTCCATGGCCTTCTCGGCGGTGATGTCGAGCACGAGCCCGACCGCGCGCGTCGGTCGGCCACGTCGGTCCCGGTCCAGGACCTTTCCTCGCAGGGACAGGTGCCGGAACGTGGCCGGCTCACCGACCCGGACCTCGACCTCGGTGGCGCCGACGGTGAGCAACGTCTGGACGGCGGCGAGCAGGCGGCCGGTGTCCTCTGGGTGGACCGCGGCGGCGAGGGAGTCGGCGTCGACGGGCAGGCGGTCCACGGGCAGGCCCAGGACCTCAGCGGCCTGCGGCTCCCAGGTGAACCGGCCCTGACGGATGTCCAGCTCCCACAGCGCGGCCAGGGTCTGGCCCAGGGCAAGGTCTAACCCGGCGCGTAGGTCGAGGCTCTTGGCCAGGAGCAGATGAAACTGTGTCGTGTCGCGACCGGCAGCCCACCACAGGTCGGTGTCAGGAACCCGGCGCGCCACCCATTCCAGATAGACGGTGCCTCCGCCTTGCTGCACGAAGCGGTTGTCCAGCAGCACCTCGGCGGCGCCGGACTCCAGCGCCGCCAGAGCCGTCACGACCGCGCCCAGGTCATCGGGCTGGACGAGCTCCAGCAGCGAGCGGTCCTGCGCCTGCTCGGTGCTCAGGCCGAGCAAGGTCGCGAAGGGCTCGTTGACCTCGCGCAGATGCCCGTCCAGCCCGGCGACCGAGAACAGCTCGACCTCCGAGGTGGATCGGACGCCTGGCAGCGACGCTTCAGGAAGCGCAGTCACCGAACGCGGTTCTTCGCGTACAGCTTGAGCAGGGTCTGCGCGACGCCTGCGTTGCTGATCAGGTCGGGGTTGACCAGCGGGTAGTCGGTGGCGGGAGTGAAGCCGTCCAGCTCCTCGGCGAGGTCCTCGTCGTCGACGTGCTCGAAACCCATCGTCCAGTCCGGGAACAGCGGCGCCGGGACGTCTGCGTTCATCAGCAGGCGCAGGTTGACGTGCCGGTTGTCGCTACCGATCCGGGCGTAGGTGCTCTGCAGCGCTACCGCTTCGCCCTCGAGCACCTGCAGAAAACTCTGACTGCTGTTGAGCAGCATGCCGCTCAGACCGACCTTCTCGTTGTTGCGCCTGGACACCTCCAGCAGCCCCACGAGCTCATCCGGGCTCATGTCGTGGGCAGCCTGGCTGCAGTAGATGACGCGCTTCATAGCTGCCTCTCGT
>JBBSTI010000054.1:0-20641 GCA_038236005.1 Mycobacteriales bacterium | reverse complement strand
TGTGACGCGAGCCGCCCTTGCGCGGCTGTGACGCGAGCCGCCCTTGCGCGGCTGTGACGCGAGCCGCCCTTGCGCGGCTGTGACGCGAGCCGCCCTTGCGCGGCTGTGACGCGAGCCGCCCTTGCGCGGCTGTGGACAACCGGCACAGCAGGGTCCAGGGTGGCGACGTGCCCGCCGGTGAGAGGAGTCGCGGATGACCGCCGTCGAGCATGAGGTCCGGGTCTATCCCGAGCTGCTGGCGTTCTTGGCGGAGCACGGGATCCCGCACGAGGTCCTTGACGGTGCGGTCGTCGTGAACCCGCCGACCACCTTCTTCCACGAGGACGTCGGTGGATCGGTTTTCGCGCAGCTCTGGAACGCGGCTCCTCCGGAGCTCGCCGTGCTCGGGGAGACGTTTGGTTTCTGGTGTGACCCGCCCTCCTACGTGATGCCCGACGTCGCTGTTGCTCGCCGGGCGGACTGTGTGCGCGAAGGGACCTACGTCGCGCCGTTGCTGTCGTCGAGGCGCTCTCGCCGAGCACCAGCCGGCGGGACCTGCTCGGGAAGAAGGTTTTGTATGCCGAGGCTGGCGTCCCGCAGTACTGGATCCTCGACCCGGACGAGCCGCGGCTGACCGTCCTGACCCTCACCGACGGTGCCTACGTCGAGACCGCCACGATCGCCGGGCGAGAGGAGCTGCGGGTCACCGAGCCGTACGAGGTCACGATCCGCCTGCAGCGTTGACCCGTGTCGCCCGAGCGTGACGAAAGGGCGCGCTGGGTCGCGGGGGCGGGGTCGCCCAGCACATCAGAGATGGGGCAAAGCACACGGAGATCGCCGCGCCCGGCTGACGGCTGACCCGGGGCGAGTCTGTCGGACCGGCGTGGCAGGGTGCTCGCGTGACCGAGACCCCCGATCCCTACACCGACCTCGCGGCCTTTCAGGCCCTCCCGAGGACGTCGGGACTGCAGCTGAGCCCGGACGGCACCCGGCTCGTGACCATTGTCGCCAGGCTGGACCCTGACGGCGTGCGGTTCGTCAACGCGCTCTGGGAGATTGATCCGGTCGGCCAGGCCCCGGCTCGACGGCTGACCCGCAGCGCCAAGGGCGAAGGCGGCCCGGTCTTCGCCCCCGACGGCGAGGTGCTGTTCACCTCGGCCCGACCGGGACCGGGCGACGAGGACGACAAGGACGACGGGCCGTCGGCGTTGTGGCGGCTCCCGGTGGTCGGCGAGGCAGAGCGGGTCGGCAGCCGACCCGGCGGGCTGTCCGGCGTGCAGGTCGCCCGGGACGCACCGGTCGTCGTGGCACTCTCGGACACGCTGCCGGGCTCGACCGACGACGACGCGGACCGACGCACGGCCCGCAAGGACGCCAAGGTGGACGCCGTGCTGCACGACGGCTACCCGGTGCGCTTCTGGGACCACGACCTCGGGATCGGCGCCAACCGGTTGCTGGTCGGCGAGCTCGGGGACGGTCCGGTGGTCTGGCGTGACCTCACCCCTGAGCCGGGTCGGGCGCTGGTCGAGGCCGCTTTCGACGTCAGTCCTGACGGGGCGGCGGTCGTGACCACCTGGGCGCGCGCTGAGGCGCACGGAAACCGCCGCACCACCCTGGTGGTGGTCGACACCAGGACCGGTGGACGCCGCGATCTGCCCGACGACGGGAGGAGCGAGGACAGCAGTCCGAAGATCTCCCCGGACGGGCGGCAGGTGGCCTTCGTCCGGGAGACCCGGAGCGCACCGGACCAGCCGCCGGACATGCTGCTGATGACCGTCCCGCTCGACGGGTCGCAGCAGCCGCGCGCGCTCGCTCCGGGCTGGGACCGGTGGCCGACCAGCCTGGTCTGGACGCCGGACGGGGCACTGCTGGTCACGGCCGACGAGGGCGGGCGCGGACCGGTCTTCCGGGTCGAGGACGGGACGGTCACCCGGCTGACCAGCGACGACGCGCACTACGGCGCGGTGCAGGTGTCGCCGGACGGCGCCTCGGCGTACGCCCTGCGGGACGCGATCAACACCCCGCCGACCCCGGTGCGGCTGGACGCCCGAGCTCCCGGCACGCCCACCATTTTGCAGGGTCCGATCGTGCCCGTGCCCACGGGACGGCTCGACGAGCTAACGACGACCGCGCGTGACGGCACCGAGATCCGCGCGTGGCTCGCCCTGCCCGAGAGCGACGGTCCGCACCCGCTGCTGGTCTGGGTCCACGGGGGCCCGCTGGCCAGCTGGAACTCCTGGTCCTGGCGCTGGAACCCCTGGCTGATGGTGGCTCGCGGCTACGCCGTGCTGCTCCCCGACCCGGGCCTGTCGACCGGCTACGGGCGGGACATGGTCGCGCGGGGCTGGGGCGCCTGGGGCGACGAGCCCTACACCGACGTGCTCGCCCTGACCGACGTCGCGGAGCAGCACGAGGCGGTCGACGCGAGCCGGACCGCTCTGATGGGCGGGTCGTTCGGCGGCTACCTCGCCAACTGGGTCGCCGGGCACACCGACCGGTTCGTGGCGATCGTCACGCACGCCAGCCTCTGGGACCTGGAGGGGTTCGGCGGGACGACGGACGGTGCCTACTACTGGGCGCGTGAGATGACGTCGGAGATGACCCGCCAGCACAGCCCGAGCCGGTTCGCCGACGCCATCACGACGCCGATGCTGGTGATCCACGGCGACAAGGACTACCGGGTGCCGATCGGCGAGGGGCTGCGGCTCTGGTGGGACCTGATCAGCCGGGTCGAGGATCCGGCCGTCAATCCGCACCGGCTGCTCTACTTCCCGCACGAGAACCACTGGGTGCTCACCCCCCAGCACGCCACGCTCTGGTATCAGACGGTGCTCGCGTTCCTCGCCTGGCACGTCGACGGAGAGCCCTGGCAGGTTCCCGACCTTCTGCGCTAGGGCGCACGTCCGCTCGACACGCCCTGAGCCGGTCCGCGTCGGGCGGACGCAAGGCGGGGGAGGGGGTCGTCAGGCGAGCTGACGGGCCGGCGGGGCCTCGCGGGTGGAGCCGGCCAGCAGGCCGCCGAGCGCCAGCGCGACCACGACCAGCAGGAGCGCCCGCAGGACCCCGCTGGCGCCGACCAGGAACCCGACCAGGGGCGGCCCACCGAGAAAGGCCGTGTAGCCGATCGCCGACACCACCGAGACCCGGGCTGCGGCCTTGGCCGGGTCCTCGGCGGCCGCGCTCATCCCCACCGGGAAGCCCAACGCGGCACCGACCCCCCAGAGCGCGGCGCCGACCATCACCAGGGCGAGCGGCCCGCCGAAGACCACCAGCAGCAGCCCGACCAGCGACACCCCGGTGGCCGCCCGCAGGGTCGGCACCCGGCCGTAGCGGGTCAGCAGGGCGCCGCCGAGGAACCGGCTCGCGGTCATCCCGGTGACGAACACCCCGAACCCGATAGCGCCGAGCGTCTCGGAGGTGCCGTGCCCCTCGACCAGGGCGAGCGCCAGCCAGTCGTTGGCGACGCCCTCGGTGAGCGCGAAGGCCAGCACGAACAGCCCGATCAGCAGGGTGCGCCGGTCGCGCCAGGCGTCTCGGACGCGGCCGGCCGCAGCAGCCTCCTGCTGCGGCGGGGCGGCCAGGAACGATCGGACGGCGACCGCCACGGCCGGCGGGATGAGCAGCGCGCTGACTAGCAGCTGCGCGGTCACCGAGACCGACTGGGAGGCGGTCAGGGCCCCGAGCCCGGCCCCGATGATCGTCCCGACACTGAAACCGCCGTGCAGGCGCGGCAGCAGGTCGCGCCCCAGCCGGCGCTCGACGCCGGCGCCCTCGATGTTCATCGCGATGTCCCAGGGCGAGACGCCGGCCCCGAAAAGGAACAGCGAGAACCCCGCGAGCACCGGCGAGCCGAGCCCGGACGCGACGCCGAGCAGCGCGAGCGCGCCGCTGGACAGGCACGCCGAGACCAGCACGGTCCGGCGGGGCCCGAAGCGCCCCACCACCGCGCCACCGGCGAGCAGGGCGCCGACCGAGCCGACGGAGGTGCAGAGCAGGAGCAGTCCCATCTGGGCCGTACGCAGCCCCAGGTCGTCCTTGATCGCCGGGAGTCGGGCGAGCCAGGAGGCGAACACCAGACCGTTGAGGACGAAGATCGAGTAGGAGGCGGACCTGGCTCGCGACAGCTCAGGGGTCATGACGGCAGCAGGTCCCGGACGTGTCCGGTCTCGTTGAGGCTCACCAGCCCGCGCCGACCGTCCCGGGCCGCCCCGACCCGGGTCAGCGAGGCGTAGTCCGGCGCCACCCACAGAGGCGTCGAGACGCCCGCGACGTGCCCGGTCCAGGCATTGATCGTCCCGGAGTGCGCGAACAGCACGGCTCGACCGCCCGGGTGGGCCGCCACGATCCGTTCGACGCCGGCGACGACGGCCGCCCGGAAGGCGGCGTGATCGACCCCTGGCAGCTGCCCGGTACGCAGCGCCTCCCAGCGCGGCCCACCTTCCGCGCGCAGCTCTTCGACCGGCACGTACGTGCTGTGGCCCGCGTCGAACTCAGCGAGGCCCGGCTCGATCTGGATCTCGAGCCCGAGCGCCGCGGCCAGGGGAGCGGCGGTCTGGCGGGCCCGCGCTGCGGGCGAGGCGTAGACCGCGTCGACCGTGTCGCCGGACAGTGCGGCCACGACGCGTCGGGCCTGCTCGTGCCCGAGATCGGCCAGCTCGGGGTCGGCCGCGGACCCGTCGGCGGTGGCGTCGATCCGGACCGGGAGCGCATGGCGTACGAGAACGAGCTGCATGCCACCAGGATGCCTGGCCCCACACTGAGGTGTGCCCAGCGCCCTGCCTGACGGTGAGACCGTCCCCGCCGACGGCCCGGTCCCGGCGGGAGCGCAGGTCAGCCGCCCGTTCGGGATCTACCTGCACGTCCCGTTCTGCGCCAGCCGCTGCGGCTACTGCGACTTCAACACCTACACCGACCTGGGGCACCTGCAGAGCTCGTGGGCCGACAGCGCCGTTCAGGAGCTGCGGCAGGCCCGGGCCCGGCTCGGCGACGTCGGTGTGGACACCGTCTTCGTCGGTGGCGGCACCCCGACGCTGCTCCCGTCCGCTGACCTGACCCAGGTCCTCGGCGAGATCGACACCTTGTTCGGGCTTGCCGACGACGCCGAGGTGACCACCGAGGCCAACCCGGACTCGGTCACGCCCGACTCGCTCACCGAGCTGCGCGAGGGGGGATTCACGCGGATCTCCTTCGGGATGCAGTCGGCGTCTCCGCACGTGCTGAGGATCCTGGACCGCACGCACACCGCCGGGCGCCCGCAGCAGGCCGTGCAGGAGGCGTACGCGGCGGGGTTCGAGCAGGTCAGCCTGGACCTCATCTACGGCACCCCGGGGGAGAGCGACCAGGACTGGGTGGCCTCGCTGCAGGCGGTCGCCGAAGCCGGACCGACGCACGTCTCTGCGTACGCCCTGATCGTGGAGGACGGGACCGCGCTGGCCCGACAGGTGGCGCGCGGAATCGTGCCCGCGCCGGACGACGACGTGCTCGCCGACCGCTACCTGATGGCGGACGAGGCCCTGGCGGACCTGGGCTGGTACGAGGTGAGCAACTGGGGCGAGCCCTGCCGGCACAACCTCGGCTATTGGCGCGGGAACGACTGGTGGGGGATCGGGCCCGGTGCGCACAGCCACGTCGACGGGACCCGGTGGTGGAACGCCAAGCACCCGCGGACCTGGACGGCCAGGCTCGAGACCGGGAGCCCCGCGGTCGGCCGGGAGCTGCTCACCGACGAAGACCGCAGGGTCGAGCGCATCCTGCTGGAGCTGCGGCTGGCCGAGGGGCTGCCGCTGTCCCTGCTCCACGCCGACGGGCTGGCGGCTGCGCACCGGTATGTCGGCGAGGGCCTGCTGACCGCGCACGGCAACCGGGTCACCCTCACCTTGCGGGGGCGCCTGCTCGCCGACGCCGTCGTCCGCGACCTGGTCGACTGAGCCGGCCTGGAGCTGCCCGACCGGGGCTCACTGCAGCCTGACGGCCCGGCGGGTTGACTGAGGACGTGCTGACCGACCTGAGGGACCGCCTGCTGCCGGAGGGGTTCGGCTTCACGCACCCCTGGCGGCTGCTCGCGCTGGCCGCGGTGGTCGCCCTCGGGGTCGCCGTGGTCGTGGTGCGGGTGCGGTCGCGGCGGGTCGGTGCCCGCTACGCCGACCCGGCCATGCTCGGTGCCGTCGCGCCACGCCGACCCGGGTGGCGGCGCGTGCCGGGCGTGGTCGCCGTGCTCCTCGCGCTGACGGCGATGACGGTCGGCTGGGCCGGTCCGGAACGGGTGGGGGACCAGGCCCGGGAGAGCTCGGTGGTCGTGGTGGCGCTGGACACCTCGACCTCGATGAGCATCAAGGACGTCTCGCCGACCCGGTTCCAGGCGGCGCAGACCGCGGCCAAGGACTTCATCGCGAGCCTGCCGGACGAGGTCGACGCCTCGTTGGTGGCGTTCAACGCCACCGCCCGGCTGGTGGTCCCACCGACCAGCGACCACGCGGCCGTCGCGGCCGGGGTCGACGACCTCCCGCTGTCCGGCGGCACCGCGCTCGGCGACGCGGTGCTGGTGTCGCTCGACGCCGTGCAGCGCGGTCTGCCGAGCGTCGCCCCCGGCGAGCCGCCTGCGGCCCGGATCGTCGTGATCTCCGACGGTGACAACGCGAACGGCACCGAGCCCGCGATCGCGATCCGTCGGGCGGTCGAGGTCGGGGTGCCGGTCAGCACGATCGCCGTGGGCACGCCGACCGGGGTCGACAGCAAGGGTGGGCCGCTGCCGGTGGGCACCGCCGACCTGCAGGCGATCGCCGACGGCACGAACGGCACCGCCTACACCGCGGACGACCTCGGCCAGCTCGACGAGGTCTACGCCGACATCGGGAGCACGCTGGCGAAGGAGACCGCGCGCCTCCCGCTGGCGCACTGGGCGGCCGGGCTGGCGCTGGCGCTGCTGCTGGTCGGTGTCGTGCCCAGCTTCCTGCTGCTGGGCCGCCTGCCCTAGTGCCGAACGCGCGCCGGGCACGTAACCTGGCACTCGACCGAGACGAGTGCCAGGGCCGAGCGCCAGGGAGGGGACCACGTGCTGGACGACCGCAAGCTCGAGGTCCTGCGCGCGATCGTCACCGACTTCGTGTCCAGCAACGAGCCGGTGGGCAGCAAGGCGCTGGCCGACCGCCACAACCTCGGCGTCAGCCCGGCGACGGTCCGCAACGACATGGCGGTGCTGGAGGACGAGGGCTACATCTCGCACCCGCACACCAGCGCCGGCCGGATCCCGACCGACAAGGGCTATCGGTTGTTCGTCGACCGGCTCTCCAGCGTCAAGCCGCTGTCGGTCGCCGAACGCCGCGCCATCCAGACCTTCCTGCAAGGCGCGGACGACCTGGACGACGTCGTGCGCAGGACCGTGCGCCTGCTGGCGCAGGTGACCGGCCAGGTCGCCGTCGTGCAATACCCGAGCCTGTCGCGCAGCGTGGTGCGCCACCTGGAGATCGTTCAGCTCGACCCGTCGCGGCTGCTGCTCGTGCTCATCACCGACACCGGCCGGGTCGAGCAGCGCTCGGTCGAGCTGCCGTCCCCGCTCACCGACGACGAGGTCGCGCAGCTGCGGGTCGCCTTCGGCGGTCGGCTCGGCGGGGTCCGGCTCGCCGATGTTCCTGGCGTGCTCGCCGACCTCCCCGAGCTGGCCCCGCCGTCGCTCCGCCCGGCGATGGGATGCGTCCTCGCGGTCGTGCTCGCCACCCTGGTCGAGCAGCCCGAGGAACGGGTCGCCCTAGCCGGCACGGCCAACCTGACCCGCAGCGCGCTCGACTTCCCGACGACCCTGCGGCCGGTGCTCGAGTCGCTGGAGGAGCAGGTCGTGCTGCTCAAGCTCATCGGTGAGGTCTGCGACCCCACCACCGTCAACGTCATGATCGGCGAGGAGAACAGCGTGGAAGGACTCCGGACCACTTCGGTGGTCACGGTCGGCTACGGACCGCAGGACGGCGCGTACGCCGGGCTCGGGGTCCTCGGGCCCACCCGGATGGACTATGCCGGCAACATCAGCAGCGTGCGGGCCGTGGCCCGCTACGTCGGCGAGCTGCTGGCAGGCAGCTGATGGCCACCGACTACTACGGCGCGCTCGGGGTCGCCCAGGGGGCCACCGACGACGAGATCAAGAAGGCCTACCGCAAGCTGGCCCGGCAGCTGCACCCGGACGTGAACCCCGACCCGGATGCGCAGGAGAAGTTCAAGGCCATCACCGCGGCGTACGAGGTGCTCAGCGACCCGCAGAAGCGGCAGGTCGTCGACCTCGGTGGGGACCCGCTGCAGAGCGGCGGCGGTGGTGGCGCTGGCTTCGGCAACCAGGGCTTCGGCGGCCTCGGCGACATCATGGACGCCTTCTTCGGCGGTGGCGCCGCGGGCGGCGGCCGCGGCCCGCGCAGCCGGGTGCGACAGGGCGCCGACGCGCTCATCCGGGTCGAGTGCGACCTGTCGGAGACCGTGTTCGGGGTCAACCGCGAGATCTCGATCGACACCGCGGTGGTGTGCGGCACCTGCACCGGCGAGGGCTCGGCGCCCGGGACGCACCCGCAGACCTGCGAGACCTGCCACGGGGCCGGCGAGGTCCAGTCGGTCCAGCGCAGCTTTCTCGGCCAGGTGATGACGTCCCGGGTCTGCCCGCGCTGCCAGGGCGTCGGCGCGGTCATCGTGACTCCTTGCGGTGAGTGCGGCGGCGACGGACGGGTCCGGGCCCGGCGCACCATCACGGTCAAGATCCCGGCCGGCATCGAGGACGGCATGCGCATCCGGCTGTCCGGCCAGGGCGAGGTCGGTCCTGGCGGCGGCCCGCCCGGTGACCTGTTCGTCGAGGTCACCGAGAAGCCGCACGCGGTGTTCACCCGGGACGGCGACGACCTGCACGCCACGCTGACGCTGCCGATGACCGCGGCGGCGCTCGGTACCGCGCAGAAGCTCGAGACGCTGGACGGCGAGGAGCAGATCGACCTGCCGCCCGGCACGCAGCCCGATCACGTCACGACGCTGCGGGCCCGCGGCGTGCCGCACCTGCGCGGCACCGGGCGCGGCGACCTGCACGTCCACCTGGACCTGCAGGTGCCCACCCGGCTCGACGAGCGGCAGACCGAGCTGCTCCGCGAGCTGGCCACGCTGCGCGGCGAGGAGCGGCCCGGGTCGCAGGGCGCCAAGCACGGCGGGCTGTTCGGCCGCCGCCGCAAGTAGGTGAGCGTCGATGCCTCGACCGCCGGGGCGCCGGGCGTCGCGTACTGCGCGGCAGATCGTGCGGCCGTCCCGCGCCTCGCGCCGTGAGCGTCCCGGTCTTCCTCGCGGACGACCTGGCCCCCGACCGGGTGGTGCTCGACGGCCCGGAAGGGCGCCACGCGGCAGGGGCCAGACGCTTGCGCAGCGGTGAGCTCATCGACCTCGTCGACGGGCGTGGCACCCGGGCCGGCTGCGAGGTGGTCGACGTCGGTCGCGACACGGTCGTGCTCAGGGTGCTGCGACGGATGGTCGAGCCCGTGCCCGAGCCGCGGCTGGTGCTGGTCCAGGCGCTGCCCAAGGGCGAGCGCGGCGAGCTGGCTGTCGAGCTGGCCACCGAGGTCGGGGTCGACGAGGTCGTCCCCTGGGTGTCGGCACGGTGCGTCATGCAGTGGAAGGGCGAACGGGGCGACAAGCAGCTGGCCCGCTGGCGCTCCACCGCCCGGGAGGCCGCGAAGCAGTCGCGGCGGGCGTACGTCCCGCAGGTCACCGCGCTGCACACCACCCGCCAGCTGGCGGCGCGGCTCTCGGACGCCGTGGTGCTGGTGCTGCACGAGAGCGCCACCGAGGCGCTCACGTCGGCGGACCTGCCGACCTCCGGGACGGTAGCGGTGGTGGTGGGTCCAGAAGGTGGTCTGACCGACGACGAGGTCCAGCAGCTCGGCGGTCGGGCGGTGCGCCTGGGCCCGTCGGTGCTGCGTACGTCCACCGCCGGAGCCGCTGCGCTCGCGGTGCTCTCGGCGCGTACGGGTCGTTGGTGAGCGTTAGCCTGGAGGCGTCCCACCACAGCCACGACACACCCGGACGAGAGCAGGCGAGCGCGGCCCGGCCGCAGGCATGAACCCACCCACCAACCCGGCGGCCGCGTCGATGCCGCCGCGCAGCGTCAGCACCCGGATCGTCGTACCCACCGGCCTGTCCATGGTCAGCCTGCTCGGCAGCGGGGACGCCCTGCTTCGCGTCGTCGAGTCCTTGGTCACGACCGACATCCACGTCCGTGGCAACGAGATCACCCTGACCGGCACCCCGCAGGACAACGCGCTGGCCGCGGGCCTGTTCGAGCAGCTGCTGCTGCTGCTGGAGCGCAGCGAGGTGCTGACCCCGGAGTCGATCGAGCGGTCGCACGCGATGCTCATCCGCGGCGGTGCCAAGGAGCGTCCGGCCGACGTCCTGACGCTGAACATCCTGTCCAACCGGGGCCGCACCATCCGCCCCAAGACGGTGAACCAGAAGCGCTACGTCGAGGCGATCGACAAGCACACCATCGTGTTCGGGATCGGTCCGGCGGGCACCGGCAAGACCTACCTCGCGATCGCCAAGGCCGTGCAGGCGCTGCAGGCCAAGGCGGTGAACCGGATCATCCTCACCCGCCCGGCGGTCGAGGCCGGCGAGCGGCTCGGGTTCCTGCCTGGCACGCTGCTGGACAAGATCGACCCCTACCTGCGACCGCTGTACGACGCGCTGCACGACATGCTCGACCCCGAGGCCGTGCCGCGGCTGATGCAGCAGGGCACTATCGAAGTAGCACCCCTGGCCTACATGCGTGGTCGCGCGCAACCTGTCGAGACCCCGGTGCTGACGCCGCACGGGTTTCGTCCGATCGGTGGGCTGGAGGTCGGTGACCTCGTCACCGGTTCCGACGGGACACCGACCCCGGTGCTGGGCGTCTACCCGCAGGGACACCAGGACACCTACCGCGTCACGACCCAGGACGGTGCCTCGACGTACGCCTCCGGGGACCACCTGTGGTTCGTGAGCACGGCCAGCGGCAAGCGGCGTGGACGTGGTGGCCGGGTGCTGCGGACGACCGACATGATCGGCAAGCTGCGGGCCGCCAGGGCGTGGCGTTATGAGCTGCCGGTCGTCAAGCCGGTCCAGATGGTGGCGCAGGACGTCCCGATGGACCCGTACGCGATGGGGCTGCTCCTCGGCGACGGATGCCTCACGACCTCCACGACCCCGGCGTTCGCCACCGCCGATCCCGAGCTGGCCGAGGCCCTCGCGAACGCGCTCCCGGAGGTGGTGGTCGCTCGCAAGACCGACGTCGACCACGTGCTTGGCAACCCGCTGCACCGCCCTGGTTCCTTGCTGGTCAACCCGGTCACCGAGGTGCTCCGTGACCTCGGCCTGGCCGGGACCAGGTCGACGACGAAGTTCGTCCCGGTCTGCTACCTCGACAACACCCTCGAGGTGCGGCAGGCCGTGCTGCAGGGGCTGCTCGACACGGACGGAGGGCCGGTGCGGCAGCGCGACCGGACGTGTCGGGTGCAGTACACGTCTTGCTCGCCCAGGCTCCGGGACGACGTGATCCTGCTGGTGCGCTCGTTGGGCGGGGTGGCGTACGTGCGGACACGAGCCGCCGAGGGCCGAAGTCCTGGCGGGACCGCAGACAAGCCGATCCATTTCCGGAACGACGCCTACGTCGTCGACATTCGCCTGCCCCCGGAGATCGCCCCGTTCCGGATGCGGCGCAAGGTGGCGGCCTATGACCAAGCCGGCGGCGGCGGCCGCCCGATGCGCCACATCGACCGCATCGAGCCGGTCGGCGAGATGGACTGTGTGTGCATCTCGGTAGGGGCGCAGGACTCGCTCTACGTCACCGAGGACTTCATCGTCACGCACAACACGCTCAATGATGCCTTCATCATTCTTGACGAGGCACAGAACACCTCCGCCGAGCAGATGAAGATGTTTCTCACCCGGCTCGGGTTCGGGAGCCAGGTGGTGGTGACCGGCGACGTGACGCAGGTCGACCTGCCGAGCGGCGCGACCAGCGGGCTGCGGGTCGTCCAGGACATCCTGGAAGGTGTCGAGGACGTGCACTTCGCCCGGCTCAACAGCGACGACGTCGTGCGGCACAAGCTCGTGGCCCGGATCGTCGACGCCTACGACAGCTATGACGCCGAGCAGGAGCGCTCGCGCGGACCGATCAAGCCGCGCCCGGTGGGCCGCCTGGACGACCGTCGGTGAGCGTCGAGATCGTCAACGAGAGCGGCTCCGCCGTGGATGAGCCGTCGCTGGTGTCGGTGGCCCGTCATGTGCTCAGCGCGATGGGGGTCTCTCCGCTGGCCGAGCTGTCGATCAGCCTGCAGGACGCTGCCGAGATGACCCGGCTGCACGTGCAGTACATGGACCTGCCGGGCCCGACCGACGTGCTGTCCTTCCCGCAGGACGACCTGGACCTGCGAGGTGCCCTCGGGGTGAGCCAGGGGGCCCTGCCGCAGGACGAGGACCTCCCGCCGACCCTGCTCGGTGACGTGGTGCTCTGCCCGGAGGTGGCGGCCGAGCAGGCCGTCACCGCCGGGCACTCGCTGGCGGACGAGCTGCACCTGCTCACCACGCACGGGGTGCTGCACCTGCTCGGCTACGACCATGAGGAGCCTGAGGAGCACGCCCAGATGTTCGCCCTGCAGGACCGGCTCCTCTCGTCCTGGCGGACGAGCCGACCGCCGACCGGGGCGTGATCGGCACCGATCTGCTGCCGTTGCTCGCTGCGGTCGGCTGCGTGGTGCTGGCCGGGCTGATCGCCTCGCTCGAGGTCGCGCTGTCGACGGTCAGTCGGGTCCGGGCGGCCGAGCTGACCAAGGACAGCAGAGCCGGCGCCGCGCGGCTCCAGCGGGTGCTGGCCGACCCGCCCCGGTCGCTCAACCTGCTGCTGCTGCTGCGCCTGGCCGCCGAGCTGACGGCGGTGGGCATCGTCACCGCGTACGTCCTGGACCGGGTCGGTGGGTCCTGGGCCGTGACGATCGCGGTCGTCATCATGCTGGTCGTGAGCTATGTCCTGATCGGGGTGGCCCCGCGGACCCTGGGGCGGCAGCACGCCGAACCGGTGGCCCTGGTGGGCGCCCCGGTGGTGCTCGCCCTCGCGAAGGTCTTCGGCCCGCTGCCCCAGCTGCTCATCCTGCTCGGCAACGCCCTCACGCCCGGCAAGGGTTTCCGGGAGGGACCGTTCGCCTCCGAGGCCGAGCTGCGCGACCTGGTGGACATCGCGCAGGAGGCCGGGGTGGTCGAGCAGGCCGAGCGCGAGATGCTCGGCAACGTCTTCGAGCTGTCGGACACGCTGGTCCGGGAGGTGATGGTGCCACGTACGGACATGGTCATCATCGAGCACGGCAAGACGGTGCAGCAGGCCCTGAGCCTCACGCTGCGCAGCGGCTTCTCGCGGGTGCCGGTGGTCGGCGAGGGCGGGACCGACGACGTGCTCGGGGTGACCTACCTGCGCGACCTGGTCAGTCGCGAGCGCCTTCCGGGCGGCGCCGAGCAGCGCGTGGAGCAGACGATGCGCCGTGCGGTGTTCGTGCCGGACAGCAAACCGGTCGACGACCTGCTGCGCGAGATGCAGACCTCGCTGGGGCATCTCGCGATCGTCGTCGACGAGTACGGCGGGACGGCCGGGCTGGTGACCATGGAGGACGTGCTGGAGGAGATCGTCGGTGAGATCGTCGACGAGTTCGACAACCAGCGGCTCCCGGTGGAGCAGCTGGAGGACAACGTGTGGAGAGTCACGGCCCGGCTGCCCGTCGAAGACCTCGAAGAACTGGTCGGAGCGCCCCTGGCGCTGGATCGGGTCGATACGGTGGGGGGCCTGCTCGCGAGCCTGCTCGGCATGGTCCCGATCCCCGGGGCGACCGTCCAGATCGACCGGGTCACCCTGGTCGCCGAGACGGCGGCCGGCCGACGCAACCAGATCACTACCGTGCTGATCACGCTCGCCGCCCCAGAGCCCGACGTGGAACCGACCGAAGAGGATGACTCGTGACCGACCAGCCCACCGAGCTGCACCCCGACGACGCCAAGCTGGTCGTGCTCGCCCGGGCCGCCCGGCTGCGAGCACACGTGCCGCACACCGGGTTCGCCGAAGGTGCGGCGGTCCGGGACGAGGACGGCCGCACCTACTCCGCGGCCACGGTCGAGAACGCCGACCCCGGACTCACGACCAGCGCGTTGCGGGGGGCGGTCGCGGTGGGCGCCTCCAGCGGGGCCCGGTGCTTCGCCTCTGGCGTGCTGGTCACCGACGGGCTGGTGTCGGCGGCCGATCTCGCCGTGCTGCGCGAGTTCGGCCCCGGCGTGCCGCTGCACGTCGCCGACCTGACGGGTCGGCTGCGCGAGGTGCGTTCGGTGTGACGACACCCGCACACCGTTCCGGGTTCGTGTGCTTCGTGGGGCGGCCCAACGCCGGCAAGTCGACGCTCACCAACGCCCTCATCGGCAGCAAGGTCGCGATCACGAGCAGCCGGCCGCAGACCACCCGGCACGCGATCCGGGGCATCGTGCACCGCCCGGACGCCCAGCTCGTGCTCGTGGACACCCCAGGTCTGCACAAGCCCCGCACCCTGCTGGGGCAGCGTCTGAACGACCTGGTGCGCGAGACGTACGCCGGCGTCGACCTCATCTGCTTCTGCGTCACGGCCAACGACAAGGTCGGTCCCGGTGACACCTTCATCGCCCGCGAGCTGCGCGAGCTGAAGACGCCGGTGATCGCCGTGCTGACCAAGACCGACCTGGCCACCAAGCAGCAGACCGGTGAGCAGCTGCTCGCGCTGTCCAAGCTCGGTGACTGGGCCGACGTCGTGCCGGTCAGCGCCGTCGCAGACCACCAGGTCGACCTGCTGGCCGACCTGCTGGTCGCCCAGATGCCCGAGGGCCCGGAGCTCTACCCGGACGGCGAGCTGACCGACGAGCCGGAGCAGGTGCTCGTCGCCGAGCTGATCCGAGAGGCTTCGCTGGAAGGCGTGCGGGACGAGCTGCCGCACTCCATCGCCGTGACGATCGAGGAGATGAACCCGCGCGCCGGGCGCGACGCGTCCCGTCCGCTGCTGGACGTCTTTGCGACGCTGCACGTCGAGCGCGACAGCCAGAAGGCGATCGTGCTCGGCAAGGGCGGCATCCGGATGAAGCACGTCGGCACCCGGGCGCGCGCGCAGATCGAGCAGCTGCTCGGCACCCCGGTCTACCTCGACATCAAGGTCAAGGTGTCCAAGGACTGGCAGCGCGACCCGCGTCAGCTGCGCAAGCTGGGGTTCTAGCCCCGATAGGCTCGCCCCGTGGCGCTCTACCGGGACGAGGGGGTCGTCCTGCGCGTGCACAAGCTCGGCGAGGCCGACCGGATCGTGACGATCCTCACGCGCCGCCACGGCCGGGTGCGAGCGGTCGCCAAAGGGGTCCGTCGGACCCGCTCCCGGTTCGGGGCGTCGGTCGAGCCGTTCAGCCACGTCGACCTGCAGCTGTGGGAGGGCAAGGGCGGTCTGGACACGGTGACGCAGGCCGACAGCCTCCAGTCGTACGGGCAACGCCTGGCCGGTGACTACGGTCTCTACACCGCCGGGACCGCGGTGCTGGAGACCGCCGAACGGCTGACCGCCGAGGAGCGGGAGCCGTCGCTCAAGCTGTTCCTGCTCGTGATCGGTGCCCTGCGGACGCTGACCCCGCCGCCCGACAGCGACACGGTGGCGCGCGACCCCTCTCTGGTGCTGGATGCGTTCCTGCTGCGCGCCATGACAGTGGCCGGGTATGCGCCGGCGCTGGTCGACTGCGCCCGCTGCGGGGCGGCGGGCCCGCACCGCGCCTTCTCCGTCCCGGCCGGCGGGGCGGTCTGCCCGGCCTGCCGCCCGGCCGGGGCGGCGTCGCCGTCGCCGGCCGCCGTGGCGCTGATGCAGGACCTCATGACGGGCGACTGGGAGCCGGCGGAGGCCAGCGAGGAACGCACCCGCCGCGAGGCGGGTGGTCTGGTGGCGGCGCACCTGCAGTGGCACCTGGAGCGGGGCCTGCGCTCGCTGCCGCTGGTCGAGCGGGTCGCCCCGGGGAGCCACTCGTGAGACGCCGCGCCGCGCCGCCGGTCCGGGAGGTGCGGCCGCCGACGCCGCATCCCTCCGGCGCTCGACCGCCGGCGATCCCCGTCGACCTCGTCCCGCGGCACGTGGCGGTGGTGATGGACGGCAACGGACGTTGGGCCGCTGACCGGGGCCTGCCCCGCACCGCCGGGCACACCGCCGGCGAGAGCTCGCTGTTCGACCTGGTCGAGGGAGCGATCGAGCTCGGCGTCGGGTGGGTTTCGGCGTACGCCTTCTCGACCGAGAACTGGAAGCGCTCCCCGGACGAGGTCCGCTTCCTGATGAACTTCAACCGGGACGTGATCCGACGTCGCCGGGACGAGATGCACGAGCTCGGCGTACGGGTGCGCTGGGCCGGTCGTCGTCCCCGGCTGTGGCGCTCGGTGATCCGCGAGCTGGAGACCGCCGAGGAGCTGACCCGCGACAACACGGTGTGCACGTTGACGATGTGCGTCAACTACGGCGGGCGGGCTGAGATCGCGGACGCCGCCCGGGCCGTGGCGCTGGAGGTGGCAGCGGGTCGGCTGAACCCCGAGAAGGTCGACGAACGGGTGCTCGCCCGGTTCCTCGACGAGCCCGACATGCCGGACGTCGACCTGTTCCTGCGCACGTCGGGGGAGCAGCGGACCAGCAACTTCCTGCTGTGGCAGTCCGCGTACGCCGAGCTGGTCTTCCTCGATGCGCTCTGGCCTGATGTCGACCGTCGCGACCTGTGGAAGGCGTGCGAGACGTACGCCGCACGCGACCGTCGCTACGGGGGAGCCGTCCCCAACTTCGTCCCGGGCAGCCAGTGATCATGGACGCCGAGCGCCGGCGTGGCGCTCGCAGCTCTTGATCACGCCGTGCGGCGGCCAGGACGACGTGGGTCAGGTCAAGCGCAGCACCAGAGCGACCGAGAGCAGCGCGACCGCGACGACCCGGAGCCCCCGTCCGGCCGGGTCGAGCACGGGCCAGGCGAGGTAGGCGAGCCAGACCAGCACCACGACGATCAGCAGACCGAGCGGCGCGGCGAGCCAGACCGGCCCGAAGACCGCGCCGCCGAGCAGCAGCGCGGCCACCAGCCCGAGCAGCAGGCGGGGTCGGCCCGACAGGTAGGTGAGCAGCACGGCGCTGCGCCGCTCCACCTCTGCCCGGTTCACGCCACCACCCTGCCAGCAACCCGGCACTACCCTCAGCCGATGCTGGTCGTGACCCGTTTCGACGTCCCTGAGGACGAGGCCGAGATCTTCGCCGCGCAGGCGAAGGCTGCCCTGGACGCCTTCGCCGTACGCCCGGGTCATCTGCGTGGACGGGTGGGGCGCGCGAGCGACGCGCCGACCGCTTGGGTCCTGGTGACCGAGTGGGAGAGCGTGGGCGCCTACCGCCGGAGCCTGTCGGCGTACGACGTGAAGGTGGACGCGGCGCCCTTGCTGGCCAGGGGCCGGGACGAGCCCTCCGCCTACGAGGTGCTGCTCGCGACCGACGGTGGCCCGGCGACCGCGTCCCGGTCGCTGCGGGCGCAGGACGCCGACGTCGCAGCGATCGGCGACAACGACCCCCGCTAGTGTCGTGCGCTCACCCGACAGCCAGCCGGAAGACGAGCAGACACCGTGGCGAACAAGAAGAACGACCGCATGGACACCATCGTCGGGCTCGCCAAGCGGCGCGGCCTGGTCTATCCCAGCTCGGAGATCTACGGCGGGCTGCGGGCCTCCTGGGACTACGGGCCGCTCGGCGTCGAGCTGAAGAACAACGTCAAGCGACAGTGGTGGAAGGCCGTCGTGCAGGGTCGCGACGACGTGGTCGGGCTCGACTCCTGCGTGATCCTCGCGCGTGAGGTCTGGGAGACCAGCGGTCACGTCGCGACGTTCTCCGACCCGTTGGTCGAGTGCACCAGCTGTCACAACCGGTTCCGCGCCGACCACCTCGAGGAGGCGGCCGGCAAGGCGCTGAGCGAGATCGCCTGCCCGCACTGCGGCAACCGGGGCACCTGGACCGAGCCCAAGAACTTCTCGGGTCTGCTGAAGACCTCGTTGGGCCCGGTCGACGACGGTTCGGGGCTCGCGTATCTGCGACCGGAGACGGCGCAGGGCATCTTCATCAACTACGCCAACGTGCAGCAGAGCAGTCGCAAGAAGCCGCCGTTCGGCATCGGTCAGATCGGCAAGAGCTTCCGCAACGAGATCACGCCGGGCAACTTCATCTTCCGCACCCGGGAGTTCGAGCAGATGGAGATGGAGTTCTTCGTCCCGCCCGGCACCGACGAGCAGTGGCACGAGTACTGGCTGGCCGAGCGGATGGGCTGGTACGTCGACCTCGGCATCGACCCGGCCAACCTGCGCTTCTTCGAGCACCCGCAGGAGAAGCTGTCGCACTACTCCAAGCGCACCGTGGACATCGAGTACCGGTTCCGGTTCGCCGGCGCGGAGTGGGGTGAGCTGGAGGGCATCGCCAACCGGACCGACTTCGACCTGACCACGCACGCGACGCACTCCGGTGCCGACCTGTCCTTCTTCGACCAGGAGAAGGGCGAGCGCTGGGTGCCGTACGTGATCGAGCCGGCGGCCGGGGTGGCCCGCTCGATGATGGCCTTCCTGGTCGACGGTTACACCGAGGACGAGGCGCCCAACGCCAAGGGCGGCATGGACAAGCGCACCGTGCTGCGGCTGGACCACCGGCTGGCGCCGTTCAAGGCCGCCGTCCTCCCGCTGTCCCGCAACGCCGACCTGACCCCGAGGTCCCGGGACCTGGCGGCGGCCCTGCGGCGGTGCTGGAACGTCGACTTCGACGACGCCGGCGCGATCGGCCGCCGCTACCGCCGGCAGGACGAGGTCGGCACGCCGTACTGCGTGACGGTCGACTTCGACAGCCTCGACGATCACGCGGTGACGGTGCGGGAGCGGGACTCGATGCGGCAGGAGCGGGTGGCCATGGACCAGCTGGAGGGCTACCTGGCCGCCCGGCTCGTCGGTGCCTGAGCCGGCGACCACCGGCCGGCTGGGGGATTGGCTGGAGCACCCTGACGCCGCGGTGGCGGTCCGGGTCGGCTGGGTGCGTGACCCGGCCGACGAGCTGTTCGCCGCGGAGGGGATCGGCGTGCCGGCCGGGCACCGGTCCCTCATCGTGGCCAGCGACCTGATGAACGTCGGTGCCGAGGACTTCGGCGCGCCGGCGGACCTCGGCCTCGTGGTTGTGGACGCCGGCGGCGACCGGCACGGCCGGGCGACCGCGACGCTCACGGCGTACCCGCGGTTCCGGCACGGCCCGCTCGGTTCGGGCACCATGGTGTCGGGCCACACGTACTTCGTGCTGCCCCGAGCCGCGACGCTGCACCAGGTCGAGTGGACCGCCGCGGGAACCGACGACGAACCGGTGCTGACGTGGCTGCTCTGACCCGCTCCTCCCCGGCGGCCCCACCCTGGCTGCGGATCGGCCCGCTGGCGCCGGCCGCGCCGGTCGTGCTGGCGCCGATGGCCGGGATCACGAATCCGGCGTTCCGGCAACTCTGCCGGGAGTACGGCGGCGGCCTGTACGTCTGCGAGATGATCACCAGCCGGGCGCTGGTGGAGCGCAACGAACGGACGATGCGGATGATCCGGTTCGCGCCGTCGGAGTCACCGCGGTCGCTGCAGCTGTACGGCGTGGACCCGGTCGTCGTCGCCGAGGCGGTGCGGATGCTCGTCGCCGAGGATCGCGCGGACCACGTCGACCTGAACTTCGGCTGCCCGGTCCCGAAGGTCACCCGCAAGGGCGGCGGCGCGGCGCTGCCGTTCCGCCGCGGCCTGCTCCGCGACATCCTGCGGGCGGCGGTGCGGGCCGCCGACGGTGCGATCCCGGTGACGATGAAGATGCGGGTCGGCATCGACGGTTCGCACCCGACGTACCTCGAAGCCGGCCGGATCGCCCAGGACGAGGGGATCGCCGCGGTCGCCTTGCACGGGCGAACGGCGGCCCAGATGTACGGCGGGCACGCGGACTGGTCTGCGATCGCGGCCCTGAAGTCCACTGTGGACATCCCGGTGCTCGGCAACGGCGACATCTGGGAGGCCTCCGACGCCCTGCGGATGGTCGCCGAGACCGGCTGCGACGGCGTCGTGGTCGGCCGCGGCTGCCTCGGCCGGCCGTGGCTGTTCGCCGATTTGGAGTCCGCTTTCGCCGGCCATCCCATCCGCCGGCTGCCCGCGCTGAGCGAGGTCAGCGCCGTGATGGTGCGGCACGCGTCGATGCTCGCCGCGGAGCTGGGCGAGGACCGGGGCGTCCGCGACTTCCGCAAGCACGTCGGCTGGTATCTGAAGGGCTTCGGGGTCGGCGGCCCGGTGCGCGCCGCGCTGTCCACAGTGGGCAGCCTGGACGAGCTGGCCGAGCGGCTTGCCGCGTTGCCGGACCAGCCCTACCCGACCCAGGTGCTGGGTACGCCCCGTGGCCGCGGTACCGGGACGCGGCACGTCGTGCTGCCGGAGGGGTGGCTGCGCGACCCGCGGTCCCGGGCGGTCCCGTTCGGCGCGGAGTTGGACCACAGCGGCGGCTGACCTGCCTTTGTGGAGCGCGAGATGCGGGGCAGTGGGCCTGGGGGCCCCGCCCCCGAGCGCCCCGGCCCCCCCGAGCAGAAAGCCCCCGCGCGC
>JBBSTI010000053.1:0-20761 GCA_038236005.1 Mycobacteriales bacterium | reverse complement strand
GGTGCCGGTACCCGCAGCGGACAGGTCACCAACAAGGCACGGCAAGCCGGCCAGATCTTGGAAGAGTCACACCACGGACACCGAGCACCAACCTGACGCCTTCAACCAGACGGCGCACAACGACACCCTCACAGATCTTGGTGCCGGAACGGCCGCCAAGATCACCAACGTAAGAAGGTTGCGCGGGCAGGCAGGGTGGTGGCATGGAACGTACGGAGATCACTGCCGGCCGGCTGCACCTACGCCCCTGGGAGGCCGGTGACGCCGAGCAGGTGAAGGCGATCTGCCAGGACCCGGAGATCCAGCGCTGGACGTCGGTGCCGGTGCCCTACACGAGCGAGGACGCCGAGTCCTACGTCGGACCGCTTACCGCGGCAGGGTGGGACGAGGGGACAGCGGCGCACTTCGCGGTGCTCGACGCGGTGACCGCCGACGTGCTCGCCAGCGTGTCCCTGATGGAGATCCAGGAGCGGCGTGCCGAGCTGGGGCTGTGGGTCGCCCCCGTCGCCCGGGGTCAGCACGTCGGGTCGGACGCTGCCGGTGCGGTCTGCCGCTGGGGCTTCGCCGCGCTCGACCTCAGGCGGGTCCAGTGGCTGGCCGAGACGGCCAACACCGCCTCGATCGCCTGCGCGCTCCGGGCCGGCTTCACACCCGAAGGGGTCCTACGGAAACGTCTGGCAAGCCACCCCGGGCCCGGGCCACGAAACGGCCCGATGACCTCCACGGCCGACGCCTGGATCGGGTCCCGCCTGGCCACCGACTGACACCGGGATGAGCCGGTCGGGCCCGGGCATCAGGTGATCTCGAGCAGCTTTTCCCGGACGGCGTAGACCACCGCCTCCATCCGAGAGTGCAGCTGCAGCTTTTCCAGGATGTTGCGGATGTGGTTCTTGACAGTGTTCTCGGAGATGAACAATGCCTTGGCGATGTCGCGGTTGTTCATGCCCTTCGCGACCAGCTTGAGGACGTCCATCTCACGCTCGGTCAGCCGCGGCGGCGGGACCTGCTTGGCCTGCTCGCCGCGCCTGCTCATCGACGCGAACTCGGTGATCAGCTTGCTCGCCATCGACGGACTGATCAGCGACTGGCCCCCGTGGACGGCCCGGATCGCGGTCGCGACCTCCTCGATGGAGATCTCCTTGAGCAGATAGCCGGTCGCACCTGCCTTGATCGCCTCGTAGAGGTCAGCCTCCTCGTCCGAGATGGTCAGCATGATGATCTTTGCCGAGGGCGCCACCTCGTGCAGCGCCGCACAGGTCTCGATCCCACCGCGACGCGGCATGCGGACGTCCATGAGAACCAGGTCGGGCAAGGTCTCGGCGGCCACCTCGACCGCCTCGCCCCCGTCGGCCGCCTCGCCGACCACCTCGATGTCGACCTCCTGCGCGAGCACCATCTGCAGGCCACGCCGGAACAGGGCATGATCGTCGACGACGAGGACGCGGATCGGATCGGCGACGTCCGGGGCGCGTTCCGGTGCGGGCGCGTCGGTCACTCAGCCTCCAGGGCGGGACGTGGTGCAGGGCCGGCGGGACCCGCGCGGGGGCAGTGTGGCACGGGTCGGCGCCGGTGCGACCTCCGAGAGCCTCGTCGCTGCGGGCCCTCGGAGGCCGGCGGATCAGGCGAGGGCCTCCAGGCGGATGACGCCGTAGTCGTAGCCGTGCCGTCGGTAGACGACGCTCGGCAGCGACGTCCGCGTGCAGGTGAACAGGAAGAAGTCGTGCCCGACGAGCTCCATCTCGTGCAGCGCCTCCTCGACGCTCATCGGCGCCGCCTGGTGCGTCTTGTCGCGGACCACCAGGTCTTGCGTCGCGTCGGCCGGCTCGTCCTGCTCGCTGTCTCGGTCAAGGACGGCGACCGCGCTCACGTCGAGGTCGGTGGGCAGCTCCGCCGTCGCCTCGGCGACCGACGCGGGCGTCTTGCCGCCGTGGTGCACCCGTCGCCGGCTGTTCTGCTTGCGCAGCCGGGCCTCGAGCTTGGTGACCGCGTTGTCGAGCGCCGCATAGAACGAGTCGGCGCAGGCCTCGGCGCGGATCACCGGGCCCTTGCTCCGGACCGTGATCTCGACCCGCTCGCAACGATCGGACTGTCTCGGGTTCTTCTCGTGGCTGAGCTCGACGTCGACCCGGATCACCCGGCTGTCGAGGCGTTCAGAGAGGTCGAGCTTGTCCGCGACGTGCTGACGGAAGTGATCAGGCACCTCGACGTTGCGTCCCTTGACGACGATGTCCACGTGGTCTCCTTCGAGAGGGGTCGGGTGTCGACGCGGTGTCTGACCGGCCTCCTCCCGTCGCACCTGGCGTCGAAGGCACCATCGGCTGATCGATGGTGTGGCATGTCACAGTAGCCCGCACAGCCCTTGATCGGGTGGTCGGGTGCATGACCTCAAGATCACTGCCTGATCACGCGCCGCGACGCAGCGTGGCGGCGACCACCGCGGCGCCCCGGACATCGAGCCCGGCTGCCGCGAGCGCGCGGGACGCCTCGACCAGGGTGGCGCCGGTCGTCATCACGTCGTCGACCACCACGACCGGCAGCCCGGGCGGCCCGGGTGTTGCCACCAGCGCCCGGTGCAGGTTGGCAGCGCGCTGCTCGGTGGACAGCCCGGACTGGTCGGCCACCTTCCGTGCCGGACGCAGCAGCGGGGCCGCCGACAGGCCGGCCCGCCCGGCCGCCTCGCGGGCGAGCCGCAGAGCGTGGTCGTGGCCACGGGCCCGGACCGCCGCTCGTGCCGACGGGACCGGGACCAGCACCACCTCGCCGAGCCCGAGCGAGCGCACGGCGGCGGCCAGCAGCGCCCCGAGCGGGTGCACCAGAGCGAGCCGGCCGTGTTCCTTGTGTGCCAGCAGGGCTTTGACAACCACCCCCTCGTACGTCGTGGCCGCACAGGTCGTGGGCAGCCCGAGCGGGCACGGGTCAGGACGGGATCGACCCGGCCGGGCAGCCGAGAGGACCTGACAGCAGGCCGGACAGAGGACACCCGCCCGGCCCACCGACGGGGTCGACGCTCCGCATCCTGCGCAGGACCGCGGCAGCACCAGGTCTGCCAGGTCCCCCAGCACCCCAAGACCTGCGGCGAGAAGACTCATGTCGGCAAGGCTCACCGACCTGCCCGCGTCTGGACGCGGTCACCCAGGATCTGGGGACAGGCGACTCCTGTGGACGACCGGTCCGGGGAGGGCACCCCCCGGGGGGCGCCGGCTCAGCATCGACGGCCGGCCCTTGGCCGAGCGGGTCAGCCGGGGTAGCGGGGCCGGACCGCGTCGCGCAGCTCGATGTCGAACGGCTGACCCGGGCGGCCCGAGAACAGCCGTGCCTCCGGCAGGGGCTGCGACGGCGGCTCGGCGACCGGGGCCTTGCTCGACGACCCGACGACCGGGCCGGGCGAGGCAGCGCCGGCCGGGTCCTGCTTCGGGTCCGAAGCGTGGTTCGCGTCCGGCGGCGGTCGTGCCGGCGTCCGGGTCGGAACCGGCGCCGCGTCGTCGGACACCGCCCCGACCAGGAGCGGCAGGTCGCCGAGGGCCGCGACGCTCTGCGCACGGACGTCCTGCAGCGGCTGGTTGACCGCGTCCTGGCTCAGCCCGTCGATCGAGACGAGCAGCAGCGGCCGGGTCTCCGACACGAGCACGGCGAGGCGGGTGTCGTCGAGCCAGTCGGCGGCGACGGTGCCCACCGAGCGCAGCTGTCGGACGTCCTGGATCACCGGCACCTGAGCGGCGTCCCCGGTCGCGCCCTCGGCCGGGGGCACGATCCGGGCAAGGATCAGCTCGCCGCCGCTCACCAGCAGCACCCGGCTGCCGTCGCGCGACACCCGCAGCGTGGAGCTGGCGTCCAGCACCGGCAGGCCCGGGAAGGCGACCCGACGGGGCGTGCCGCCCCGGGTGACCAGGACCGAGGAAGACGCGCCGGTGCGCAGCAGCCACACGCCGTACGCGCCGTCGCCCCAGGTTGGGGAGGTCAGCCCAGCCCCCTGCGCGATCGTCCTGAGGGGTCCGTTCGCGGGGCCGACGCCGAGCGTCCCCTCCGCCAGGCTGCCGGTCAGCAGGGCCACGTGGCCCGAGCGGGGGTCTACCGCCAGGTCTCGGACCGATGTCGCCGAACGCGCGGAAGCAGGGACCGAGCCGCCGATGCCGCGCAGCTTCCCGCCGACGATCGCGGTGGCCGTCTGCTGCGTGCCCTGGGGGTCTGCGACGGCGAAGGCCGACCGCACGAGCAGCGGCTGGTCGTTGCGACCCACCAGGAACGGCTTGCCGTCCACGAGCAGCGTGAGCCGCAGCAGGTCGGGGAACCGGCGCAGCGTCCACACCAGCTGCGCCGCCAAGGCCTCGCGGGCCGAGGGGAGCAGCTCGTCGGCCTGCGCCGTGAGGTCGACGACGACGCCAGCGCCGGACGCATCGAGCTTCACCGGGCTCACCAGGTCCGTCCCGGGCGGCGCGGCGGTCCGGCCGCTGTCGCCCAGACCGCGACTGGGCCCGGCCAGCACCCGGCGCACGAGCAGGTCGGGCTCGCTGCCCACCGGGACCAGCTGCCGGTCGGCGACCAGGTGCGCCGCCGGACCAGGAGTCCGGGCCGGCAGGAAGTAGACCGTGGCGGCAGAGAAAGCGGCATCGCGGGTGTCGGTCGACAGCAGCAGACCGGCCGCCAGCTCGTCGATCCGCCACTCGCCCTCCTTGTCGCGGACGAGCTGGAACGTCTCGGTCCGCGGGGCAGGCGCGCTGACGTCGGCCGCGCCGTCTGCCCCGATCGCGCCGATCTTGTCGAAGCGCACCTCGTAGCTCAGCGGGCCCGCGCCGGAGGGGTCGCCGTCGACCAGGGACGGCAGCAGCCCGGCCCGATAGACGGTGACGCCGGTCTCGTCGTCCCAGGTGGCACGCTCCGTCAGATATTTACGCGAGACCCCGTGCCGGTTCGCACCGCTGATCTGCGCCTCCAGAAAACCGGCGACGATTTCGGACGGGCGGGCCCCAGGCTGCGGGCCGGGCGGCAGCTCGAGGGTGCCGCCGCGCCGCTCGGCGACGTCGGGCTGCACCGTGCCGGCCCGGCGGACGCCGTCGTCGGTGGGCAGGCTGCAGGACGCGCTCAACAGCCCGAGCCCGACCAGGACGACGACCAGCCACCGGCCGCTGCTCCCGCGGTTCACCGGCCGGCCCGGGACAGGTCGGCGAGCAGCGGCGGTCCCAGCGGCAACGGCGCACCTTCACCCAGGTCGCCGCCGCTGTGCCGGGGAAGCGTGAGCCGGAACGCGGCGCCGTGACCGCGGCGGCCCCAGGCCTCCAGGCGGCCCCGGTGCAGGCGGGCGTCCTCCAGCGCGATCGCGAGCCCCAGACCGGTGCCCCCGGTGGTCCGAGCCCGCGACGGGTCACCGCGCCAAAACCGGTTGAAGACGCGTTCGGCGTCGTCCTGCTCGAACCCGATGCCGTGGTCGCGGACCAGCACGGCCACCGCCCGCTCGTCCCCGGCCACGATGATCTCGACCGGTCGGCCCTCGCCGTGCTCGAGCGCGTTGACGATCAGGTTGCGCAGCACCCGCTCCACCCTGACGGCATCGACCTCCGCGATGACCGGAAGCTCCGGTGCGCGGACCACGACCTCGCTGCCGCGACGCTCGGCCAGCACCGCGGCCGCCTCGACGGTGTGGCGCACCAGCGCCGTGACGTCCTGCGCCTCGGCCTCCAGCAAGGTCGCCCCCGCGTCGAACCGGCTGATCTCCAGCAGGTCGGTCAGCAGACCCTCGAACCGGTTGAGCTCGTTCTGCAGCAGCTCGGCGCTGCGCCGGGTGTCCGGGGGAAAGTCGTCGCGGGCGTCGTGCAGGAGGTCCGCGGCCATCCGTACGGTGGTGAGCGGGGTCCGCAGCTCGTGACTGACGTCGGAGACGAAGCGTCGCTGCACCAGCGACAGGTTCTCCAGCTGGGCGATCTGCTCCTGCAACGACTGCGCCATCGTGTTGAAGGACGCCCCCAGCTGGGCCAGCTCGTCGGTGCCACGCACAGTCAGCCGCTCGGTCAGCCGGCCGTCGGCCAAGAGCGCGGCGGTCGCCGCGGCCCGGCGCACCGGAGACACCACCTGACGCACGACCAGCAGGGCGATCAGGGCGAGCAGCCCGACCAGGAGCACGCCCGCGATCAGCGAGGTGCGGCGTACCAGGGACAGCGTCTGCTCCTCGGCGGTCAGCGGGAACAGGTGCACGAGCGTGTAGCTGCCGCCGAGCGGCGGCGTCAGGACGGCCGCGACGATCAGGCCCTCGGCCCGTCCGCCGAGCCCGTCCGGCACCGACCCGAACGTGTAGAGCTGCCCGCCCCCGGCCGCGACGTCCTCGGCGAGCCGCGACGGCAGGTCCGACGGGGACGTGTTCTGCGACGCGCGAGCGGCCCGGTCCGGCGCTGCCGGCACCTCGAGCACCGTGTAGAGCCCGCCGACGGCGCCTCGGTTGTCGAGGTCGACGAACGAGGACTTGAGCGCGTCGTCGACGGCCTTCTGGTCGACCGGCTCCTGCAGCCCTTCCAGCACGGTCTGGACCTGCGCGAAGCCCGACTGCGCCTCCGACAGCGACGTGCGGGTCTTGGTGGTCAGCAGCCCTTTGCCGACCTGCCCGATCAGCAGGGTCGCGAGCAGCCCGACGACCAGCGTCGACGCGATCAGCGTGGTGCCGACGACCCTGGTCTGGAGCGAGCCGCGCCATCGTCGGCGCAGCTCGGCCACGACCGTCCGGCCGGTGCCCCGACCGGGCAGCCCGCGCAGGGGACGGCCCACCGTCAGCCCGAGCCCGCCTTGTAGCCGACGCCACGCACGGTCAGCACGACCTGCGGCGTCTCCGGGTCACGCTCGACCTTGGCCCGCAGCCGCTG
This sequence comes from Mycobacteriales bacterium, assembly GCA_038236005.1. Taxonomy (GTDB): domain Bacteria; phylum Actinomycetota; class Actinomycetes; order Mycobacteriales; family SCTD01; genus CANKBT01. The sequence continues at coordinate 13,916 of JBBSTI010000053.1, read as the reverse complement.
CACATGGACGTTGACGAGCCGGGTGTCGGCGGCGTGCCGGTAGTTCCAGACCTGCTCGAGCAGCACCTCGCGGGTGAACACCGTCCGCGGCTTGCGGGCGAGCGCGACGAGCAGGTCGAACTCGAGCGGGGTGAGGGCCAGGCCCTGGCCGTCTCGCGTGACGAGGTGCCCCTGCACGTCGATGGTCACCGGGTCAGCCTCCGGCCCGATCGTGAGCAGCTCCGCCGGCTGGTCGTCGTGCTGTCGCAGCCGGGCCCGCACCCGGGCGACGATCTCCTTGGGCTTGAACGGCTTGACGACGTAGTCGTCGGCGCCGCTCTCCAGCCCGAGCACGATGTCCAGCGTGTCGCTGCGGGCGGTGAGCATGATGATCGGCACGCCGCTCTCGGCGCGCACCTGGCGACAGACCTCCAGCCCGTCGAGCCCGGGCAGCATCAGGTCCAGCAGCACCACGTCCGGACGCTCGCGCCGGAAGGCGCCGACCGCCTTGCTGCCGTCGGCGCAGAAGGCCACCTCGAAGCCGTCGCCGCGCAGCACGATCCCGAGCATCTCGGCCAGCGCCGGGTCGTCGTCGACCACCAGCACGCGAGCCCTCATCGTCACCCCTTCTGCGGTCCGTCACGGTGCGGCCCCCCGCAGATGGTCGCACCCTCGGGACGACCTCGTGGTGCGGACGGGCCGACGGGCTGCCGCGCACCAGGATTCTCGTGCCACCATGAACGAAGGCCTGAACGTAGACCTGAACGCAGACCTGACCCGCGCGGTTCCCCTCCGCGCGACGACCCCGGGAGTCTGATGGCCGACGAACCGCGCTACTGGTCCTCGCCCACCGACGACGAGCCTCCTGCCGCACCGACCCCGCCGACCGGCTGGGGCGGATCGTCCCAAGGGCCACCCGCGCAGAGCGGGGCGTACGGGAACAGCTGGTCCGCGCCCGCCGGCTGGGGCGGGCCCGCCCTCGGTGCCCCGAAGCCGGGGGTGATCCCGCTGCGCCCGCTGGGCCTGGGCGAGATCCTCGACGGCGCCGTGTCGGTCGTCCGCCGTTATCCGGTGCCGACCCTGGGGCTGTCGGCCGTGGTCGCGGTGGTGACGACGGTGGCGACGATCGCGTTCCTGCTGCTGGTCCCCGACGCAACCCTCGGGACCTCGGTCGACCCGTCCGCCGCGGAGTTCACCGACGCTCAGATCGGGGGCACCCTGCTCGGGCTGCTCGGCACCGTGCTCGTCGCGCTGATCGGCACCGTGGTGCTGTCCGGCTTCATCACGGCCGTCATGGGACGGGCCGTGCTGGGCCGCGACATCACCCTCGGCGAGGCGTGGCAGCAGGTGCGACCGAGGATCTGGGCGTTGCTCGGTGCGACCCTGCTGGTCTCGCTGCTGGCCTCGCTCCCCGTGCTGGTCGCGGCGGTGCTGCTGGTCGTCGGGCTGGCGCTCCAGTCGGTGCCGCTGACGGTCGTCGGCGGGATCGTGGTGTTCGTCAGCATCCCGGTAGCCGTGTTCCTCTACGTCCGGCTCGCGCTCGCGACCCCCGCGCTGATCCTGGAGAAGGCCTCGATCCGTGCCTCGCTGCGGCGCTCCTGGGCGCTGGTGAAGGGTGCGTTCTGGCGCACGTTCGGGATCCTGGTCCTGGCCAGCGTCATCGCCTCGGTGCTGCAGGGGATCCTGCAGGTGCCGTTCATCGCGATCGGGGCGTTGGCCGTCGAGCCCAGCTCCGTCCTCGGGGTGATCCTGACCTCCCTCGGTGGCGGTATCGCGACCGCGATCGTCGGACCGTTCGCCGCCGGCGTGACCGCCCTGCTCTACCTCGACCGCCGGATGCGCGCCGAGGGTCTGGACGTCACTCTGACCGCCGCGGCGAACGAGGGCCGCTGACCGTGCTCGCCCGGCTCCCGGTCGACCTGCCGGGCCGCGACCCGGCGCGCAAGCTGCTCTCGGACGAGCTGCGCAAGCGGGCGTACGAGGACGAGAAGCCCCCCGCCCTGCTGGACCTGCTCGGGCGCTTCGTGCGCTGGCTCGGCTCGCTCGTGTCGAACGCGGCCGGCGGGATCGACCAGGCACCGCTCGCGATCGTCGTGCTCGTCGCTCTGCTGGTCCTGCTCGTCGTGGTGGTCCTGGTGAAGGTCGGACCGCGGCGTGGCGGCCCGGGCCGGGCCGATCTGTTCCTCGGCGAGCCGCTGCGCAGCGCCGCCGAGCACCGGACCCGCGCCGAGCAGGCCGCCGCGTCCGGCGCGTTCGACGACGCGGTCCGCGAGCGGCTGCGGGCCGCCTCGCGCGAGCTGGAGGAACGCGGGCTGCTGGAGCGCCGACCCGGGCGTACGGCGGGCGAGGTGGCGCGTGAGGCGGGTCGCGCCGCGCCGACGCTGGCCGGCCCGATGACGACCGCGGCCCGGACCTTCGACGAGACCTGGTACGGCGGACGCCCCGCCGACGTCGACGGCTACCGCCTCGTGGTCGCCGCCGACGAGATGGCGATGGCGGTGCAGCCGGCCCGGCTGGCGGCGGCCGGCGCCGGACCGGCCACCCCGGGCGGGCCCGTGCTCCCGTCGTGACCCTGCTGACCGAGAGCTCCGGGCCCGCGACCTCGTCCTCGCCCTCGCCGACGACGAGCCGCCAGGTCGGTGTCGGGGACGTGCTCCGCCGCTATCGCGCGCCGCTCGTCGTGCTCGTCGTGCTGCTGGTCGCCCTCGCGGTCCTGGGGGTGCTGCAGCGCACCGGCGGCGGCACCCTGGACCCGCGCTCCTACAGCCAGGGCGGCGCCCGCGGGGTCGCGACCGTGCTGGCAGAGCTCGGGGTGCCGACCGAGGTCGTGGGTGACGTGCCACAGCTCGAGGCGGCGATCGGCCCGGGCAGCAACGTCGTGCTGGCGCCTGCGGCCTTGACCTTCACCGAGCGTCAGCGGGTCGGTGAGATCGTCCGGTCCGCGGGGGCGTCCCTGCTGGTGCTGTCGGCAGTCCCCGACGACGTGGAGGCGCTCGGTCTTCCCGTGACCGTCGTCCGGGTCGAGGACACCCAGGTGCGCGGGCCGGCGTGCGACGCCCCGGTGGCCCAGCGGGCCGGCGACGCCCGGACCGGCGGCGTGCTCTACGGCGTCTCGCCCGGCACGACCGGCTGCTACGCCGTCGACGACGCGGCGAGCCTGCTGCTGCTCCCGGACGCCCGGGTCGCGCTGCTCGGCGCGCCGGACGTGCTCACCAACAAGCACGCCGACTCCGGCGGCAACGCCGCGCTCGCGCTCGGGCTGCTCGCCGAGGCTCCGGACGGCGCCGGGGTGACGCAGGTGCTGTGGGTCGTGCCCAGCCCGGACCGCACGGTGCTCGGCAGCCCTGACCGCACGATCGGCGAGCTGGTGCCGGACGCGATCACCTGGGGCGCCCTGCAGGTCGGGATCGCCGTGGTGCTGCTCGCGCTCTGGCGCGCGCGGCGGCTCGGGCGGGTCGTCACCGAGCCGCTGCCGATCGTGGTCCGGGCGGCCGAGACGGTTGAGGGTCGTGGTCGGCTGTATCAGGTGGCCGGCGCCCGCGCCGAGGCGGCGGAGGCGCTGCGTTCCGGTGCTCGCGCACGGGTCGGTCGCCGCCTTCAGGTCCCGCCTGAGACCGGGCCCGAGGGCCTCGTCGACATCGCCTCCACGAGGCTCGGTCAGGACCCCCGTCGGGTCGGTGACCTGCTGTACGGTGCGGCACCGCGGGACGACGAGGGCCTCGTACGCCTGGCCCGTGAGCTCGACACGCTCGAGCCGCACGAGGGGCACCCGTGAAAGACGCACGAGGCCCCGTGACCGCGACCCGCCCCCAGAGCACCGGGAGTCCACGACCGTGACCGCACCCAGCCCCGGCGAGGACACCGCCCCGACGGCGCGTCGACGCCCGGTCCGGGTCGACAAGACCCCTGTCGAGAAGATCCCCGCCGACAAGACCCCGGCCGAGAGGTCCCCGGCCGCACGCCCCCGGACCCGAGCACCTCGCTCGGCCCCCGCCCGCGACCCACGTGAGGCGCTCGATGCGCTCCGCGGCGAGGTCGGCAAGGCCGTCATCGGCCAGGAGGCAGCGGTGACCGGCCTGGTCATCGCGCTGCTGTGCCGCGGCCACGTGCTGCTCGAAGGCGTGCCCGGGGTGGCCAAGACGCTGCTGGTGCGGGCCCTGTCCGCGGCGCTGGAGCTGGAGACCAAGCGGGTGCAGTTCACCCCCGACCTGATGCCCGGCGACGTGACCGGCTCGCTGGTCTACGACCGCAGCGGTGCGTTCACCTTCCGCAAGGGGCCGGTGTTCACCAACCTGCTGCTCGCTGACGAGATCAACCGGACGCCCCCCAAGACCCAGGCCTCGCTGCTGGAAGCGATGGAGGAGCGGCAGGTGTCGGTGGACGGCGACCCGCAGCTGCTGCCCGACCCGTTCCTGGTGATCGCGACGCAGAACCCGGTCGAGTACGAAGGCACCTATCCGCTGCCCGAGGCCCAGCTGGACCGGTTCCTGCTCAAGCTGACGATGCCGCTGCCCGAGCGTGACGACGAGCTGAAGGTCCTGCTCGCCCACGACGCCGGCTTCGACCCGCGCGACCTGTCGGCGCTCTCGCCGGTCGCGAACGCTGCCGACCTGGCCGCCGGTCGGGCCGGGGTCGCCGCCGTGTCCGTGGCTCCCGAGGTGCTCGGCTACCTGGTCGACCTGTGCCGGGCGACCCGGTCCTCGCCGTCGCTGTCGCTGGGCGTCTCCCCCCGCGCCGCCGTCGCCCTGCTCGCCACCAGCAAGGCGTGGGCGTGGCTGTCCGGCCGCGACTACCTGACGCCGGACGACGTGAAGGCGCTCGCCCGGCCGACCCTGCGCCACCGGATCGCGCTGCGTCCCGAGGCCGAGCTGGAGGGCGCCAGCCCGGACGGCGTGCTCGACGGCGTGCTCGCGTCGGTCCCGGTCCCGCGCTGACCGCTCGGGGGCTGTCGTGACGCTGACCGGGCGGGCTGCGCTGCTCGCCCGGCTCGGGGTGCTACCGGTCGCGCTGGCGCCCCGGCTGCTGACCGTGTTGCTGGTCGCGCTGGCCCTGGTCGTTCTGATCGCCGTCGACCTCGTGCTGGCCGCCTCGGTCGCCGGGCTGCGACTGTCCCGGCGCGGCGACACGGTGGTGCGGCTGACCCAGCAGGCGCACGTGGACCTGGTCGTCGCGAACCCGTCGGGCAGGGCCCTGTCCGGGTCGCTGCGGGACGCCTGGGTCCCGTCGGCCGGTGCCTCCCCCGCGGTGCAGTCCCTCGACGTGCCGGCCGGGGGCCAGCGGGTCCTCACCACCACGCTGCTGCCGACCCGGCGCGGCGACCGGGAGCCCGACCGGGTCACCGTCCGCTCGCTCGGCCCGCTCGGGATCGCCGGCCGTCAGGGTCGGCACGTGGTGCCGTGGGCGGTGCGGGTGCAGCCGTCGTTCGCCTCCCGCAAGTTCCTGCCCGAGCGGCTCTCCCGGCTGCGGATCCTGGACGGTCAGCAGGCCGCCCGGGTGCGCGGGCAGGGCACCGAGTTCGACAGCCTGCGCGACTACGTGGAGGGCGACGATGCCCGGTCGATCGACTGGCGGGCGACCGCGCGGCGACAGGAGGTCGTCGTGCGGACCTGGCGTCCCGAGCGGGACCGCCAGGTGCTGCTGGTGCTCGACACCGGACGCACCTCGGCCGGTCGGGTCGGCGACGCCCCGCGCCTGGACGCCGCGCTCGACGCCGCGCTGCTGCTCGCCACCCTGGCCTCGCGGGCCGGCGACCGGGTCGATCTGCTGGCCCTGGACCGGCGGGTCCGGGTCGCGGTGACCGGGGCCCGGCGCGACGTGCTGACCCGGTTCACCGACGCGATGGCGCTGCTGGAGCCGTCGCTGGTCGAGAGCGACGGGCGCCTGCTGGTCTCGGAGGTGCTGCGCCGCAGCCGCCGCAGGTCGCTGGTGGTGCTGTTCACGACGCTGGACGCCGCCGCGCTCGAGGAGGGGCTGCTGCCCCGACTCGGCTCGCTGACCCAGCGGCACACCGTTGTGCTCGCCTCGGTGGGCGACCCGCGGGTGGGCGAGATGCGCCGGGAACGGGGCAGTGCGGCCGAGGTCTACGGCGCAGCCGCCGCCGAGAAGGCCACCGCCGAGCGCCGTCGGATGATGACCCTGCTGCGCCGCCGGAGCGTCGAGGTGGTCGACGCGCCGCCGGAGTCGTTCGCGCCGGCGGTCAGCGACCGCTACCTGGACCTGAAGGCCGCCGGCCGGCTCTGAGCCCGCCGCGGTGCACCCCTCATGGTCGGGCTGGTCAGACGCGCTTGACGATCAGGGCGTAGGAACCGAGCCCGATCATGCGTATGCCCTCGACCTCGTCACCGTTCTTGGTGACCAGGGCGGTGACGCTGCCGTCGGCGGTGTCGAACTCGACGTCCTTGACCTCGCCCAGCTCCTCGCCGTCCTCGGTGAGGATCCGGCTGCCGACGACGTCCTGACCCTTGGCCGCGTCACTGGCCTTGGCGAGCAACGAGGCCGACTCGACGGTGACCGCGTCCGTGCCGAAGGCCTTGAGGTCGGCCCAGGACAGCAGGTCTCCGTCACCGGGCGTCTTCTTCAGGTGGAGCGCGACGACCTTCGCGGTGCCGGTGTCGACGACGAACCCGTCAACCTTGCCGATCGTGTCGGCGTCGTTGGTGCTGACCACCTGGTGGCCCTTGGCCTGGCTGAACCTCATCGCCGCTCTCCCTCGAGCCGTGAACGGAACGCCTCGACCGACGCGCCGAAGCCGGCCAGGTCGTCGGTCATGAACTCCTGCGCGGCGTCCGGCACGACCAGGTTCTCCTTGGAGACCGCGAGCGTGTCGGGCAGCGGCAGGAACACGTTCTTGCCGTCGTGCGGCTCGATCTCGTAACCAACCACGTCCAGCACCGTCCCGACCTGCAGGATCACGTCGACCACCTTGCCGAGGTCGGTGCCGGTGTCGGTGAGCACCCGGCTGCCGAGCACGTCACCGCCGCCGCCCGCGCCCTTGCTGACCACGTCCGCCTGCGGGTGCAGAGCGTCCTCGTCCGCGACGATCACCGCGTCCGGGCCCATCCCGTGGACCTGCTCCCAGGACAGCCCGGTCTTCAGCGGCCCGGCGAAGATGCCGCGGCCGGCCAGCGTGAAGCCGGCCACGTTTCCGCCCGAGGCGTCGTAGACGATGTCGCGCACCTGGGCGATGTCCTCGCCGTGCAGGGTGACGACCGGCCGCTTGGCGACCTCTTTGGCCCGCATGAGAACGCTCATGCGTCGGTCACCTTCCTGCTCCCCTTCTTGCCCCCGCGCGAGGCGATGACGCCGCCCGCCCGGCGGCGTGCCTGCACCAGCGCGAAAGCCCCCACCAGGACCACCACCACGAGCAGCACGATCAGCAACCAGACCCACCAGTCCACGACGGACCCCCTCATCTCGCAGCGTGACTACCCCGACGGACCGTGGATAGCCTTCCAAGATGTACGAAGATCCCATGTCGCCCGCCCTGCTCCCCGCCACGCAGAACCATCTGCTCGCCCGGACCGCCCGAGCCCAGCGCGAGACCCGTACGCCGGGGCTGCTGGCCGGGGTCGTCCGAGACGGTCGGCTGGTCTGGTCCGCCGCCCGCGGGGAGGTCGCCGAGCCGCACGCCGACGTGCAGCACCGGCTCGGTTCGATCACCAAGACCGTCACCGCGATCGCCGTGATGCGGCTGCGCGACGAGGGGCTCTTGGCGCTGGACGACCCGCTCGAGCAGCACCTGCCGGGCACCCCGCTCGGCTCACGCACGATCGGGCAGCTGCTCAGCCACACCGCCGGCGTCGGGGCCGAGAGCCCGGGGCTCTGGTGGGAGCGGACGCCGGGCGGGTCGCTGGCGGATCTCGCGCTCGGTGACGCCGACGTGGTCGGCGGGGCCGGGCGCCGGTTCCACTACTCCAATCTTGGCTACGGCCTGCTCGGATCGCTGCTTGCTCGGGCCCGTGGGAGGTCGTGGGACGACGTCGTCACCGACGAGGTGCTGCTGCCGCTCGGGATGACCCGTACGACGCCTCGTCCGTCCGGGGTCGCGGCACGCGGGTTCGGCGTGCACCCCTGGGCCGACGTGCTGATCGACGAGCCGGAGCACCACCACGGCGCGATGGCCCCGGCCGGACAGCTGTGGGCGACGCTGACCGACCTCGCGCGTCTGGGCACCTTCCTGCTGGGCGACACCGGCGACGTGCTGGCCCCGGAGACCTTGACCGAGATGTGCGTCCCGGCCGGGTTCGACAGTGACAGCGAGGGCCTCTCGGCGTACGGGCTGGGGGTGCAGGTCTTGCGGGTGGGCGACCGCACCCTGGTCGGGCACGGCGGGTCGATGCCCGGGTTCCTGGCCGGCGTGTTCGTCGACCGGACGGCCGGCGAGGGCGTGCTGACGCTGCGCAACACCACCACCGGACCGGACGGCGGGCTGACCGGTGACCTGTTCGACGTGCTGCGCACGCACGAGCCAGCGGTCGGGGCCACCTGGTCGCCCTCTTTGTCCCCCGTCGATCTCAACCTGCTGGGGCCGTGGTTCTGGGGGCCGGCGCCGTACGTGCTGCGGGCCCAGGCCGACGGGCTGCTGCACCTGTCGGGCCTCGGGCAGCGCGGCCGCGCCTCGCGCTTCCAGCGTCGCGGAGACTCCTGGGTCGGGCTCGACGGCTACTTCGCCGGGGAGGTTGTCACGACCCTGACCCCGGAGCTGTTCGTGCTGGCGACGTTCACCTTCACCCGCACCGCGTACGCCCCGGACCAGCCCGTGCCCGGCGGTGTGAGCGACTGGCACTAGGAGGGGGTGCGGCGGTGGTCCGGGTGGGTCAGACCGTGCTCGTGGCGCTCGAGCCCACCTTGCGGTAGCGCGCCTCGAGGAACGTGAAGACCGCGTACGCGAGCAGCCCGATCGCGATGATGACGAGGACCACCCGACCCCACGACTGCTGAGAGACCTCACGGAGGGCGGCGTCGAGCCCGCGAGCCTTCTGCGGGTCGTAGGTCACCGCCGCCTGGACGAAGAAGTAGCCGACCAGGGCCAGGATGGCGCCCTTGGTGACGTGCGCCGCCACGCCCAGCCGCGGGGTGAGCTTGCGGACCGTCGCCGGCATCTCGCCGGTGCGCAGGGTCGGCATGAAGTCCTGCTTGATGCCCTTCACCGCTGAGTGCACGCCCACGCCGATGACGATCAGCCCGAGCAGCCCGACCAGGTAGCGGCCACCAGGCAGGCCGAACAGGAAGTTCGAGCTCTTCTGCTCGCTGCTGCCTCCACCACCAGAGCTGCCTCCCGCCAGGCCGACGATGCTGAACGCCGTGAAGGCCAGCGAGGTGTAGACGACCGCCAGCACCACGGCCTCGATCTTGTCCTTGACGTCGATCTTCGGTCCGGCCAGCGTGGTCACCTCGAGGATCCGCCCGACGGCGAAGGCCAGCAACCCGACGCCGAGCACGATCAGCGTGATCTTGCCTGGCCCCGCCTGGGCGATCTTCTGTAGGGCGCCGGTGGTGCTCGCCTGCTCTGACGACGAGCCGAAGGCCATCTGCGCAACCAGGTAGGCCAGGGCGAGGTAGACCACACCCTTGGCGGCCCATCCGACCAGGACGACCTTGCGGGCGGTCTCGGAGCTGCCGGCCTGCTGGGCGTGGTGCTCGGCGGAAGTCATGCGCGATCCTTGCCCCGGGGTGGACCTCCGGTAAAGACGTCCACGAGCTGTTGTCAGATCGTCATGCGGACGCGGGTGCCACGGCGGTCTCGATCCCACACAGCACGGGAGGCCGGCGCACACAGCAGCCGGCCTCCCGTCGTGCGTCGTTGCCTAGTTGGACGGCGCCACCGGGTCGGCGGAGGCGTCCGGGGCGTCCACGTTGACATCGGGGACATCGACGTCCACGTTGGTGTCCGGAAGCTCGATGTTGCCGCCGCCGCTGTTGATGTCGATCACGTTGAACGCGAACAGCAGGACGACGATGACGATGATCACCGCGAGCCCGATGAGCAGGTAGAGAAGGCCGGACTTCTTGCTGCCGGACGTCTCGGTATCGGTCTTGTACGAGCTCTTGGCCATGTGAATCTCCTTGTGGTGTCGGGTCTGAGGTCACCTCCGTCTGCCCGGCACGACGCCACGTAGGTCACGCCAACGTCACGAAACAACGTCAGTGTTTCGTCACGCACAGGGATTCCTGGCGATCAGGGTGGATTCAACCCGCAGCCCCCGGGGTGCCACCGGACAGTGACCCGCGCACCTCTTCGGACGAGGAGTGACGCCACGAGTGGTCATCGGTCGTGGTGTCACGACCGGCCTCAGCGTTCGAGCAGGAGAGCGACCGCACCGGCCAGGTCCGGCCGGACCGCGTCGGCGCCGAGGGCTGAGAGCTCGGCCAGGTCGTGGCCGCCGGTGGCAACCAGCAGGCACCGGACGCCGGCAGCGCGCGCGCACTGCAGGTCGTGCGGGGTGTCGCCGACCACCCAGGCAGCCTCGGGCGGGACGCCGCCGGCGCGGGCCAGGGCGATCGGGACGAGGTCGTCGCGGATGGGGGCGTCGTCGCCGTACGCCGACGCCGCCAGGTCCAGGTGCTCGGTCAGGCCGAGGGCGGTGACCTTGACCCGGGCGGTCGCGGTGAGGTTGCCGGTCACGACGCCTTGGCGCACCTGCGCCCGGGCCAGGGCCGCGAGGGTGTCGTGGACGTGCGGCAGGACCCGGCCCTCGCGAGCGACCTGGTCGTGCCGTCGCCCCAGCGCCTCGGCGTAGCGGGCCAGCACGCCCGGGGCCTCGTCCGCCGAGCGACCGGCCTGCTCCAGCAGGGCGCGAGCGATCCAGGGGTCCGTACGCCCGGAGAAGCTGACCTTCTCCTCGGGGTGCTCGATCGTGCCGCCGACCGCTTCGGTGAAGGCGTCGCGGCTCACCCCGCCGGCGCGCAGGAGCGTGCCGTCGAGGTCCCAGAGCACCAGGCTCGTACGAGTGCCCATGTCAGAGCACCAGCCGCGTCCTGGCCGTCATGTCAGCGCCTCACGCGGTCGGGAGCACGTCCCCGGCCCGGTGGTCGGCGAGGTCACCGGTCACCCCGGCGAGGTGGGCGCGGCGACCAGGGCCGTAGACGTACGCCAGGAACGCCAGCTCGGCGACCGCACCGATCCCGATCCGCGCCCAGGTCGGCAGACCGCTGGGTGTCACGAAACCCTCGATCAGCCCGGAGATCAGCAGCACGACCGTGAGCCCGAGGGCGCCGAGCAGGATCGCCCGACCCTCGACCGCGAGGGCGGCGGAGCGCGTACGGCGACCGGGGTCGATCACGGTCCACCCGAGCTTGAGCCCGAGCCCGGCGGCGACGAAGATCGCGGTCAGCTCCAGCAGCCCGTGCGGGAGGATCAGGCCGAAGAACAGGCCCGTACGGTCGTTGGCCGCCAGCAGCCCCGCGGAGACGCCGACGTTCGCGGCGTTCTGAAACAGGATGTAGGGGATCGGCAGCCCGAGCAGCACGCCGGATGCGATCGCCTGCAAGGCGATGAACGCGTTGTTGGTGAACACCTGCGCCGAGAAGTCCTGCGCCGGGGCGGAGCTGTAATAGGCCTCGAAGTCGGTCTGGACCAGCTGCCGGACCTGCTCGGGGTCACCGGCGGCGGCCTGGGCGGTCGGGCTGACCGCGACCCAGATCCCGATCGGCACCGCGATCAGCAGGAAGAAGGCCGCCGCCCCGATCCACCACCACCGGGCTCGGTAGCAGACCGCCGGGAAGTCCTGACGGAAGAAACGGGCGACGTCGGCCAGCGTGAACTGCCGGGTGCCGGTCGCGGTGCCCCGGGCGCGGGCGACCAGCGAGGACAGCCGGGCGGCTAGCTGCGGATCACGGCCGGCGCTCTGCACGACCGACAGGTGCGTCGCGGTCCGCTGGTAGAGGTCGACCAGCTCGTCGATCTGTTCGGCGGACAGCCGCCGGGGCCGACGGGCGGTGCCGAGCAGGGTCTCCAGCCGCGTCCATTCCGCGCTGTGCCGCGCGACGAAGGCGTCCAGATCCACGTCCAGAGCGTACGGGGCAGACTGTCAGATCAGCCTTGACCCCAACGTCGTCGGAGGTGTCGTGCAGCAGCTCGTCACGGGTGAGGCGGTCGCCCTCGACCTGCCGGTGGCCGGGCTGCCGTCCCGCTTCGTCGCGAAGGCGATCGACACCGTCCTGCAGGTCGCGGTCTTCCTGCTGGTGTCCTTCCCGCTCGGCATCGTGGTCGCCAGCTCGTCCGGTGCCCTGGCGGCGGCACTGCGGATCGTGCTGATCGTCGCCGTCGTCTTCGGCTACCCGATCGTCATGGAGACGATCACCCGCGGCCGGACCGTCGGCAAGATGGTGATGGGGCTGCGGGTGGTGCGCGACGACGCCGGCCCGATCGGGTTCCGGCAGGCCTTCACCCGGGGCGCGTTCGCGATCGTCGACTTCCTCACCAGCTGGATCGTGTCGGTGCTGACGATGCTGCTCACCGAGCGCAGCAAGCGGGTCGGCGACTTGCTCGCCGGCACCGTCGTCGTGCTGGAGCGGGCCCCCAAGAACGCTCCCCCGCCTGCGCAGATGCCCCCGCCGCTCGCGTCCTGGGCCACCGGCCTGGACCTGTCTCGGCTCGACGAGGGGCTCGCCGGGTCGGTGCGGCAGTTCGTCGGCAGGGCGTCGCAGATGACGCCTGCAGCTCGTGAGCAGCTCGGGGGGCAGCTGGTCGGCGCGGTCGACGCCGTCGTCACCCCGGCCGCGCCGCCGGGCACGCCGGGCTGGGCCTACCTCGCCGCCGTGCTCGCCGAGCGTCGACGGCGCGACACCCCCACGTCGTACGCGGACCGGCCGACCGGACAGGGGCTCGGGCCTGTCCATGGAGCGCAGCCCGGTCCGACCGCCGCGCCGTACATCCCTCGCCCGACGCCCGTCGAGCCGTACGCGCGCCGTGACCGCACCGTCCCGACCCCCCCGGTGCCCGAGACTGTCGGTGACGGCGGGCACACTGGCGGCTTCACGCTCCCGTCCTGAACCCCCTTGGAGGCCCCTGTGCTCGATCCCGACATCGCCGGCATGCTGCAGATGCTGGAGAGCCTCGGCGCTCCGGCTATCAGCGACGGCACCCCCGAGCAGGCCCGGGCCGGCTTCCGGACCCTGACGGTCGACATGCGGCCGGCCGAGGCGCTGGCGCAGGTCGGGTCGGTCGAGGACAGTCAGGTGCCGGACGGGCCGCCGATCCGGGTCTACCGCCCCGAGGGCGACGGACCGGTCCCGACGATCGCGTTCCTGCACGGCGGCGGTTTCGTCATCGGCGACCTCGACACCCACGACGACCACGCCCGCCTGCTGTGCCGCGACGTCAACGCGGTCGTGGTGAGCGTGGACTACCGGCTGGCGCCCGAGCACCCGTTCCCGGCCCCGCTGGACGACTGCCTGGCCGCCGTGCGTTGGGTGCTGTCGCACACGGGCGAGCTGGGCGGTGACGCCGCTCGGGTCGCGGTCGGCGGCGACAGCGCCGGGGGCAACCTGTCCGCGGCGGTGTCCCTCGCCCTGCGCGACGAGAAGCCGGGCCTGGCTGCGCAGCTTCTGCTCTATCCCGCTGTCGACTTCGCCTCAGACGGCAACTACCCGTCGCGCGTGGAGAACGCCACCGGGATGTTCCTCACCTCCGACGACATGGCGTGGTTCGGCGCGCAGTATCTCGGCGACGGCGCCGACGGTGCCGACCCCCGCGCGTCGGTCGTCAACGCCCCGGACCTGTCCGGGCTCCCGCCGGCCATCGTCGCCGTCGCCGGCAACGACCCGCTGCGGGACGAAGGCCTCGCGTACGCCGAGGCGCTCGAGAAGGCCGGCGTGCCTACCCAGGTGCTGCGGTTCGACACCATGATCCACGGGTTCTTCGGCCTCGGCCACGTGTCGGCCGGTGCTCGCGAGGCCAACGCGAAGATCTGCGCCGACCTCAAGACCCTGCTGGG
>JBBSTI010000052.1:0-21871 GCA_038236005.1 Mycobacteriales bacterium | reverse complement strand
GAGCCACTGACCTCGATCGGCTCGGACCAGGTGGCGCGGATGCGCTCGGCGATGGCGATCGCGTCGACCTTGCCGCCGAGGTCCGCGCAGACCACCACGAACTCGTCCCCGCCGAGCCGGGCCACGGTGTCGGACGGACGGACCGCCAGGCGCAGGCGGTCGGCGACCTGACGCAGGACCTCGTCCCCCACGGCATGGCCGTGATGGTCGTTGATCTTCTTGAAACGGTCGAGGTCAAGGAACAGCAGTCCTGTCGAGGTGCCGAGCCGGGCGTCTCGGGCCAGCGCCGCCCGGGTGCGTTCCTCCAGCAGCCCACGGTTGGCGAGACCGGTCAACGGGTCGCGCACGACCCGCTCGGTGAGGCTGGCCGTCAGGTCGCGCAGGTCCTGCTCCGCCCTTCTGCGCTCCGAGACGTCCTGCGACGACAGAGCGAGCCAGCGCGGCACACCGTCCCGGTCCCGGACCAGGTTGACGCCGTGCAGCACCCACCGGTCCCGACCGTCGCCCATGGGAGCACGCTGCTCCGCCTGCAGCGCACGCTCCCGGCCCGAGAAGATCCGGTCCAGGCCGCCACCGTCGCCCCACCAGCCGGCCGGGCTGATCAGATCCGACAACGCCACGCCCACGAGGTCCTCAGGCGAGCGATCGACCATGCGCGCGTATTCCTCGTTCACCCGCAGCAGACGCGCCGACAGGTCGGCCAGAGCCAGACCGATGCCGACGTGCTCGAAGAACTCCTCGAAGACGTCGAACCCGGACGCGAGGACCGCCTCGACCGAGGCGCGCGCGTCTGCAGCGCGATCAGGGCTGGGCTCGGCGTCGACGTCTCCCCCTTCCAGCATGTCCGAGGTCTCGCGAGGAGCAGGTAAGGCGTACAGGCCGTGCGGGGCGATCGACCTCCCTGCGTCGTGCATGAGACTCGCCTTCCCCACACGATGCAAAGAAAGCGTCCCAGCCGGGCGACGGCCGGACGGCTCTGCCCGGCTTCCTCCGAACGCCGACCCCGCGGAGCCCTCGCTCAGCGCACCACGGCCACGACAGGATTGCTCACGTCGATCTCCAGACCCTTGTCGGCCTGGGCGGCGCCGGCCGACGTGCCTGCCCGTTCCTTCTCCAGCGTGGACACGATCGCCGCCTTCGTCGCGGTGTCGGCGGCGTCACCGGCCGCACCCCACAGGACGGTGCGGCCGTCCTGCAGCAGCAGGGCGACAGAGGACGGGAATTGGCCCTGGACGACGGTCACCCGGGTGCGCAGCGCGTCCGGCAGACCAGCGAGCACCGAGCCGGCGGCTCGCGCTGCGTCGTCGCGCGTGGGTCCGGAGGGGAGCTTCAGCTGCGGCAGCCCGGCCGGCGCCGAGGCAGTCACGGCGAAGTCGAGGCCTTCATCGTCGAACAGGTGGACCGCACCATCCGGCCGGGTCTCGTAGGCCAGGGCAGTGCGCTCGGTGACCACCAGCCGCACGGTGTGCGGCCAGGAACGATGGACCGACACCGAGGCCACCGCAGGCAGGGCGTCCACCCGGTCACGCACCCCCTGCACGTCCAGGGTGGCAAGGGCCGAACCGTCGCGGACGCCGGCAGCAGCCAGGACGTCCTGCGGGCTCACCCGCTCCGTGCCGGTGACCTCGACCGAGCGGACGTCCACCAGCGGCGAGGCCAGCAGTCCCACGCCCGCTCCGGCCAGGACGAGCAGCAGAACAAGGGCCCAGAGCGTCCTCGGCGCCCTGCTCGCCCGGGTACGGCGTCCACGGTCGTGGGGACCAGAGTTCTGCGCGGTCTTGGTGCGGGACGGGAGGGTGCGCTGGGTCACCGGTTCTCCTCGGGGTCGTCGGCAGGCTGGGCATCACCGGGGTTGTCGGAGTCACCGGGGTTATCAGGGTCACCGGTCGAGGACGCCTCGTCCTGGGCCTGGAGCAGCCGGAGAACCTCGGGACCGACCAACGTCACGTCGCCGGCGCCGAGGGTCAGCACGAGGTCGCCCGGCCTGGCGCGCGAGGCCAGGGCCTCGGGCACGGCCGACCAGCTGGGCTCGAACAGGACCCGGTCCCGCGGCAACGGGACAGCGGCAGCGACGACGGCGCCCCCCGCCCCGGGGATCGGCTCCTCCCCTGCGGCGTAGACCTCCATCACGACCACCACGTCCGCGAGCGCGAGCGCCGTCCCGAAGCCGGCGGCGAAGATCTTCGTACGGCTCCACCGGTGCGGCTGGAAGGCCACCACCAGCCGTCCCTCCCCGACGACCTCCCTGGCCGCCACGAGCTGCGCGGTCACCTCGGGCGGGTGGTGCGCGTAGTCGTCGTAGACCCGCACGCCGTGGACCTGCCCCTTGAGCTCCATCCGTCGGCGCACCCCGGTGTAGAGCCCGAGACCCTCGACCAGCAGGGGCTCGGACAGGCCCAGGGTGCTTCCGGCGAGCAGCGCCGCCGCGCTGTTGAGCGCGAGGTGACGCCCCGGCACAGCGAGCCGCACCGAGGGCAGCCGGCGTCCGGACAGCACGGGCGTCCAGGTGCTGGTCGTGCCTCTGACGGTCAGGTCGGTGACCCGAAGATCGGCGTCGTCGGCCTCGCCATACGTGCGGACCACGATCCCCTGCGCACGTGCCACGGCGCTCAGGGTGCGGGCCCCTGGGTCGTCGGCGCACGTCACGAGGCCACCGGGCCCGACGGTCGCGGCGAAGTCGACGAACGCCTGGGCGACCGCGTCCGCGTCCCCGTAGTGGTCCAGGTGGTCCGCCTCGACGTTGGTCACGACCCCGAGCTCGGGGCCGTAGGCCAAAAAGCTGCCGTCGCTCTCGTCAGCCTCGACGATGAACAGGTCCCCGGTGCCGTGATGGGCGTTGCTGGCCGCCTCGTTGAGGTCCCCGCCGATCGCGAAGCTGGGATCGACGCCGCAGTGGAAGGCCGCGACGGTCAGCATCGAGGTCGTCGTCGTCTTGCCGTGCGTCCCGGCCACCGCGACACCACGGCGGCCGACCATGAGCGCAGCGAGCGCCTCGGCCCGCGGCAGCACCAGGATCCCGGCCTGACGAGCCGCGACCAGCTCCGGGTTGGTCGACGTGATAGCCGTGCTGACCACGAGGGTCGCGGCGCCCGAGACGTGGGACGCGTCGTGCCCGACGTGGACCGTGGCGCCGAGCGCGCGCAGCTCGGTGACGGCCCGGGAGTCCTTGGCGTCGCTGCCCGACACCGCCCCTCCCCGGGCCAGGAGCACCCGCGCGATGCCGCTCATCCCTGCGCCGCCGATCCCGACCAGGTGGACCCGTCCTGCCAGCAGGTCGGTCACGCGGCGACCGCCTCGAGCACGAGCCGAGCCAGGTCGGTGTCGGCCTCACGGTGGCCGAGCGCACCCGCGGCGACGCCCATCGCGGTCAGCCGCGCGGGGTCGGTCAGCAACGGGAGCACCCTCGTCCGTACGGCCTCGGCGTCCATCTTCTCGTCCGTCAGCATCATGCCTCCGCCCGCCTCGATCAGCGCGGCCGCGTTGAGCGCCTGCTCGCCGTTGCCGTGCGGGAGCGGCACGAAGACCGCAGGCAGCCCGACCGCGGCAAGCTCCGCGCAGGTCATGGCCCCGGAGCGGCACAGCACGAGGTCAGCGGCGGCGTAGGCCTCCGACATCCCGTCGACGTAGGCCAGCACGTGGTAGCCGGGCAGGTCACCGATCGCTCTCGACACCTGATCTGCGTTCTTCGGGCCGGCCACGTGCAGCACCTGCACGCCGGCGCGGGCAATGTCCCGGGCCGAGGCGACGACGGCATCGTTGATCCGCTTGGCGCCCTGGGAGCCGCCGGTCACCAGCAGCACCGGCCGCTCGTCCAGCCCGAACGTCCGGCGAGCCTGCTCTCGTGCCGCGGGCCGGTCCAGCTCGGCGATCGTCCGACGCAGCGGGAGCCCCAGGACCTGCTCACCACGCAGACCGGTCGCCACCGTGCTCACGACGTACGGGGTGAGTCGCGCACCGATCCGGTTCGCAAGACCGGCGCGGGCGTTGGCCTCGTGCACGACCAGAGGGGTTCGGCGACGGCGTGCGGCCAGGTAGGCGGGCAGGGCGACGTAGCCGCCGAACCCGACCACCGCGTCGATCTCGTGCTCGGCCAGGTGACGGGAGGTCTGCCGAACGGCTCCCGCGAGCCGGCCGGGCACCCGCAGCAGCTCAGGGGTGGGCCGACGAGGCAGCGGGACGCGGTCGATGGCAAGCAACGGGTAGCCCCGGGCCGGCACCAGGCGGGCCTCGAGCCCGGACGTGGTGCCGAGCGCGAAGACCCGGGTGTCTGGCGCCAGGCGCACCAAGGCGTCCGCCAGAGCGAGGGCCGGCTCGACGTGACCGGCTGTGCCACCCCCGGCGACCAGGACCGCGAGGGGCCGCGTCATCGTCGGCGGGGCCGGCTCTGCGGTCCGCGGCGCGCGGACGGGTCTGCGGGGCGCTGCCGCGGACCGACGGCGGTCGAGCCCTGCCGCGGACCGGCGGCGGTCGAGCCCTGCCGCGGACCGGCGGCGGTCGAGCCCTGCCGCGGGGCGGCGGCCGGGTGGACGTCGCGCGCGGTCGACCGTTGTCCGGACGCCTTGCCCGGGCGGGCCGGGGCGGAGACCCCGGGCAGGACGGCCAGCCAGGTCCGTAGGCCGGAGCGTCGTTCGGCGAGCGCCTCCGGTGCCCCCGGCTCGACCCGGGCGAAGGACAGCAGGATGCCGATCGCCAGCATGGTCGCGATCATCGACGAACCGCCGAAGGAGACCAGCGGCAGCGGGATCCCGGTGATCGGCAGAAGCCCGACGACCGCCCCGAGGTTGATGACTGCCTGCGCCGCGAGCCACGCGGTGAGCGAGGCCGAGACGAGGCGGACGAACGGATCCGTGGCGCGCTGGGCGATCCGCACGCCCGAGTAGGCGAGCACGGCGAACAGGATCAGCACGGACAGCGTCCCGAGGAGCCCAAGCTCCTCGCCGATGATCGCGAACACGTAGTCGGTGTGGGCGTTCGGCAGGCCGCCGGCCCACTTCTCCCGGCTCGCGCCGAGCCCGAGCCCGAAGGGTCCGCCCGAGCCGAGCGCCTGCAGCCCCTGGCAGGCCTGATAACCCCCGTCGAGCCGGTTCTCCTTGCTGCAGGGGTCGATGAAGGACGCGAGCCGCGCCAGCCGGTAGGGAGCGGAGACGGCCAGGAAGGCGGCGCCGGCGACGAGCAGGCCGAGGAAGGGCAGGAACCACCGGAACGGGGTGCCCACCGTCCACAGCAGCGCCAGCACCACGGCGGTGGTCGCGAGCGTCGTACCGAGGTCCGGCTCGAGCATGATCAGCAGCATCACGAAACCGGACACCGGGAGCAGCGGGACGAACAGGTGCTTCGGGTCGCTGAGCAGCTTCTGCTTGCGCACCAGCAGGTCGGCGCCCCAGAGCGCGAGCGCCAGCTTGGCCAGCTCGCTGGGCTGGATGTTGAACCCGCCCGGCAGCGGGATCCACCGGGTCGAGCCGTCGACCCCGCGACCGACGTTGGGGATCAGGACGACCATGAGCAGCAGCACGGCGACGATCAGCGCCGGATAGCCGGCCAACCGCCAGAACCGCACCGGCATCCGGGAGGCGACGAACATCAGCGGCAGGCTGATCGCAACGAAGATCCCCTGCTTGAGAGCGATCGAGAACGACGAGCCGAAGGTGTCGTACGCACGGACGCTGGAGGCGGAGAAGACCATCACCAGACCGAGCGCGACGAGCAGCAGCGTGGCGCCCAGCAGCAGGTGATAGCTGGCGAGCGGTCGCTGGAGCGGTGGCACCCGTCGGGCGGCGCCGGCCTTGACGGCCCCGTCGGCGCGCTGACGGGGAAGGTCGGTGACGGTCATCCGAGGCCCCGGACGGCCGCGGCGAACAGCCGTCCTCGCTCGGCGTAGTCGGCGAAGCGGTCGAAGGAGGCGGCGGCCGGGGCCAGCAGAACGGTGTCCCCCGGCTCGGCCAGGCGTGCGGCGGCGTGGACGGCTTCGGACATGCACGCAGTGTCGGTGGCGGTCGCCTCGACCACGGGGAGGTCGGGCGCGTGTCGCGCGAGCGCCTCACGAAAGGGTGCGCGATCCGCGCCGAGCAGCACCGCGGCCCGCAGCCGGGGGGCCGCGGCGGACACCAGCGGCTCGACGTCGGCACCCTTGAGCAGACCACCGGCGACCCACACGACCGAGGCGTACGCCGACAGGCTGGCCAGCGCGGCGTGCGGGTTGGTCGCCTTGCTGTCGTCCACGTAGGAGACGCCGTCCACCACCGCGACCAGGGCGTTGCGGTGCTCCCCCGCCACGGTGGCGCGCAGCCCGTCCCGGCAGGCGTCGGCACTCACCCCGTAGGCACGCGCGAGCGCGAGCGCCGCCAGCGCGTTGGCGACGTTGTGGTCACCGGGCAGCGCGAGGTCGCTGAGCTCGGCCAGCACCGTCGCCTCGCCCGGGACGTCGGGGAAGGCCCGGTCCACCAGCAGGTCCTCGACCACCCCCAGCTCGTCGATCCTGGGGCTTTGCAAGGAGAAGCCGACCCGCCTGCCGGGCACCCGGGCCAGCAGGCGGGCTGTCGCCGGGTCGCCAGTGTTGCCGATCGCCACCCCGCCGGACCAGATCCGGGTCTTGGCCTGGGCGTAGGCAGCGGCGCTGCCGTGCCAGTCGACGTGGTCGTCGGCCAGGTTCAGCAGTGCGCCGCCGGCCAGCGCGACCTGCGGCGACCAGTGCAGCTGAAAGCTGGACAGCTCGACGGCCAGCACGTCGTACGGCCCGGCCACCGCCTCGACCAGGGGAAGCCCGATGTTGCCGGCCGCCACCGTGCGCAGACCGGCGGCCCGCAGCACCTGCTCCAGCATCGTCACGGTCGTGGTCTTGCCGTTCGTCCCGGTCACGGCGAGCCAGGCCGGCCCGCTCGGCCCGGCCAGGCGCTGGGCCAGCGCGACCTCGCCGAGCACCTCGATCCCCCGGTCCGCGGCATCCACGAGCAGCGGCGCGTCCGGCCGCCAGCCCGGCGAGACCACGACCAGGTCGGTGTCGGCCGGCGCGCGGTCGAGGTCCCGGACCTCGAAGCCGTCGGAACGGACCTGCTCGGCCGGCCCACCGTCGGCCACGGTGATCTCGGCGCCGTGCGCGCGCAGCACCCGTGCGGCGGCGGCACCGGTGACCCCGGCGCCGGCGACCAGGACCCGGCGCCCCTCGTAGGAGGTCGCACCGGTCATCGTTCGAGCGGTCATGCCAGCGGGGTCGTCGAGAGGTACTCGGCGTAGAACAGTCCCAGCCCGAACCCGACCGCGAGCCCGCCGATGATCCAGAACCGCACGATGACGGTGGTCTCACGCCACCCGGCCAGCTCGAAGTGGTGGTGGATCGGCGCCATGTTGAAGACCCGCTTGCGGGTCATCTTGAAGTAGCCGACCTGGATGATCACCGACAGCGTCTCCAGCACGAACAGCCCGCCGAGCACGATCAGCAGCAGCTCGGTCTGGGTGAGGATCGCGAGGCCGGCGAAGGTGCCGCCGATGGCGAGCGAACCGGTGTCGCCCATGAAGATCTTGGCCGGGCTGGCGTTCCACCACAGGAAGCCGAAGCAGGCGCCCATGGCCGCGGCAGCGACCAGCGCGAGGTCCAGCGGGTCGCGTACCTCGTAGCACCCCGGCCCGGCAGCACGCACGCAGCTGTTGCCGAACTGCCAGAAGGAGATCACGACGTACGCGGCGAAGACCATCGCGCTCGTGCCGGTCGCGAGGCCGTCCAGCCCGTCGGTCAGGTTGACAGCGTTGGAGGTAGCGGTGATCACGACGTAAGCAAAGATCACGAACCCGATCGTGCCGAGCCCGATGGTGGCGTAGTCGCGGATGAAGGACAGGTTGGTCGACGCGGGGCGCAGCCCGACGGCGTTCCTGAACTGCAGGGCGCCGACCGCGAACGCCACCCCCACGATCAGTTGTCCGGTGAACTTCGCGGCGGCGGTGAGCCCGAGCGAGCGTTGCTTGCGGATCTTGATGAAGTCGTCGAGGAAGCCCACCAGCCCGAGACCGACCATGAGGCCCAGCACGAGCAGGCCGCTGGCGGTCGGGCCACGGTCGGCGCGGGTGACGACGGTCAGGTGCGCGACCCCGTAGCCGATCACCGTCGCCGCGATGATCACCAGCCCGCCCATCGTGGGGGTGCCGCGCTTCACCGCGTGGCTGGCCGGGCCGTCCTCACGGATCTCCTGGCCGTAACCGCGTCGTCGCAGCACCTTGATGACGGCAGGGGTGCCGAGCAGGGAGACGATCAAGCCGGCCAGCGCAGAGATGAGGATCGACCTCACGCGGGGTCCTGCCCGTTCGGCTGGGCGCTCTGGTGGTCGGGCAGGAGACCGGCCGCCACCCGCTCGAGCCCGGCCGAGCGCGAGCCCTTGACCAGGACGACGTCACCGGGCCGCAGCTCGGCCCGCAGCAGGTCCAGGGCGGCCCCGACGTCGGGCACGTGGATCGACTCCGACCCCCAGCTGCCCTCGAGCACGGCGCCGGCGTGGATCCCGCCCGCGTCCGCCCCGACGACGACGAGCTGACCGATGTCCAGGCGTACGACGAACCGGCCCAGGTCCATGTGCAGCTCGCGGGTGTCCTCGCCCAGCTCGCCCATCACCCCGAGCACGGCGACCGTCCGACGCTTCTTGCCGTCGCTCATCACTGCGAGAGTCTTGAGGGCGGCCCGCATCGCCTCGGGGTTGGCGTTGTAGGCGTCGTTGACGATCGTGATGCCGTCGGACCGCTCGGTGACCGCCATCCGCCAGGCGCTGGCGGGCTCCGCGGTGCGGAGTCGTGCCAGGACGGTGGCGTGCGGGACCGGCCCGCCGTAGGCGTCCGACGCGGCAACCAGCACAGCCATCGCGTTGGCCGCCTGGTGCTCGCCGACCAGGCGCAGGTGCACCCGCTCGTCGCCGACGTCGAAGCTGGCCCGGCCACCGGTGTCGACGGTCAGCCCGGCCGGGGTCGGCACGATCTGCACCGTGACGCCCTCGGGGGCCCTCGGCGCCATCTGGGCGGTGAGCGGGCCCGGTCCGAGCACCGCCCGACCCCCGGGCACCAGCGCCTCGACCAGCTCACCCTTGGCGACGGCGATCGCCGCGGACGAGCCGAACTCACCGAGATGGGCCGACCCGACGTTGAGCACGATCGAGACGTCCGGCCGCACGATGCTGCTGAGGAAGGCGATGTGGCCTCTGCCCCGCGCGCTGTATTCCAGGACCGCGTAGGACGTGTCGGGCGCACGCCGCAGACAGGTCAGCGGCATGCCGATCTCGTTGTTGAAGGACCCGACCGGTGACAGCGTGCCCGCCCCGAGCACGTGGGCCAGCAGGTCCTTGGTGGTGGTCTTGCCGCTGCTGCCGGTGATCGCGAAGGTCAGCGGACGCGGCGGGGTGTCGAACACCACCCGGGCGAGCTGCTGCATGGCGAGCAGCACGTCACCGACGACGACGCAGCAGGCGCCGTCGACCGGTCGGGCGGTCAACGCACCGACGGCCCCCTGCTGGGTCGCGGCGAGGACGTGGTCGTGGCCGTCGGTGCGCTCCCCGGGCAGGGCGACGAACAGCCCACCTGCGCGTACGAGCCGGCTGTCGATCTCGACCGGTCCCGTCACCGCGGCGTCCGGACCGTGGAGCACTCCGTCGACGGCACCGGCGACCGCAGCGAGGGTGGTCGCGATCACGAGCGGATCGCCGTCGGCGGGGTCATAGCGCGGCCAGCAGCTCGTGCAGGACCAGCCGGTCGTCGAACGGGGTCTTCACGCCACCGGCCTCCTGGCCGGTCTCGTGCCCCTTGCCCGCGACGACGACGGCGTCGCCGGGGCGGGCCTGGGCCACCGCGTAGGCGATGGCGGCGCGGCGGTCCGGCTCACGGACCGTGTCGGCACCGTCCGGCACCCCGACGGCCATCTCCGCGAGGATCGCCCCGGGATCCTCGCTGCGCGGGTTGTCGCTGGTGAGCACGGACAGGTCTGCGCCCGCGGCGGCGGCGCGGCCCATCAGCGGTCGCTTGGCCCGGTCACGATCCCCGCCGCACCCGAGGACGACGATGAGTCGGCCCTCGGTGACCGGCCGCAGGGCCGCCAGCAGGGTGGTGACCGCGTCCGGCGTGTGGGCGTAGTCGACGACCGCCAGGAAGGACTGACCGGCGTCGACCCGCTCCATCCGGCCGGGCACGCCTGCCAGCGCAGCGACGCCGTCGACCGCCGCCTCCACGTCGATCCCGGCCTCGGCCAGGGTCGCGAGCGCGAGGACGGCGTTGGCGACGTTGAAGGCCCCGGGCAGGCGTACGGCAGCCGGCAGGTCCACGCCCGGGCCGACCAGACGGAAGGTGCTCCCCTCGGGCCCTGGCTCGACCTCCTCGGCGCGCCACGTCGCGGGGGTGCGCAGGTCTCCGGAGCCGCAGGTCACCGTGGGTACCAGCGCCCGGACGGCGAGACGGGCCCCGGCCGGGTCAGCGATGTCGACGACAGCCCGCTTCGTCCGGGCCGGGGTGAACAGCTCGGCCTTGGCCGCCTCGTAGGAGGCCATGTCGCCGTGGAAGTCCAGGTGGTCCTGGCTCAGGTTGGTGAACGCCGCGACGTCGAAGACGAGCCCGTCGACCCGGCCGAGCACCAGCGCATGGCTGCTGACCTCCATGGTCACCGCGGTGACCTCACGCTCGCGCATCACGGCGAGCAGGGCCTGCAGGTCGGTCGCCTCGGGCGTGGTGCGCTCGCTGGCCAGCACGGAGTCACCGAGTCGGGTCTCCACCGTGCCGACCAGCCCGGTTGTCCGGTCGGCCGCGCGCAGGCCCGCGTCCAACAGGTAGGCGGTGGTGGTCTTGCCGTTCGTGCCGGTCACGCCGAGCACGGTCATTCCCTCGGCCGGGTGGCCGTGCACGTCCGCGGCGACGGCGCCCAGGAGCGCGCGGGGGTCGTCGGCGACCAGTGCCGGCAGCCCCGCGGCACGGACCGCAGCGATCCCGGCGAGGTCGGTGAGCACCGCGACCGCACCGGCCTCGGCGGCCTGGGCGGCATGCTCGGCCCCGTGCACGCGGGCGCCCGGCAGGGCTGCCCACAGGTCACCGGGCTGCACGGCCCGGGAGTCGTGCGTGCAGCCGTGCACCATCAGCGTGTCTCCGACGCCGACCGGTCGGAGGCCAGGGACCGCGCCGAGCAGGTCCAGCACGCGGCGCGCAGGGCTGGTCGACGGACGGCCGGCGACCTGCGGGACCGGGTCACCGGCTGGCGCGGACGTCACAGGGTCGGCGGGCACGGTCGGCAGGCTAGCGGCCGTCGCCATAGATCCGGGGCAGCACGAAGGGTGCGCCGGTCGGCGGGATCTGCTGGTTCTGCAACGCGAAGCTCATGATGTCCTTGAAGACCGGGCCGGCGGTCGCCCCGCCGTAGTAGCCGGCCTTACCGGTGCCCTGCAACGCGATCGCGATCACCAGACGGGGCGCGTCCGCGGGCGCGAAGCCGGTGAAGGAAGACGTGTACCTGCCGGGCTCATAGCCGTTGAGCGTGTCGGAGTAGAAGTCGGCAGTACCGGTCTTGCCACCGACCCGGTAACCCGGGATCTGCGCCTTCGGGGCGGTCCCGGAGGAAGACACGACGCCCTCGAGCATCGGCAGCAGCGCATCAGCCGTCGCCTGGGAGACCACCCGACGCTGCGTCGGAGCCGCAGCCGGATCAACAGTGCCGTCCGGAGCGACGGTCCCAGCCACGATCGAGGGCTGGACCCGGACGCCGCCGTTAGCGACCGTCTGATACACCGACGCGACCTGGATCGCGTTCACCGAGACGCCCTGCCCGATCGCGATCGTCGGCAACGACGAACCCGACCAGTTCTCCGGCTTCGGGATCAGACCCTGGCTCTCCCCCGGCAGCCCGAGCCCGGTCGACGCCGCATAACCGAAGTTCTTCATCCCGTCGTACAACCGCTGCGGCCCGAGCTTCTCCGCGATCTGCACCGTGCCGACATTGCTCGACTGGATCATGATGCCGTTGACCGTGAGCGGCTCGGTCGGATGCTTCTCAGCATCAGTGACCCGCTTGGACCCGAAGACCTGACTCTGCGGAATCGTCAGCACCGTGTCCGGCGTCACCACCCCGGCCTCGATCGCGGTCCCGATCGTGATCACCTTGTTCACGCTGCCCGGATCGTAGATCTGACTGATCGCCGGGTTGCCCCGCTCCTGCGCCGACGCGGCACCCGGATCGTTGGCATCAAAGGTCGGCGCGGTCGCCAACGCCAGCACCTGCCCGGTCTTGACATCCATCACCACGGCCGTGCCGTTGAGCGCCTGGGTCTCGGCGACCTTCGCGGCCAGCTGCTGCTGGGCGTACCACTGCAAGTCACGATCGATCGTCAGACGCACCGACGTGCCCGGCACCGGCTCGGTGCGCTGCTGGCTCGCCGACGGGATCCGACGCCCATCATTATCAACCTCCTGGACACTGCTGCCGTCCCGACCGGTCAACAACGTGTTGTACGCAAGCTCGATCCCAGCAGCACCCTTGCCCTGACTGTTGGTGAAACCGATGATGTTCGCCGCCAGGTCACCCCCGGGATGAGTGCGCTGAGGAGCCGCCTCGGTCCCGACCCCGAGCAGGTTGAGCTCACGCACCCGCTGACCGACCTGAGGACTCTGATTGTCAGCCAGCACCACATAGCCCCGCCCGGTATCACCCAGCCGCTTCGCGAGCCCAGCCGCCGGGAGCCCCAACACCGGCGCCAGCTCAGCCGCGATCTCAGCCGGCGTGCACGCGATCGTGCGCCCAGGCTTGCAGTCCGCCCTAGCGATCGTCCGCGGCTCACCGAACACCAACCGCCCCGAGACCGTGCTCGACAACGCCTTGCCCTCACGATCGGTGATATCCCCCCGCTGAGCCAGCAGCGGCGACCTCACGATCCGCTGAGTATCAGCACCCGCCGCATACACCGCACCACCGATCCCCTGCAGATACACCAACCGCACCCCCAGCACCAGGAGCAGCACCACCACCACCACCAACCCACCACGCAACCGCCGAGTCGGCGACACCAGGACCGCCCGGGCCGGCGCCCCAGCGGGCTGACGTGCCCGCGTGCTCGTGCGACCGCCCGGAATCGATCGGCCCCCGATCCGGGTGCTGCCGCTCGCGGTCGATCGGTCTCTGGTGTCGGCAGGCATCAGCCGTTGCCCTGGTCGGTGCCGGTCGCCCCGCTGGTGGTGTCGGTGCCCGTCGTGGTGTCGGTGCCCGTCGTGGTGTCGCTCTGGGCGCCGGTGGCAGGGGCGCTCGGGGTGTCGGCAGCGGGGCCAGGGGCCGCCGGGTCGGCCCCTGCGCTCGGGACCGGCTCGGGCACGGGGGGCGCCTGTGCCGGGGCGGCCGAGCCGAGCACGGTGCCCGTGGCCAGGTCGAGGAACGCGGGCTGCTCACCCGGCACCATCCCCTGGGCCTGAGCAGCCGCGGCCAGCGCCGCCGGCGAGGTGCGGTCCTGCACCTGCTGCTGCAGCGTCTGCTCCCGGATGAGCAGCTCACGGTTGTCGTTGGCCAGGTCGTAGGCGTGAAAGCTCATCTGCGCCAACGCCGTGTTCAGCGCCAGCAGCGTGAGCAGCCAAGCCACGAGCAGCCCGACCACGAGCAGCACGAACGGGGTGCGGGCCGCCGGGACCCGGCCCCGCGGGACCAGCCGCAACGTGCGAGCGGGCATCGGAGCCGGGGCACCCGGGACGCCCTGCTCGACCGGCAGGACCCGGGCCGGAGCAGTGGCTCGGGCCGCGGCGCTCACGCGGCGTCCCGCACACGCTCGACCGCACGCAACCGGACGGAGGCGGCCCGCGGGTTGACGGCGACCTCGTCGGCTCCGGCCTGCTCGGCGCCGCGCACGAGCAGCCGCAGCTCCGGCTCGCTGCCCTCGGGCAGGAACGGCAGGTCGACCGGGACGCTGCTCCGGGCGCCGGCGGTGAGCTCGGCCTTGACCACACGGTCCTCCAAGGACTGGTACGACAGGGCGACGAGACGACCACCCACAGTGAGTGAAGCCACAGCTGCAGGCATCGCGCGTCGCAACACGCCGAGCTCATCGTTAACTTCTATACGAAGCGCCTGAAAAGTTCGTTTTGCCGGGTGCCCGCCGGTGCGTCGCGTGGCCGCCGGGATGCTGTCCCGCACCAGCTCGGCGAGGCGGGCGGTGCCGGTGAACGGCTCCCGCACCCGCTCCCTACCGATCGCCTGGGCGATGCGCAGCGCGAAGCGCTCGTCGCCATACTCCCGGAGCACCCGTGCCAGCATGCTCACCCCGTAGCCGTTGACCACGTCGGCCGCGGTCGGGCCGCTGGTGGGATCCATCCGCATGTCCAGCGGGGCGTCCTGCGCGTACGCGAAACCACGCCCGGCCTCGTCCAGCTGCAGGGAGCTCACGCCGAGGTCGAACAGCACCCCCTGCACCCTGCCCAGCCCGAGGTCGGACAGGACGGCCGGGATCTGGTCGTACACGGTGTGGACGAACGTCGTGCGGTCGGCGAACGGGGCCAGCCGCTCCCGGCTGCGCCGCAGCGCCTCCGGGTCGCGGTCGAGCCCGATCAGGCGGGCCGGCGTGCGGGAGAGCAGCGCCTCGGCGTGCCCGCCCATCCCGAGCGTGCAGTCGACCACCACGTCGTCCTCGCGCTGCAGCGCCGGCTCCAGCAGCTGCAGGCATCGCTCGAGCAGCACCGGCACGTGGGCCGGTGCGGTCATCCCAGCAGCAGGAGCAACGAGGCCAGCCCGGCGCCGATCCCGAGCACCACCATCAGAAGGCCCAGCAGGAGCGCGCTGTCGCGGACCTCGGTCTGCAGCGCGGGCTGGGGGACGGTGGTGGGGACGGTCATGCGACCCTGCTCTCGTTCGATCTTGCGTACGGGTGGTGCCCCGGCTCGCGGACGGGGGTCGGGCGGCAGTGCACGAGCGGTTCGGCTCGTGCGGCCGGTCGTGCCGGTCGGTCCCCGTCCGCGTCGCCGCCTGGCACCGGGGAAGGTGCGCCAGGAGGCGACGCGGTCGGAGGCCGCTCGGCACGCAGAGGCCGTAAGCGCTCAGCTCAGGCGTCCTCCTCGGCGAACTCGGCGTCGCTGGCGGCGCTGAACGCCGCCCAGGCGTCGCCGTCCCAGATCTCCAGGCGGTTGTTGGCACCGACGACGGTGCACTGCTTCTCCAGACCTGCGTACTCCCGCAGCGGCGCAGGGATCGTGATCCGCCCCTGTCGGTCCGGGACCTCGTCGCTGGCGCTGCCGAAGAACTGCCGGGTCTGCATCCGGGTGCGCTTCTTGTCGGCGTCGGTCGAGGCCGTGCGCTCGGCGACCTCGAGCTCGCCAGCCTGTCGGGCGAACTCGGCGGCGGTGAAGACCGAGAGGCAGCGGTCCTTGCCCTTGGTCACGACCACGCCGTCCGCCACCTCCTCGCGGTACTTCGCCGGCAGGAAGAGCCGGCCCTTCTCGTCCAGCCGCGGGTGATGGGTCCCGACGAACACGGACCCTCCCCCTTTGACCGGCCTGGCGTCGCCCGTTGGCTCCGCGATTCCCCACGCTACGCCACTTCCCCCCACGGTCAAGGACCTGACCGGCGTCGGATGGATGATTTGGCAGGTCAGGGCAACTCTCGGTGATCGTCCAGCTTCTCCTAGAGGCGGTCGGGCTTACAGACCCGCCTTGGACACCCCGCTCCAGGACCGCTCGGGGAGCGGGTGCGTGGGGCGTTGTGGGGTGGACGCTGTTCCCGCCGGGTGGGGCTCAGGCACATCAGGTGGGAGGATGTGGCGGCCAACACCTCGAGCTCGCCCGCCCCCAGGACCCGACCGCGCCGGAGGACCCTTCGTGCTACGCACCGACCACCAGCCTGGCAACGAGCTCGATGCACGCCAGCCAGGCAACGGGCTGGACGGCCTGCAGGAGTGCACGGGCAGGGTCACGGCCAACATCGAGCGGGTGATCGAGGGCAAGCCCGGCGTCGTCCGGCTCGCGCTCGTGGTCCTGCTGGCCGAAGGCCACCTGCTGGTGGAGGACGTCCCCGGGGTCGGTAAGACCATGCTCGCCAAAGCCCTGGCCCGGTCGGTCGACGCCAGCGTGCGCCGCATCCAGTTCACCCCTGACCTGCTGCCCAGCGACATCACCGGGGTCTCGGTGTATGACCAGGAGCACCACGAGTTCGAGTTCAAGCCAGGCCCGGTCTTCGCCAACATCGTGGTGGGCGACGAGATCAACCGGGCCTCACCAAAGACCCAGTCAGCGCTGCTGGAGGCGATGGAGGAACGACAGGTCACGGTCGACGGCACGACGTACGCCCTGGAATCGCCCTTCATGGTGGTCGCCACCCAGAACCCGATCGAGATGGAGGGCACCTATCCCCTGCCCGAGGCGCAGCGCGACCGGTTCACTGCCCGAGTCTCGATGGGCTATCCGGCGCCGAGCGCCGAGCTGGCGATGCTCGACGTGCACGGTGGTGCAGACCCGCTGACCGACCTCGAGCCGGTCACCGACGCGCTGGAGATCGGCAAGCTGATCGGCCCGGTCCGCGGGGTGCACGTCTCGGCCGCGGTGCGGCACTACGTCGTGGACCTGGTCGGGGCGACCCGTCGCGCCAAGGACCTGCGACTTGGTGCGTCGCCCCGGGCCACCCTGCAGCTGGTCCGGGCCAGTCGGGCCCTCGCCGCCATGGACGGGCGCGACTACGTGCTTCCCGACGACGTGCAGACGCTCGCGGGGCCGGTCCTGTCACACCGGTTGCTGCTCACCCCGGAGGCGCAGGTCGCCCGACGCACGACGGGCGCGGTCGTGGCCGACGTGCTCGCCCGGGTCCCCGTGCCCGACGGTCGCCGATGAGCCCCGCCCCGGTCGGTCGCGGCACGTGACAGCCCTGACCGCTCTGACCCTGCGCGGCCGGTGCCTGCTCGCCGCCGGGGTCGCGCTGCTCGCGAGCGCCCTGCTGCTCGGCCAGGCCGACCTGCTGCGGGCCTCGGTCCTCGTGCTCGTCCTGCCGCCGCTCGCGCTCGCCTCGGTCGCACGCACCCGCTACCTGCTCACCTGCACCAGGTCGGTGGAACCGGCCCGCGTGCCGGTCGGCGAGCCCGCGGACGTGCGCCTGCGCCTGGAGAACGTCAGCCCGCTGCCCAGCGGGACGCTGCTCATGGAGGACACCCTGCCGCTCGTGCTCGGCGGACGGCCGCGGTTCGTGCTCGACCGGGTGGAACCGCAGGGGACCCGTGACGTCGCGTACGCCGTGCACACCGACACCCGGGGTCGGCACCGGGTCGGGCCGCTCTCGGTGCGTCTGACCGACCCGTTCGGGCTGGTCGAGCTGCACCGGGCCTTCACGAGCACCGACGCCGTCGTGGTGACCCCGGCGGTCCAGGTCTTGCCCCCGGTGCGGCTGGGCGGAGCTCGAGGCGGTTCCGGAGACTCCACCGCGATGGCGATGGCGGCCGGCAGCGACGACGTGAGCACCCGCGAGTACCGCCGGGGGGACGACCTGCGCAAGGTGCACTGGCGCTCCACCGCCCGGGTCGGCGAGCTGATGGTCCGCCAGGAGGAGCAGCCGCTCCAGCAGCGCGCGACCGTCCTGCTCGACGCCCGGTCGACCGCCCATGCCGGGAAGGGCCGGGACGCTAGCTTCGAGTGGGCGGTCGCCGCCGCCGCCAGCGTCGGGACCACCCTGCTGCGGGCAGGCTTCCTGGTGACCGTGACGCTGCACGACGCCCGGCTGCTGCTGCCCTCGGACCTGCCGGTCACCGAGGGGTCGCTGTTGGACGCGCTGGCGAGCGTCCAGACCGGTGGCGGCGCCATGGCACCAGCCTCGCCGTCCGCCGGGGTGCTGGTCGCCGTCCTCGGGACGGTCCGTCGCCACGACGCCGAGGCCTTGTCTCGGCTGCGCGCCGCGCGACGGGTCGCGCTCGCGCTGGACACCGGAACCTGGGCGGCCGCCGCACCGGGTCCCCGCGGAGGTCAGACGCTGCTCGCCGGCGCAGGATGGGACGTGATCGACGCACGCTCCGGGGACGACCTGGTGGCGCTGTGGCCGCGGCTCGGGGCCAGCCGGGTGGGCGCGGCGTGACCGGGCGAGCCGGTGTGACCGGGCAGCGTGACCGGGCCAGCCTCGCGGGGCTGGTGGCGGTGCTGCTGACCGCCACCGCCCTGCTCCCGCTGTTCCAGGACCGCGCCTGGGTGCCGCGGGTCGCCGGTGCGGCGGTCGCCGCGACTGCCGCAGGCGTCGCCGGTCGACGCCTCCAGCTGCCCCGGGCGGCGCAGCAGCTGCTCGGACTTCTGACGCTGCTGCTCTACGTGGTCGCGATCTTCGCCGGCGACACCCTGGCGGTCCTGGTCCCGACGGCGAGCACCCGGGACGCGCTCGAGCTGCTGCTCAGCTCCGGGCTGACCGACATCCGCGAGCTGTCCCCGCCGGTGCCGTCCAGCGACGGCCTCGTCCTGCTCACGACGCTCGCGGTCGGGGGCCTCGCGCTGCTCGTGGAGCTCGCCGTCGGGGTGCTGTCCCGTGCCGCCCTCGCCGGCCTGCCGCTGCTCACCCTCTACGCCGTGCCTGCGGCCTTCCTCGACGACGGGGTCGGGGTCCTGCCCTTCCTGCTCGGCACCGCCGGCTGGCTGCTCCTGCTGCTCGTAGAGCGTGACGAGCGCGTCGGTCGCTGGGGCGTCACCGTCCGCGGGGCCGGTCGGCCTGGGCTTCGAGGGTCCGGCAGCGCAGGCCTGCTCGGTCTGCTGTCGGTGGGGGCGGCGCTCCTCGTGCCTGCCCTGCTGCCCTCGCTCGGGACCGGGATCCTCAACCCCGGCGGCGGCAACGGCTCCCGCACCGTCACGACCTACAACCCGATCACCACGCTCCGGGGCGATCTCAGACTGCCGGAACCGCGGGACGTGCTGAGCTACACCACCGACGACCCCGCTCCGGACTACATACGCTTGACGACCCTCGGCCTCTACGACGGGAAAGGCTGGCGGCAGGACGAGCTGAAGGGCAACCAGCGCGACGCGGTCAACAACCCGATCCCCACGCCACCCGGCCTGGCCGCGGACCAGCCGACCCGTACGGTCACGTCCGCCCTGACCATCCTGTCGCTCAAAGCCCGTTGGCTGCCGGTCCCCGCGGTCCCGACCCAGGTGAGCATCGCCGGGCCGTGGCTCTGGGACGCCGACAGCCAGACCGTCTACTCGACCCAGACCGAGACCGACCAGAACCCGTCGTACGAGGTGACGAGCCGCCGGGTGCTGCCGGAGCCCTCCGCCCTGGTCCCCCAGAGCAGAGGGCTGCCGACCGAGGTCGCGCCCTACGCCGGGCCGCTGGAGGCCACCCCCGAGGTCCGCCGCCTCACCGCGGAGGCGGTCGGGGACGCACGCGGCGACTATGCCAAGGCGCTGGCGCTGCAGACGTTCTTCCAGGACCCGAGCTTCACCTACTCGCTGCAGCCCGAGACCGGCAGCAGCCCTGATGCGCTGCAGGACTTCCTGGAGACCAGGGTCGGGTTCTGTCAGCAGTACTCGACCGCGATGGCCGTGATGCTGCGACTGTCCGGCATCCCGTCGCGCGTCGCAGTCGGCTTCACCGCCGGCCGCCAGCAGGGCGACGGGTCCTGGTTGGTCACGACCCGCGAGGCGCACGCCTGGCCGGAGGCCTGGATCTCCGGGATCGGCTGGACCCGCTTCGAGCCGACCCCTGCCGCCGCCGGCAACGGCGTCGCGGTGCCCGGCTTCACCAACGAGGCGGGCGAGCCGGCGGCCCCGGGGGCCACGCCGGCCCCCGGCACCACCGAGCCGGTGCCGTCGACCGCGCCTTCCGCCCCGTCCACCCGTCCGGAACGTGCCTTGGACTCGCCGGTCAGCGCCGCGGGGGGCGGCTCGCCCCGCCCCCCGACCGCTCTCCTTGTCGCTCTGGCCGGCGGCCTGCTTCTCCTCGCCCTGCCTCAGCTCACGCAGCAGGCCCACCGGTCGCTCCGACGTCACCGTGCCGGGTCGACGCCGGCCGGGCTCGTCGAGGCGGCCTGGGCGCAGGTGGCCGACGACGCCCGAGACGCCGGGCACCCGGTGGACCCGGCGCTCAGCCCCCGGCAGGCTGCCGATCGGCTCCGGGAGCAGAGCGCCCTTCCGTCGGGCGCCGTGCCTGCCCTCTCGCAGGTGGTGTCGGCCGTGGAGCAGACCCGTTACGCCCGCCCAGCCGAAGCGAGCACCGACACCCTGGACCGGTCGACGCGCGTCGTCCGCGAGGGCCTGAGGCAACGGCAGTCCCGCGGACGGCGGTTCCGCATCCTGCTCCTGCCCCCGTCCTGGGTGCACCGGCTACGCGGCGCAACCAGCAGCAGGGTGGCGCAGGCGCGCCGAACCCGCCAAGGGTGGTCGCAGAGCGTTCGGGCCCGGCTGTTGCCGTCTCGTTCCTGAGACGATCCGGTCTCCGGCCCGTCGAAGGTGATCAACGGCTGATCTCGTCGGAACATCCTTCGAGAACTCAGAGGGAAGATCCACCGGGAGATCTCAGCCGTGAGCCCCACCAGGAACTTTTGGTGGAGCAAGGCCCCCCACGACCGGCTGCTCGACGGTCGTAGGGAGCAGGGTCAGTCCTGCCCGCGTCCCCGCTCGTCCCAGCGCTTCTTCCACCGCTCCTCGGAGCGGCCGCGCCAACCCCGGGACCCATGGGTGTCTGTGGCCCGGCGGCTGCCGCGTCCCTGCCGCTTGACCGGGGCTGCTGGCCGTCCACTCGGACCGGGACCGAGGCGTTTCCATGCGGCGAGCGCCATCACGAGAGCGATCACCATGATGATGAAGCCGACGACCCCGATCAACGGGCTTGTCTGGACCACCCCCACCGGGAGCAGCAGGAAGCCCACGACGAACACCGCGCCGGCACGCCACAGGCGACGACGCATATGGGTTCGCAGGTCCGTCGACCGCACCGTCGAGGCAAACTTTGGGTCGTCCTCGTAGAGCGCACGCTCGATCTGGTCCAGCAAACGTTGCTCATGCTCAGAGAGCGGCACGGCGCTCCCTCCTGACCTCATCCACCACCACGGACCTTCGGCGTGTCGGCTCGGTGACACCGACTCCCCTCTACGATACGAGGTCTCGGGCCATTCGTCACGGCGACGGCTCAACCTCTTCAGCCCGGGGCCTCGTCCGGCCGTGGAGAACACGTGCTGGACCACTGTTCAGGGCAGCTTTCACCGGCTCTCAGCCGGTCGGGCCCGCGACCTTTCAGGGTCGGGGCCCGGGACGTCGCGGCCCCGAGGCAGCAGGTCCGCGAGGCTCGACCAGCGCTGCCGGACGCACCGACCCGGTGCCGAAGCGAGCGGTTGCCCGGTCGACCGCCTGGTCAGCCTCGCGCCAGCCGGACTCCCGAGCACCGAGCTGCAGCTGCTGCGGCTGACCGGCGGCGGGCTGGACCCCCTCGACCCGTACGCCCACCAGGCGAAGCCTGGCCCGTTCGAGACCGAGGGCGGTGTAGAGCGCGAGCGCGGTCTCGAAGACCGTGCGGCCGACGTCGGTCGGCTCCTTGAGGGTGCGCGAGCGGGTGATCGTCGTGAAGTCAGCGAACCGGACCTTGATCGAGACCGTGCGGCCGACCTGCTGCGTCGCCCGCAGCCGGGCGGCGGTGCGGTCGGCCAGGCGCAGCAGCTCGCGGGTCACGACGGCCGGGTCGTCGACGTCGGTGGCAAAGGTTTCTTCGGCGCCGATGCTCTTGTCCGGCTCCAGCGGCACGACCCGGCGTGCGTCGCGACCCCACGAGAGATCGGACAGGTGTGCGCCGACCCCCGGTCCGAGCGCCCGCTGCAGGGTGGGGCGCGGCGTGTTGGCCAGGTCGCCGACGGTGTGCAGCCCGAGCCGGGTGAGGACCTGCTCGGTCTTGGCCCCGACCCCCCAGAGCGCGGCGACCGGGAGCGGGTGCAGGAACGCGACGACCCCG
>JBBSTI010000051.1:0-21972 GCA_038236005.1 Mycobacteriales bacterium | reverse complement strand
TCATCGAGGCCCACGACGAATGGCAAGTCTCCGACCGCCGCTACCTCTCCGAAGAAACCATGAACCAGCTCCGACCGAACAACGCCGCCCACGACACCACGAGAAAGGAGCTCGACACGCCGACCGAAACTGTTGACCAACCCGCACTGCAGACTGCATAATCAATCACAGATCACGGAGCGGAACGCGAACTACTTACACCACTCCACGGGACTCAATCGACCGCGAGCGCTTCCTCGCCCTGCACGCCCGCCTGTCGGACGAGCCGCTGACCACGCCCGGCGGGCTGCTCACCGCCCGGATGCTGCGCTACGCCGGGCACCGGCTCGGGATGAGCGACGGCTCGGAGATGCTGCACGCTCTGCTCGAGCTGCCCCCGGAGTCGCCGATGTTCCGGTGGGGCGTCGCCGACCTGATGGGGTTTGCGCGCAACCCGATGTATGCGGTGCTGCACGAGTCCAGCTATGCCGACGGCGCGACCACGGCCTGGTCGGCCGACCGCACCCGTCCGGCTGCCTTCGACGAGGACCCTTCGCTGCTGTTCGGCGAGCACCTGCACCCGTGGGTGCTGGACGACGTCGACGGTCTCGCCCCGCTCGCCGACGCCGGGCGCCTGCTGGCCGACCACCCGTGGCCGCGCCTGTACGACCCCGCGGTGCTCGCCGGCAACGACGTGCCGGTCGCGGCGGTGGTCTACGCCGACGACCCGTACGTGGACGCGACGTTCTCGACCCAGACCGCTCAGGCCGTACGAGGAGCCCGGGTGTGGCTGACCAACGAGCACCTGCACAACGGGCTGCGCGCCGGCGGTGGAACGGTGCTCGACCGGCTGATCGCGATGGGCCGCGGGCAGGTCTGAGTCACTACGGGGCGAAGCGGCCCCGGGCATACAGCGTGATCACGATCAGCAGCGTGAGGCCCGCCAGCACCGCAGAGGCGTCAGCGGCGTGCGTGACGCCCAGCGCCCCCAGCAGCAGGCCGGCCACGCCGACCCCGAGCACGAGGCCGCCGAGCCAGAAGAACATCCGCTCGCCGAAGGCCCAGGCGAACGGCAGGAAGTGCAGCCCGACCACGGCTGCGATCAGGGCCGGTTGCAGGTCGCCGTCGCCGGACGCTTCGAGCACACGAGCCCCGATGTTGATGAGGACGAGCTCGCCGACGACGCAGGCGCCGTAGACCGCGAGGGCGACCGGGCTCGGGCGGGCAGCCTCACCCAGCGCGACCGGCCGGACGTAGTGCGCGAAGAGCACGGCCAGCGCGAGGGCCACGGCCACGACCCAGGCCGCGACCGACACGACCGTGCCGAGCGCGGGGGAGTAGCCGCCGACGAACACCAGCCCGCCGACTGCCCCGATCAGGCTGCCCCACCGTCGGGGGTCGACCAGCGGCGGCGGCTCGCCCACCGCCGGGCCGTAGCGGCGTGCGTCGGTCGCAGGTCCTGTCATCGGTCCAGCCTCGCACCCGGTGTCCCGACCCCGCGGACCTGAGAGGCTGAGGCGTGCCTCTCGATGCGGACGACGTCGTCGCCGCTGCCCGCGCGCACCTCGTGCGGCCCGCCGGATCGCCAGCCTGCGTTCTGCGTGTCTACCTGGTCGCTCGGCGCCGCGGAGTTCGTCGGCGAACACGGCCTCAGCGCCCAGCCAGCGGTCGAGGCGGCCGCCCAGGACCGGCTGATGTGCTGGTGGTGCGCGTACGGCAACGACCCGCAGGGCCTTCCGTACGTCGCCCAGCTCGTGGTCACCCGCGAGGGCGCCGGTGCCCGGTTGCAGCACCTGCAGATCGCCCCGGACGTGCCCGACAGCCTGGTGACCGAGCTGGCTTACCTGGCGTGCTTCGACGCGGCCTGCACCGGCGTCGACCGGGTCGAGACCGACCTCGACCACCTAGCGATCCGGCAGATTCCGGGTTTGGTCGGGACGAAGAGCGGTTCGCTGGTCTGGACCGCCGAGGGGCCGATGCTCGGCCCCCCGACGTGACGCCGGCGACCGTCCCGTGGACGTGGGCGTGCGACGACGACCCGGAGAGCATGGCTTTTTACCTGCTCTCGGACGACCTGCAGAGCGTGGTCGCCTAGAGGCGCCGGGCGGGTTTGGGGTCTGCGACCCGGGGAGCAGGACGCGGTCGCGGTCGTGATCAGAACCGACGTCGCCCGGCTCGCTGACGGGCCGTACCTCTCCGCCGGGGTCTGGCAGCTCGTTGTCCCGATCCCGGTGCACCGGCAGAGCCGGAACGGTTGCGTCACGACCCACCTGCTGGCGGGTCCGGTCGCGGTCGCGATCGCCGAGCCCAGCCTCGAGGTCCCTCCCGGGCCGGCGGTGGGCGGCAGCCGGTAGATGCACCTGCGCGCGGGTCCTGGCTCTGGCATGCGGCGGCCTGGCGAGGGCCGTGCCCCGTGGGCTCTCGTACGCAGGTCAGGAGAAGGCGTAGGCCAGCGAGAAACCGACGGCGGTGAAGCGCACCGACCGGCCCACCAGGCAGGCGAGGGCGAAGTGCCACCTGACCTGGCCCGCTGCGCCGGCGGCCAGGCTGACCACCGCCAGGGGCGGGAGGCCGACGACGGCGGAGGTGAGCACCAGGGGGACGCCGGTCCGGCTGGAGGCCAGGGCGCCTTGGATCCGGCGGGCCCACCGGTGGTCCTTCTCGGGTCGACGGTGCCGGTCGAACCAGGTCGACCCGCGACGGGCCGCCTCGAAGAACGCCACCTTGCCGGCGGTCTGGCCCAGGGCGAGCGCCAGGACGACGAGGACGAGCTGCGGTCTCGCCAGCCGGAGGGCGGCGGCCAGGACGTAGGCCTCGGCGTTGATCAGCGGCACCAGGGCCGACCCGGCACCGACACCGACGGACACCAGGCAGGGCGCCGCCACGGCGAGCACCGGGTCGAGGTTCACGATGCCGCCCGGGTCCCCGGTGCCGGACGGCTCGTCATGCTGGACGATAAGCACGGTTCGCAGCCGATGGCAACGGGGCTCGGTCGACGGGCGCTCGGACCGCTCTGCGTCCTGACTCAGCTCCTCCGGTGCTGCGGTGTCAGCCCCAGCTCGGCAGCTGCTGCAGCGACCAGCCGGTGCCGTCCGGATCGGTGCAGGACACGAGGCGGCCCCACGCCTTCTCCGGTCGACGGCAGGTCCCCGCAACGCCTGCTGTCCGCCCTGGTGTGGACGTCGCCTGCGAGCTGCGGGGGGAACCCGCGCTGCTCGAAGCCGTCGAGCAGGCCGCCGCGCACCTGCGCGAGGCCCGCGTGCGTTCCTAGGCGTTCGCGCGGATCCGCGCGGCAAGGGTCGTCAGGCGGTCCAGCATGGTGGCCCCGACGACCTGGCGGTTGAACTGCCCGAGGATCGTGTGCCGCGCTGCCGCGCCGAGGCGGGCACGCTCGCTCGGGCGCTCGTACAGGTCGCGCATCCAGAACGCCGCCTGCCCCAGGTCTGGGTCGGCCCACAGCTGACCCTGGCGATAGAGCCCAGTCATGTCGGGGTGGAAGGCGTGGTCGGCGTCCCGGATCTTCACCAGCTCGTAGCCGACCTGCCGGCTGTTGTCAGCCGTGCAGAAGTCGGTGTTGGAGCTGTAGGCGGTCGCGACGATCGGTTTGCCCAGGCGCATCGCCTCGGCCATCCCGAGCCCGAACCCCTCCGCCCGGTGCATCGAGACGTAGACGTCCGCGACGTCCAGCAGCGAGGCCATCTCCTCGTTCGTCAGGTCGTCGGTGATCAGCACGCCGTTCAGCTCGGCGACCCGCTTGCGGAGCGCCTTCTCCAGCTCCGGCAGCCAGTCCAGCCGCATGCACTTCACGACCAAGGTCGCTTCACGGCCCCGCTCGGCAGGGGTGAAGGCGCGCTCGAACGCGTCGCACAGCCCGAACGGGTTCTTGCGGGCGTAGGAGGACGAGGCGTCGAAGTTGTAGAGGAACACGCACGACCGGGTCGGGATGCCGAAGTGCGCGCGTCCGTGCTCGGGCCGCACGGTGCCCTCGACGACGGCGGGCATGACGAGCACCGGCTTGTCGGTCACCCGGGCGAAGATCTGTTGGACGTACTCGCTGGCCACCCAGATCTCATCGATCCGCTCCACGCTCGGCATGAAGTCCCACGGCAGCTCGGGCAGCTCCCAATACCACGAGGCGATCGCGTACGTGCGCTTGCCCGGCGGCCGCACCTGCGCGTCGGACAACCGGCTGAACTCGTTGGTGTTCTCGTAGTGGATCTCGATCGTGTTCTCGCGACCGCGTGGTAGCGCCTCGATCTCCGGGCGGATCCGGTTCTCGCTGCGGGGCGCCTGCAGGTCGACCTCGGTGACCATCACGTCGACGCCTGCGCCGAGCAGCGACAGGATGCTGCGCCGGGCCGCCTCGGCAAGACCGGTGCTGCTGCGGAAGTCGCCGATCGCGTTGACGGCGATCTTTTCGGCAGGGTCGCTCAAAGCCGCGTGCCGATCACGGCGTAGTCGGGAGCGGTCTTCAGCAGCGTGTTCAGCAGCTCGACCACCGGCCCCATCGGGCCCTCCGGCACGTCGAACGGCACCTCACCCCGGGACAGCGGCCGCACCTCGACCTCGACGAAACCACGCGAGCGTACGAGGAACTCCAGCAGCTGCGGGGGCAGCGGCAGCACGTGCGTCGGGTCCAGGTGGAAGGTCGTGGCGCCGACCGTGACGTTGGCCGGGTTGGGGGTCTCCAGGATGATCCGGCCGCCAGGACGCAGCGCGCCGAGGCTCCGGTCCAGCAGCGCGATCAGGGTCTCGACGTCCAGGTGCTCGACCAGGTGGAAGGCGGTGACTGCGGACAGGCTCCTGGGCGCGATCTCCTGCAGGTGGTCCAGCGCGTCGCCGATGATCACCTCGGTGCCCAGCTCGGCGGCGCGGGTGGACACCTCGGCGTTCAGGTCGATGCCGTACGCATCGACGTCGTTGTCCTTGAGCAGCGACAGCCACTCGCCGCGGCCGCAGCCGACGTCCAGGACACGCCCGTCCCCGTACGGCAGGTCGGCGAGGTAGGGCCGCAGCCGCTCCTGGATCTCCTCGAAGCCACCGCGGTAGAGGTCCTCGAACGCGGCATAGAGCCCGTCCCACGCGTTCGGCAGCGCGGCCAGCTCGGACGTCGTCGGGGTGTCCGGCAGGCTCTTGCGCACCCGGTTCAGGAACAGGTCGACGTTGGCCTGACCGACCCGCTGCTGGGTGGACAGCGCCTCCACCTTGCGGCTCAGCGCCACGTTCTCCTGCTGCAGCCCCACGAAGTCCCGGCGCAGTGCCGCGAGGCCTTCGTGGTGGCTGGCGTACTCCGCGCGTTGGGCGCCGGTGCCGGACGACAGGCGCAGCTGCTCGCGCAGGCCCTCGAGCGCCTCGGCGGTGCCGAGGTTGAAGCGCCGCTGACGCCGCATGATCGGGAAGCCGATCGCGTGCTCGATCTTCTGGACGGTGGCGAAGCGGCTGCCCTCGGGGACGCGATGGTCGTACTGCGTGTAGAGGTGGACGACGTCCAGGGCTTCGTCGAGGTTCATGTTCGCCATGGGCTGACCTTATCGAGAAGCTGCCCGATACACGGCGGCTGTCGCGCGGGCGGCGGCCGGCCAGGTGAACTGCGCGGCGTGCGCGCTGCGGTCGTCCGGGGTGCTGGCCGGTGGTTGCTGCAGGACGGCTGCGAAAGCTTCCGGATCGCCGACCGGGGCGTAGGCGACGTGCTGGCCGCCCACCTCGACGAGGACCGGCAGGTCGCTCGCCACGACGGCGGTGCCGCAGGCCAAGGCCTCTAGGACGGTCAGGCCGAAGCCCTCGTCGCGGCTCGGGAGCACGAGCGTGTCCGCGCCCGCGACGACGCGGCGGAGCACGTCGTCCTCCAACCAGCCGGTGCGGGTCACGACGTCTGCGAGACCCGTCAGGTCCAGGCCCTCGCCCCAGCCGGCCGGGCCGGCAAGCACGAGCGGGGTGTCGTCGCCGCGAGCCCGCAGGAGCCTGGTCGCGGCCAGCAGCGTGGGCAGGTCCTTACGGGGTTCCAGGGTGCCGACGAACAGGCGGTAGCGCTCGGGGAGACCGTGCTCGCCGAGCCACTCCGGTGTCGGCGCGGCGGTGGCCGACCAGGCCGGATCGACCCCGTGCGGGACAGCGTGGACCTTTTCCGGATCGACGTGCAGGTGCTCGACGACCTGCTGGCGCACAGCCTCGGACGGGGTGATCACCGCCCGGGCGCGCCGCAGACCGCGGGGGACCAGCTCGCGATAGCGCAGCACGTCCGCGGTCACCGTGTCGGCGTGCCGCAGGAACGCGAGGTCGTGGACGGTCACGACGCCGGCCGCGCGGCGGGTCGGCGGCAGCACGAAGTTGGTGGCGTGGAAGACGTCGGCGCGTCCGGTCAGCCACTCGACCGGCGGCAGCGCGCTGCGGCTCCAGCACTCCTGCAGCAGCCGGGCCGGGACCCTTCGCCCGACCCACGTGCCGTCCGGCCGCTCGCCCCGCCAGGAGAACGCGGTCAGGACGACGTCCAGGCCGTCGACCTGGGGCAGTGCGGCTGCCTGCTCTGGCGCGACTGCACGCTCGAGCCCCGCTGCCTGCTGGAACCCCGAGACGAGGCCCTGGACATACCGGCCGACGCCGGTCCGTCG
Organism: Mycobacteriales bacterium; assembly: GCA_038236005.1. Taxonomy (GTDB): domain Bacteria; phylum Actinomycetota; class Actinomycetes; order Mycobacteriales; family SCTD01; genus CANKBT01. The sequence continues at coordinate 15,385 of JBBSTI010000051.1, read as the reverse complement.
ACCGAGCAGCGGCGTCCCGTCCAGCACGACGCGCAGGTGGTCTCCCATCGGTCCAGCCTGCCCGACGGCTCCTTATGCTGCGGGCGTGACCTTTCCCTCGACCGCTCGCAACGGTGAGGACGTGGTGCTCCACCGTGCGTTCGACGGTGTCGACGCGCCGAACCTGCTGAGCCTGCAGCGTGAGGCCACGCCCTGGTCGCTCGGGGACGCCCTGAGCGAGCACGGGTGGAGCACACGCACCGTGGTCGGTGACGACCAGAGCCTGGCGGGGGTGTTGGCAGGCGCGGGAGCGCTGCGCGTGCTCAGCGCCCCTGCGGACCTCGAGCTAGACCTGAGCCTGCGTCCGTGGGTGCTCGTCCTGCCGGCCGCCTCGCCGACCCGGGAGCGCGCACCGGAGCGCGACGGTTACCGGCCGGTCCTGTTCGACGGGGTCAGCGACCTGCTGCTCGCCGACGAGCACGCCGAGCTGGCGCCGTTGCTCGGCTATCCCGCGGGCGTGCTCGACGACTGGAGCAGCCCTGCGCAACGGGTGGTCGGCGAGGACCTCGCGCGGTGGCGGGACCAGGCCGTACGCGGCTGGCAGGAGCAGGTCGCGTCCGTGCCGGTGCTGCCCGAGCACGCCGAGATCCACGCCATGATGCAGACCCTGTCGTGGCGGGTGACCCGACCGCTGCGCGCCGTGCGGACCCGGATGCCGGCCCGGCCGCGTGGCTGAGCGGGCACCGACGGGGGCTGTTCCGGCCCCGGCGACGCCGACCGAGACGCAGATGACCGACGCACAGCCGACCCGGACAGCGCTGGGTGAGCGGCTCGCGGTGGTGTGGCCGGAGCTGGTCGGCGGCACGGCGCCGCAGACCGGGGACGGCGACCTGCTGGTGCGCCTGGTCGAGCGCGTCGCGGAGACTGCTCGCGACGACATGCTCTGGCTGCTCTGGACCGCTACCGCCGCCGCCATGCCGACCGCCGGGGAGCTGGGCACCGCGCGACGTCTGCTGGCGTCGGCCTCACCGGACGCCGCGGCTCTCGGCCTGCTGGAGCTGTGCCTCGGCGACGCCGCCGTGCGCGGGCACAGCGACCGCACCATCGAGCTGGTCGTGGGCGAGGTGCTGGTCGACGTCGACAAGACCGCCCGGTCGCGGCTGCACACCGGGATCGCCCGGGTGGTCCGCAACCTGCTGCCGCGCTGGGCTGACCGCGTACGGCCGGTGGTGTGGGCGCCGGGCACCGCGCTGCACCGCAGCCTGCCCCCCGACGAGAGCGACCGGGTGCTGCGCTGGGACGGCCGACCGACCTACGGCGCGCAGCCCGACCTCGAGACCGCCGACTGGCACCTGGTGGTGCCGTGGAAGAGCGTCGTCGTGCTGCCCGAGGTGCCGCTGCCCACCGCTTGCCACCGGCTCGTCGCCCTCGCCGCGTCCGGCAGCAACGCCGTGACCGCGATCGGCTACGACGCGATCCCGGTGCTCAACGCCGACCTGCTGCCGCCGCTGGAACCCTTCCGGTTCGTGCAGTACCTCAGCCTGGTCAAGCACCTCACGCACGTTGCCGCGATCAGCGCGTCGGCCGCCGAGGAGTTTGGCGGTTTCTGCGACATGCTCGGCGCTCAGGGTCTGCCGGGTCCGACGGTGTCGTCCTGCCCGCTCGCGACCGAGCTGGTCGGCGACGTCGCGCGGGACCTCACGTCCCCGACCACCCCGACCACCCCGGCCACCCCGACCACCCAGGCGTCGAACGCCGGGCAGGCCGTGCCGAGCGTGCTGTGCGTCGGCAGCCTCGAACCGCGCAAGAACCAGGTCGCGCTGATGCACGCCGCGGAGCGGCTGTGGCGCGAGGGCCTCTGCTTCGAGCTGGTGCTGGTCGCCGGCGGTGGCTGGGGCGGCGAGGCGTTGCGTCAGGTCACGCAGCTGACCCGCCGCGGCCGTCCGCTGCGGGTGCTGCAGGCGGTGACCGACCAGAGATTGCGCGAGGCGTACGCCCAGGCTCGGTTCACCGCCTTCCCCTCCCTGCACGAGGGCTTCGGGTTGCCGATCGCCGAGTCCTTCTCGCTCGGGGTCCCGGTGCTGACCACCGGCTACGGCAGCACGGCGGAGCTGGCTGCCGGCGGTGGCGCCCTGCTGGTCGACCCCCGCGACGACGACGCGCTGGCCGAGGCGATGCGTTCCCTGCTCACCGACGACGTGCTGCTCGCGCGGCTGCGAGACGAGGTCAGAACTCGTCCCGTGCGCACCTGGGACGCCTACGCGCACGAGGCCTGGGAGCAGCTCGTCGTGCCGTGGCTCCGTCCGGGAGCGGCGTGAGCAGCCCGACCCGGCCGTGGACCCGGGTGCTGGCCGCCGTGCCGAGCCCGGCAGAGCTCCCCCCGGCCGCGCTGAAACGATTGAGCACGGCCAGCGTCGAGGCTCTCGGCCGCGGTCGCCGGGATGCGCTGCGCGCCCGGCTCGCCACGGTCCTCACGGCGCTGGGAGCCCCGGTGCCGTCGCGGACCGGGGACCGCCTCACGACGCTGGCCGGGCTGCTCATGCAGAGCGGGCAGGTCGTCCAGGACGGGGAGCTCCAGAGCGGCCAGGCCCGGCGACAGGACCTGGTGTGGTTGACGACGGCGGTGCTCAGCGGTCGGCTGCCGGACCGGGCCGAGGTGCTGCGGGCGTCCCGGCAGCTCGTGCTCGACGGCCCGTGGGCGTTTCTGAACACGCTGCTGGGTCGGCTCACGCACAGGCCGGGCTCGCCCTGGCCGCAGGTCGAGGTGCGCACCGGTGCGGTCCTCGTCGACCTGCACCACACCGCCCAGACCGATCTCGCGACCGGCATCCAGCGGGTCGCCCGACGCACCACCGCCGAGTGGGTGCGCGAGCGGCCCGAAGTGGTGCTGGTCGGCTGGACCGGTCGCCTGGACGCCCTGCGCGTGCTTCCACCGGGCGAGCGAGCGAGGGCGCTGGGGGAAAGCTCGGGCAGCCCTGCCGCCGCCGCGCAGGAACAGATCGTCGTGCCCTGGCGCTCCACCTACCTGCTGCCCGAGCTGATGACCGAGCGCGCCCGCACCGACCGGTTGCAGGCACTGGTCAGGCACAGCCGCGGCCGGTCCGGGCTGATCGCCTTCGACATGGTGCCGATCAGCTCGGCGGAGACGACCGCGGACGGCATGGGCCCGGCCTTCGCCGGGATGCTCACCGCCGCGGCCCACGCGAGCGCCGTCGCCGCCATCTCCGAGGCGGCCGGTGAGGAGTGGCGGGGCTGGCGGCGGATGCTTTCCGGCACCGGTCTCAGCGGACCAGAGGTCGTCGCGGTCTCGCTGCCGACCGAACCCGTCGAGGCGGACGAGGAGACGGCCGAGCAGGCCCGGCAGCTGCTCCACGCCGAGGATCAGGACCTGCCGCTGGTGCTGTGCGTCGGCAGCCACGAGCCGCGCAAGAATCACGGCGCAGTGCTCGCCGCCGCCGAGACGCTGTGGTCGCAGGGCCATCGGTTCAGCCTGCTGATGGTCGGCGGGAACGCCTGGCACAGCGAACGCTTCGTCGCCGAGGCGCAGGTCCTGCAGGCCGCCGGGCGCCCGCTCACCCTGGTCTCGGCGCTGTCGGACCCGCTGCTGTGGGCGGCCTACCGGCTTGCCCGGTGCACGGTCTTCCCGTCGTACGCCGAAGGGTTCGGTCTGCCCGTCGCTGAGTCGCTCGCGGTCGGCACCCCCGCGCTGACCTCGGCGTACGGGAGCATGCGGGAGATCGCCGAGGACGGCGGCGGAGCGCTGCTGGTCGACCCGCGCGACGACGCGTCGGTGACCGAAGGATTGCGTCGGCTGCTGACCGACGACGCGTTGCACGCCGAGCTGTCCGCCCAGGCCGTGGCCCGGCCGGTCAGGACCTGGGCTGCCTACGCGGAACGGGTCTGGCAGGTGCTCGTCGGTCCCGAGCAGGGCCCGTGACCCCGTGCACCGTGTGACGGAGCGGGCCGTCGGGTGCTCAGGTCAGGACCGCTCGGGGCCGAAGACGGCAAGGTGACCAGGCTCCGGTGCGGCCAGCTGCTCTGTCAGCGGCGCCCGGGCCGGACACCGGTCTGGCTGGTGCCGGCGGGCGGGGCGTTGGTGACCGGGCTGCTGTTCGCGTTTGCGCTGACTGTGCTGGCTGGGCGTCACAGGGTGGTGCTCGTCGTCGACGACGTCGGGCAGCTGCTCGCGGCGACGGTGGCGGCGCTGCTGTGCGCGCGCACCGCTGTGCGCGAGGGGCCGGGTGCTTCGCGCCAGTCCTGGGGGCTGCTGGCCGGCGGCGTGGCTTGCTGGGCGGCGGGCCAGGCGGTGTGGTCGGCGTATGAGGTCGGACTGGGCCGAGAGGCGCCGTTCCCGTCGCCGGCCGATGTTGGGTTCCTGCTCTTCCCGGTCATCGCCGCGGCTGGCCTGCTGCGTTGGCTCCGGGAGGGTGACCGGGCGGCGACCCGGGTGCGTGACCTGCTGGACGGGGTGGTCATCGCCGTCTCGCTGCTGACGCTGTCGTGGGCGACGACGCTGAGGTCGGTGGTCGAGTCGAACGACGGGGGCCGAGGGGCCCTGCTGCTGTCGTTGGCCTACCCGGTCGGTGACGTCGTGATGGCAACGCTGGTGCTGCTGACGCTGGTCCGGGCCCGACCTGGGCACCGGGCCGTCCAGCTGCTGGTCGCGGCCGGGCTGGGTGGGTTGGCGGTCGCGGACAGCGCGTACGTCTACCTGATCAACGCCGGGGCCTACAGCTCCGGGAGCCTGATCAGCGCAGGCTGGTTGACCGGGTTCCTGCTGATCGGAGCAGGGGCGCACAGCGGCATGCGACGCTCCGCGCCGACGTCGGCTCGGGCGAGCCGTCCGGGCTCGACGATTCCGGTCGTGTCGCGGCTGGGGATGGTGCTGCCCTACCTCCCGCTGCTGGTCGCCGAGGTGGCCATCGTCCTGCGGATAGTCCGGGTGCCTGGCGTGCCGCTGAGCGACCTGGGTCTGGGCCTTGCTCTGATCGGGCTGGTCCTGGCCCGCCAGCTGCTGGCCCTGACCGAGAACCGGCGTCTGCTCGCTGAGCTCGGCGCCGCCCGGGACCAGCTGCGGCACCAGGCGTTGCACGACTCGCTGACCGGCCTGGCGAACCGGGTGCTGTTCAAAGACCGGCTCGAGCATGCCCTGGCGCTGCGGCCGGAGGCCGGCGCCGAGGTGGCGGTGCTGTTCTGCGACGTGGACGACTTCAAGACCGTCAACGACGAGCTGGGCCACGGCGCGGGCGACGAGCTGCTGCTCGTGGTCGCGAACCGGCTCCGGGAGGTCCTGCGCCCCCGCGACACCGTGGCGCGCCTGGGCGGGGACGAGTTCGCGGTGCTCCTGGAAGGTGGGCAGGACGCCCAGCGGGTGGCCGATCGTCTGGTCGCAGCCGTAGCCCGCCCCTGCCAGCTCGAGCGCGCCTCGGCCCGGGTCACCTTGAGCGTGGGGATCGCGGTGGCCGGCCCTGGGCCCGGCGGCACGGTGGCTGGGGAGCGGACGAACCGGGCCGAGCCGGTCGTGCGCGAGCTGCTCCGGGAGGCCGACACCGCCATGTACGCGGCGAAGGCCGCCGGTAAAGGCAGGGCACTGCTCTTCCAGGAGCTGCCGGCCGGTTGGAGATCCGCGGCCGCTCTCCGGCTGCCGCCCGTCCTGGTCGAGGAGCCTGCGTGAGACCGGTCCGCGTGCTTCCTGGCCGGCTGATGCTGGCCGCGCTGATGCTGGCCGCACCCACGGTCGTCGCGACGGGGCCGGCTCGCGCGGCCGAGGCTCCCCAGCGGTGGCAGGTCAGCGAGCCGGGCGCCTGGATGCAGTGGTCCTCACCGGTGATCGCCGACGTCGACGGCGACGGCAGCCAGGACGTCGTGGTCGGCGGCCTGAACGGACGGCTGTACGCCTACGACGCCCGGGGGGCAGCGCTCCCGGGCTGGGCCGGCGGGGTGGCGATGACCGGCGCGGTCGCCTCCAGCCCGGCCGTCGCGGACCTGGACGGCGACGGCCGGAGCGAGGTCGTCGTCGGGGTCGGCGCGCTGGAGAAGCCGGGCGAGCGCGGGGGCCTGGACATCGTGAACGCTGACGGGTCGAGACGCTGCACGATCCGTACGCCGGACGCTTCGCAGCCCGAGCGCACCGAGGGCACGGCGGTGTTCAACGCGCCCACGGTCGGCGACGTCACCGGAGACGGCAGGCCGGACGTGGTCTTCGGCTCGTTCGACCACGTCATCCGGGTGGTGGATGCCGGCTGCCGGGTGCAGGGGGCGTACGACTCGCTGGACTCGGTCTGGTCTGCGCCCGCGCTGTTCGACGTGGACGGCAACGACACCGCAGAGATCTTCGTGGGCGTCGACGCCAGCCGGGACCCGCGATCGGGTCGCTCGCAGGACGGCGGGTTCTTCCGTTCGCTGACCTGGCAGCCCGGCGCACGCGATGCCGCGGGGTCGTTCAACCTGGCGCAGCGCTGGGTGCGCACCTCGACCGAGACGTTCATGAGTGCTGCGGTCATCGTCGACCTGGACGGGGACGGTCGGATGGAGGCGGTCACCGGGTCGGGCGCCTACTGGTGCCGGTTCAAAGATCGCTGCGCCGACTCGGCCAAGGTCTGGGCGTTCCACCTCGACGACGGCAGCGACGTGGCGGGCTGGCCGCGGACCGGGAGCCAGGAGACGACGTTCCTGTCCGCGCCGGCCGTCGGTGATGTGGACGGCGACGGGCGCCTCGACGTCGTGGTCGGTGGCACCACCTACGACCGGGCGTCGGCGGGCAAGGGACCTCGCAGCGGCGGGGTCGACCTGTTCTACGGAGATCCGCGCAAATCCCGGGCGAGCTTCTTGACGACCGACGTGGAAGTGACCGGCTCGCCGCTGATCGCGGACATCGACGGCGTGGGGACGCCTGAGGTGCTGGTCCCCGCGGCCGCGGCGGTGACCGCTCTTGGGCCGGACCTGTCGGTGCGTCAGGTCTTCCGCACGAGCCCCACGATCAACGTCAAGGCCGCCGCCGCCGTCGGGCTGCTCGGCGACCGGTGGGGCCTGGTGACCACCGGGTTCGACGGGGCACGCAACGGTTCGGTGCAGGTGACCGACCTGCCGACCCCGACGTCGGCCCCGTGGCCGATGCACCGCCGGGACGCCGCGCGCACCGGGGTGGTCGCTCCGCCGCTGCCCTCCTCGGGGTTCTACGACGTGCCGGACGGCTCGATCTTCTCGGACCCGGTGCGCCAGGCGGCGGCGGACGGCATCACCGGTGGCTGCACCGCCACCAGGTTCTGCCTCAGCAACGGGGTGACCCGGGCCCAGGCCGTGACTTTCCTGTGGCGGGCGACCGGCTCGCCGGCCGCCACCGGACCCGGCTCCGGTGACACGGCGGGAGCCGGAGCGGCTTTCGCGGACGTGCCCGCCAACGCCTACTACGCGACCGCGGTGCGCTGGGCACAGAGCCGCGGCATCACCGGGGGCTGCTCGGCCGGGGCGTTCTGCCCGAGCCGGACGACGACCCGGGGTGAGCTGGTCACCCTGCTCTGGCGTGCGCAGGACCGGCCGGACGCCGGCACCGGGTCCGGGTTCACCGACGTGCCGGCCGGCGCGTTCTACGAGCAGGCCGTCAGCTGGGCCGTCCAGGAGAAGATCACTCAGGGCGTCGGCCCGGGCCGGTTCGGGCCGGGGCTGACCGTGACACGCGGCCAGGCGGTCCTGTTCCTGGCCCGTTCTCGGTAACCTCGTAGGCGATCCTGACCTTCTAACGACGGGCAACCATGGGCAAGCGCGCGCTGATCACCGGCATCACCGGGCAGGACGGTCTCTACCTGGCCGAGCTGCTGCTGTCCAAGGACTACGAGGTGTTCGGGCTGATCCGCGGCCAGAACAACCCCAAGTTCGACCTGGTGACCCGCGAGGTGCCGGGCGTGCAGCTGCTCACCGGTGACCTCACCGACATGAGCTCGCTGCTGCGTGCGCTGAACAGCAGCCAACCGGACGAGGTCTACAACCTTGGCGCGATCAGCTTCGTCGCGTACAGCTGGGAGAACGCGCACGTCACCTCGGACGTGACCGGCATCGGCGTGCTCAACATGCTCGAGGCGATCCGGCTGTACGCCAAGGACGACCTGTCGAAGGTTCGCTTTTATCAGGCGAGCAGCAGTGAGATGTTCGGCAAGGTGCAGCAGGTCCCGCAGTCGGAGGAGACGTTGCTGTGGCCGCGTTCGCCGTACGGGGTGGCGAAGGTCTACGGCCACTACATGACGATCAACTACCGCGAGTCGTACGGCATGCACGCCTCCTCCGGGATCCTGTTCAACCACGAGAGCCCGCGGCGCGGCCCGGAGTTCGTGACCCGCAAGGTCAGCCAGGCGGTCGCCCGGATCAGCCTCGGGCTGCAGGACAAGATCGTCATGGGCAACCTCGATGCGCGGCGCGACTGGGGCTTCGCGGGGGACTACGTCGAGGGCATGTGGCGGATGCTGCAGCAGGACACCGCCGACGACTACGTGCTGTCGACCGGACAGACGCACCCGATCTCCGAGCTGCTCGACCTCGCCTTCCACCGGGTCGGCATCCCCGACTGGTCCGGGCTCGTCGTCCAGGACCCGCGCTTCTTCCGCCCGGCCGAGGTCGACCTGCTGATCGGTGACGCGTCCAAGGCCCGGAACGTGCTCGGCTGGGAGCCCAAGGTCGGCTTCGAGGAGCTGATCGGGATGATGGTCGACAACGACGTGGAGCTGCAGAAGAAGAACCTCTGATGGCCCGGATCCTCATCACCGGCATCACCGGCCAGGACGGCGGTTACCTCGCCGAGCAGCTGCTCGCGGGGGGCGACGAGGTCCACGGGCTCGTGACCGCCGGCGACCCCCTGCTTGCGGAGCTGGTCGAGCGATCACCGTCGGTCGTGGTGCACACCGGCGACCTGCTGGACGCTGCGTCGCTGACGCAGGTCGTCGAGGCCGCCGCGCCGGACGAGGTGTTCCACTTCGCGGGCATCAGCTCGGTCGCGTTCTCCTGGGAGCAGCCGGTGCTCACCGCCGACGTGACCGCGCTCGGCGCGGCCCGGCTGCTCGAGGCGGTCCGCGCCTTTTCCGCAGACACGCGCTTTCTACAGGCGTCGTCGGCCGAGATGTTCGACGCGACCGTCTCGCCCCAGGACGAGAGCACCCCGATCCGACCGAGCTCGCCCTACGGCGCGGCCAAGGCGTACGCCCACCACCTCGTTGGTGTCCACCGTGGCCGGGGGATGCACGCTTCGTCGGCGATCTTGTTCAACCACGAGTCGCCGCGTCGCCCGCCGGCGTTTGTGACCCGCAAGATCACCCAGGGCGCGGCCCGGATCGCGGCCGGGCAGCAGGACGAGCTGGCGCTCGGCAACCTCGACGCCGCCCGTGACTGGGGCTGGGCGCCGGACTACGTCGACGCGATGGTGCGCGCCGTCCGGCACCCCGAGCCGTTGGACGTCGTCGTCGCGACCGGCGTCGCGCACACCGTCCGCGAGCTGGTCACCGCCGCGTTCGCGCGGGTCGGGATCGACGACTGGTCGGACGTCGTCAGGATCGACCCGGCGTTCTACCGCCCGGTCGACGCCGCGGTGCTCGTCGGTGACGCTTCCCGGGCCCGTGAGGTGCTCGGCTGGGCGCCGACCGTGGACTTCGCCGAGCTGGTCGGCCGGATGGTCGACGTGGACCGCGCCTGAGGCGCGCGTCGGGACGGGCACACGGGGAGCTCAGCGGAACAGATATGACGAGCGAGAACATGGCAAGCATGTGTGGGCTGCGGTGACGAGTGGTCTCGCTGCGCCACAATGGCCTGACGTGCGTCGGTTGGCGCAGTGCAGAGGGGGAGGACGACAGAGTGGCGACGCCCGGAGATCTCCTCACGATGCCCCGCGGCGCTGTCTGGCGCCGTGCTGCCCTGCAGGTGAACCCGTTCGCCTACCACGGGGGGCACGACCGTACGCCGCCGGTGGCAACCGAGGCTGACTACAACTCGGCTCTCGTCTCTGCCTTCCTGGCGGAGGGTGTTGACATCGTCGGGATCACGGACCACTGGCGTGTGCGCGACAGCGAGTCCTTGCGCGACGATCTGGTGGCCGCCGGCATCACCGTCTTTCCTGGGTTCGAGGCAACGTCGTCCGAGGGGGTTCACATTCTCGTTCTGTTCGACCCGTCGGCCTCGAGCGACGACGTCGAGCGTCGTATCTATGAGTGCAACGTGGACGCCCGCACCGGGGAGAGCGCCCCGTGCTCCCTGTCGGTGGTCGAGATGCTCGCCCGGGTCCGCAGCTGGGGGGCGGTGGCAGTTCCTGCACACGTCACCAGCGAATCGGGTCTGTTGACGAACCTGCAGGGGCAGGCCCGGGTGCGCGCCTGGCAGTGCAGCGACCTGCATGCCGTTGCGGTGAGCGCAGGGGGCGACCAGGGCCAGCGTTCCATCCTGGAGGGCACCGCCCCGCAGTATCGACGGGAGCACCGTGTCGCGGTGCTCGGCGCGTGCGACGTCAATACCGGCGCAGACGTCGCCAAGCCGGCTGCTACCACCTGGCTCAAGGTGTCTTCCCCAACGGCGCAGGGCTTGGACACGGCCTTCCGGACGCCTGAGACAAGGGTGTCTCGCACTGAACCGGTAGCTCTCGCCGGGCTCCGGCTGGCAGCCGTCTCCTGGGACGGAGGCTTCCTGGACGGGGTGACGCTCCGCCTGAACGAAGGTCTGAACGTCCTCATCGGCGGTCGCGGGAGCGGTAAGTCGACGGTGCTCGAAAGCATTCGGTTTGCGCTGGGCCTGCCGGCGGTGACCCGTCGAGGACGCGACCAGCACGTCCAGACGATTGCGCAGGTTCTGGGAACGGCAGGGAAGGTCACCGTCCTCGTCGAGTGCCTGCAGCCGACGAGCAGGGTGCTCCGTGTGGAGAGGACGGTGGGTGCCTCGCCGCGCGTCCTGGACCATGCCACCAGCGAGCTGCTGGCCGCGACCCCCGCCGACCTGGTGCCGGGTGTGGAGGTCTACGGGCAGCGCGAGTTGGCCGACGTGGCAGACGACAAGGTCTATCAGACGGCTGTGCTCGAGCGGCTGCTGCCAGCAGGCCGAGCGGCCACGGTCGATGATGCCCAGGGCGCGCTGGTGCTCAATCGTGAGGCCTTGCTCAGCGTGGACACGGAGAGCGATCTCGTTTCCGAGCAGCTAGCACGGCTCGGGGTGGTCGAGGAAAAGCTACGGGTGTATGCCGACACGCAGGCGCCGGGGGCGCTGGCGACGCAGCGACTGCAGCAACGAGAGGTGCGGCTGTTCGACGTGGCTGTCGAGCGGGTCGACGACGCGGCTGACGGTGTGCGGGTGCTTCGCGACACGGCCGACCTCGACACAACCTTTCTGTCCCCGGCCGCCCGTGACGGTCTGCCGCACGAGGCGGTCCTGGTCGAGCTGTCGTCCGTTCTCGATCGGCTCGGGCAGGGCCTGCGCGGACTCGGTGAGCAAGCGGACGTCCTGCTCGTCGAGGCACGCGAACGTACGCGGAGGCTCCGGGCCGGGTGGGCCAAGACGATGGCTGCGGAGCAGCTGCGGCTGGATGTCGTGCTGCGCGAGCTCAGCACCGCCGGCATCAACGCTGGGGACTATCTCCCCCTGCAGGCTGAGCGCGACTCCTTGCAGCCGCTGCGTGACGAGCCGCCGCGGCTGGCGAAGCGCAGGGAAGCGCTCACCCACGAACGCCGGAAGCTCCTCGATGCCCTGGAGGAACGGGTGGCTGAGCGCACGCGACGTCTTGACCGCGCCGGACGACGTGTCGAGGGGCAGCCGGCGCTGCTGCGGGTGACCGTGGATCAGCGGCTCGACGTCGAGGCGCTGCTTTCGCTGCTTCGCAGCGGCCTTGCGGGCCGCCTCGACAAGGTGGAAGAGGCGGTTCGTTCCGGCCGGGTGACGTCCGGTCGGGCCCTGAGCGATCTCGCCCGGCAGGGATGGTCCGCACTTGTCGCGAACCTTGACCTGACGGAGGGTCAGGCTCGGAGGCTGGCCGATGCCGAGCCTGCGCTTCTGCTGGAGCTCGAGGAAGTCGTGCCGTCGCCCTGCCCGGTGATCGAGCTCAACATCGCCGAGCCTGCCAGCCCCGTGTGGCGCCCTCTGGAGGACCTTTCCACCGGCCAGAAGGCCACGGCGCTGCTTCTGCTGCTGCTGAGCGCCGGCGACGCGCCGCTGCTCGTCGACCAGCCCGAGGACGATCTGGACAACCGCTTCATCTCTGAGGGAATTGTGCCACGGTTGCGCAATCAAAAGTCGGGACGCCAGTTCGTGTTCAGCACCCACAACGCCAATATTCCGGTCCTTGCGGACGCCGACCTGATCGCTGCTCTCGCCACGGAGAGAGACGGCAGCCGTGTCCACGCTGTCCTGCCGCCTGAGAGGGTTGGTTCGCTCGATGACGGGCCGGTGCGCGAGCTGGTCGAGGAACTACTCGAGGGCGGCAAGACCGCCTTCGAGACCCGGCGTTACCGCTACGGGTTCTAGCGTGTTGCGTGCTGAGGTTATGGACCTCATCCACCGTGGCGAGGGGCCCACCACCGAGTTCAAACGGGACGACATCACACCGCAGGATGCGGCCAAGGCCATGGTCGCTCTGGCCAATGCCCGGGGTGGCCGACTTCTGCTCGGTGTGGAGGACGACGGTGATGTCAGCGGCGTCGTCCGGCCCGACCTTGACGAATGGGTCGTGACGATCGGACGAGACAAGGTCCGGCCGCCGCTCGAGCCTTTCGTGGAGATCGTGCGGGATGTCTCCACGGATCGTGATGTTGCCGTCGTGACCATCGAGCCCGGCTATGCCGTGCACGCGCGGTGGCACAACAATGCCCTCACCTATTATCTGCGCGTCGGTCGGCAGAGCCGGGAGGCCAGCACGGAAGAGCTGGCTCGCCTGCAGCAGCAACGCGGCGATGTGCGGGCCGAGCTGCGGCCGGTGCCCGGGTTGCCGGCACTCGGCCTGGATCGACGGCGGCTCACTCACTACTTCTCGGCGGTCCGCAAGCAGAAGGTCCCCGAGGACGAGGCTGGCTGGGAGCGACTGCTGCTGAACACCGAGTTTGCGGTGCGAGGCATCCAGATCCCGGTGGCATCCCTGGCCGGAGCCTTGCTGTTCTCGGCGGACGTGGGACGGCTGCTTCCGTTCGCCGGGGTGGACTGCACGGCCCTCCCCGGCAAGGTCAAGGACTACGCGGTCCGCGAGCGGCTCACCGTCCGGGCACCGATCGCTCCGCTGCCCGGCGATCAGGGCCGGGTGGAGACGGGCCTGATCGAACAGGTGTTGGCCTTCGTCAGGCGCAACACCACACCGACCGCCTCGGTAGGCACGGACGGCCGACGGGTGGAACGGCCGGCCTATCCGGACGACGTGGTGCGTGAGGCCGTCGTCAACGCCGTGGTGCACCGGGACTACAGCCTGACGGCGACCGATGTGGAGCTGACGATCTACGAGGACCGCCTTGAGGTCGTGTCACCAGGTCGGCTGCCGAACGGCGTCACGCCAGAGGCCATGCGCGACGGCGTGCGGGCGAGCCGCAACCAGCTGCTCAAGGACACGATGCGAGACCTCGGCTTCGTCGAGCACATGGGGCTGGGCGTGCCACGCAAGATCATCGCCGGCATGAACAGCCACAACGGCACCGAGCCTGACCTCCTCGAGATGCAGGAACGTTTCTTGGTACGTCTCTGGGCGTGACGTGCGGGACAGGACGCCCGTCAGGGGAAGTCAGACGACCGGACCGCTGTGGCGCCTGAGCCGGCCGGCGGGAACAGCCGGATGTCCACGTCTTTGAGATCCCCTAGCCGTGCGCGGATCAGTGGCGCGACGACGGCCCAGTCCAAGCCGCCGTTGCCGCACCCGAGCGGGGGTAGAGCGACGGACCCGAGGTCCAGGGCGCGGATCACCGCGACCAGGTCATCGAGCCCGCTCGCGACGTCGGCGAGTCGGGAGGGTGACTTCCAGTGACCCTTGGTCGGGAAGTTGATCACATAGCGAGGTCCCGTGAGCTGATCGGTCGGCCAAACGTGCATCGAGCCGAGGCGGACCTCGCCGGCCTTCGCCGCCCGGGCGTAGTCCCTGAACATCTCTGGATAGGCGCGCCTGAACTGCAGCGCGAGGCCCTTACCCATTACCCCGACCGTGTTGACCGTGTTCACCAGGGCGTCAGCGTCAGCCTCGAGGAGGTTGCCGCTCGACTCGGTGATCACGCTGCTCCTGACATGCCCTAGGGATACCAGCAGCCTCTGACACCAACGGCGAGCGCCGCACCAGGACCGTGCGGGCTGACCCCGCACGGTCCCGACAGGCCGGGCTCAGAACTCCCCGTCGACCTGGAAGTCGAAGGTGTGGCCGCCCTCGACGAACGGGTCGGTGCTGATCAGCTGCACCGTGGAGGTCGAGCCGGCCTCGACCTCGGTGGCCGCCCCGGTCATGGTGGCGACCTGTTCGCCGTCCAGGAAGACCGTGTAGGTAAGGATCGCCGTCTTGCTTTTGTCGCTGGTGTTGGTGACCCGGGCGGTCCCGCCGAAGGTGTCCAGGCCGCTGTCCTTCACCAGCGGGTCCTCGCTGGTGAAGGAGCCGTCCGACAGCCCCTTGCTCTCCGGCTCGGCGGCGGGCGGGGCTGCGGGCGGAGCGGTCGCCTCGGCAGAAGGCGCAGCGTCTGTCGGGGCTTCAGCAGAAGGCGCGCTGTCTGCCGGGGTCTCGGCGGGAACGGCCGGTGCGCTGGTCGAGGTGGCCGGCGAGCCAGCGGGGTCAGTCGCGTCGCTGGTCGAGCAGGCGGCAGCGGACAGCAGGGCCAGAGTGACGAACGGGAGTGCGAGGTGACGCTTCATCTGGTGGAACCTTTCGAGAGTGCGGAAGGGGACGTGCGGCAGTACGGAAAGACCTCCTTGCGGGCGGGGTCGTCGAACACCCGGCGCGAGACGCGCGTCGGGACGTGGGTCATCAGCCCGGCGGTCAGCCGGGCGGGACAGGGCTGCCAGGGACAGGGCGGTGAGGGACAGGGGCGAGAAGGACCAGAGCAGGCCCGTCCGTCAGTCGGTACGGCGCCGTTCGGCGAAGCGGGGCGCCATCGACTCCATCTGCTCCATCACGAGCGTGACGGCGCCGGGCTGCTGGTCCGGCGGATAGCCGTGCTTGACCAGCAGGCGCTTGATGGACGTGCGCAGCTTGGCCCGTACGTCGTCGCGGACGGTCCAGTCGGTGCGGACGTCGCGGCGCATGACCTGGACCAGCTCGCGGGCGATGTCGGCCAGGATGCCACCGCCCATCAGGTCGACGGCCGAGTCGTTGGTCGAGACCGCGTCGTAGAAGGCGAGCTGGTCGGAGTCCAGCGGCGGGTCGAACTGCTCACCGCGGGCGGCCTCGGCGACGACCGCCTTCGCCAGCTCGATCAGCTCGGCGATCACCTCGGCG
>JBBSTI010000050.1:0-22220 GCA_038236005.1 Mycobacteriales bacterium | reverse complement strand
CTCTGCGCGATGAGCTGCCCGCGCTCGGGACCGCGGTCGTGCAAGGGCAGATCACGGTGGAGCACGCCCGGGCCGCGCTCGACGGGGTCCGCAGGCTCGACCCGCAGATCGTCGCTGACGTCGCCGATGGCATCCTCGCGCTCGCCTCGCTGGTGGACCCGCCGTCCTTGCGGCGCACCCTGCGCGACAAAGCCATCGCCATCGACCCCAAGCTCGCTGAGGAAGCCGCCCGCCGGGCCGAAGCCCGCCAAGCCATCCGGGTCGCCGAGGTCGGCGACCACACCGCCCTCGACGGCACCCTCGCCGGCGAAGCCGGCGTCATCCTGCGGCTCGCGCTGGACCTGGCCACCGAAAAAGCCCGGGCCGACGGCGACACCCGCGGCAAAGCCGCCCGCACCGCCGACGTCATCATCGGCTGGGCCACCCACGACCTCGCCCGGCACGGCCCCGGTGACAGCCTGCGCGACGACGCCCACACCGTGCGCACCCACGTCCACGTCCTGGTCACCCCCGACCAGCTCGCCCAAGCCGCCGCGCAGATCAACGGCACCACCCCGAGCACCGGCAGCGGCAACGCGACCAGCGACGGCACGAGCGGCGGTGCCTGCAACCGCGGACCAGGCGCCCCGGCAGGCCCGGGCTCGCTGGCCGAGCTGCTGGACGCCGACCTGCTCGGTCAGCACGCCCCCGCCGCCTGACCGTGCAACGCGACCTGATGAGCGGTGGGAGCACCGAGCATGAGTGCGCAGAGCGCCCGCCCGGAGCCGCGCTCGGCACCCCGCCACCGGCCGGCTGGATCTGCTCGCACCTGAGAGACCCGCTGTACGTCGGCCGCAGCTCCCGCACCGTCACCGGAGCGATCTTCAAAGCCCTCATCGCCCGAGACCGACGCTGCGTCGTCAAAGGCTGCCACCGACCCCCGTCAGCGTGCGAAGCGCACCATGTCCAGGGGTGGACCAACGGCGGCGGCACCCACCTGGGCAACATGGTCCTGCTCTGTCACGCGCATCATCACGACCTGCACGACCGAGCCCAACAGCTGCCCCACCACGACGGCACCCGATGGCTCACCGAAACAGGATGGGCCCACGACCCACCCTGAGGCGGGACAGGAACGCGGTCGAACCCGCCTGACCAGACCCCCACTCGTCGAACGGGGTTGATGCTCGGGTGATCTTGGCCGCCGGAACGGTGCCAAGATCACCCGAGCATCAGGCGTCGTGAAGGGGCCGGCGGTTTGGTCCGAGCCGCGCGCAAGGGGGTGATCTCCCGTCGTCACCCCTTCGGCTCTACGGGCGAGGTGCCGGGACCACCGAAGCAGGAAAGGTCGGAAGACCACCCCTCGTGCAAGGACCTGATATGACTGTCCAGCTCGTCGTGCCCGCCGCTGACGTCGCGTGCGACCAGGAGTTTCGCCTGCTCGCAGCAGGTGTCCCGCTCACCCTGCTGATGGACCTGTCGCAGGCGCCGCAGTCCGCCCAGCTCTATGCCGAGGAGTTCTCGGACGTGGCCTGGATCCCCGCCCCGCGACGCGTCGGCTAGGGGTTCTGAGGCGTCCCGGCGAGCGAGCTGCCGCGGACGGTCACGCCCTCCGCCGCGAGCTGTTCGGCCGTCGGCGCCTCGCCGGGGCACAACAGGACCGACGCGCCTGCGCCGAGAGTGGCGAGCAGGGCAGGCACGTTGTGCGCCAGGCTTCCGTCCATCAGCACCCGGTCCTGCGGGCCGAGATCGGTAGCGAGCAGTTGAGCCGGCGCGCCGTCGAGCTCGACCCCACCGCCACCCGGACCTCGGTAGTGGTCGCCCTGGCTCGGCAGCTCCTCGCCCGCGTCGAGCACCATGGTCGGCAGCGGCGCGGAGGCGCCGGCCCGGCCGCCGAACGGGGCCAGGGAGACCGCGACGACGTCGTCGACCCCGGCGTCGAGCGCCTCGCCGGACTGCGGGGCAATCGTGAAGGCCAGGTCGCAGCCCGCGAGGTCCGCGACCTCGCGGGCGATGACCACGGTGGCCCCGGTCTCGACGATTCCCATCAGCAGCGTGACCGCCTGCCAGTGCAGGGGCAGCAGGATCCCGACCCGTCGCGGACCGCCCTGCGTCTCGAGGAAGTTCGCGGTCTTCGCCGCCCAGTTGGCGGCCGTGGCGCCGGACAGCTCGACCCGCACCGGCCCGTCGAGCAGGGTGACCAGAGGCTGCGCCGGGTCGCGCGCCCCGGACAACGCGGTCACGGCACACACCCGGCGTCTGCCGCCGTGATGAGCGGGGCCTGCTCGTCGGGCGATGGGCTGGCGGAGGGCGGGCCGACGGTCACAGCGACCGTCCCGGTGTAGTCCGAGCCCACCACCAGCTCGAGGGTCTTGCCCAGTGCGAGATCGAGCTCCAGGGTCGCGCCGGGGACGGCGGCGGCGAGGGTACGGGCGCTGTCGGCCGTGTCCGGCCCGTACCGCACGACCGTCCCCGTCGCAGCGGCGCCCCGGTCGCCCGGTGCGGAGGGCACCGAGAAGCCGCGGGTCACGAGGTCTTTCACGACCCTTGCCCCGAGTCCCTGGGTGCCGGCCCCGTTGAGCACGTCGACCGTGATCGCCTCGGGCTGGACGATCAGGGGTGCGGCAGGTGCGGCGACCTCGGGCGCGGTCCCGGTCAGCTGGGCCGGGGGCTGGTCCTTGCTCAGCTGGTCGAACAGCACCTGTGCCCGCGTGTCGTCGATCAGCTGGACGTCGCCGACCGGCGTGTCCGGGGTGGGACGCACCGCGCTGCCGCTGATCGGGATCGTGGTGAACGCGACACCGCCGGAAGCCACCCCTTTGAACTGGCGGGCCAGGCCCAGCAGCTCGGTGCCGGTCAGGTTCTCGTCGACCGTGACGCTGGCGGTCGCTGCGTTCAGGAAGCTCTGCAGCTTTCCCGGGCTGGTCAGGGTGCCGCGGCTCAGGACCTTGTCGACCAGCGAGCCGATGAAGGCCTGCTGGCGCCGGATCCGGCCGTAGTCACCGCCTGGCAGGCTGTGCCGCTGCCGGACGAACTGGAGGGCCTGATCCCCCTGCAACGTCTGCTTGCCGGCCGGCAGGTCGATCCCGGTGTAGCGGTCCTTCGCCGGCTTGGTCAGGCACACGTCCACGCCGCCGACCGCGTCGACCATCGACTGGAAACCGGCGAAGTCGATCGTCACCTGGTTGTCCACCCGGATGCCGGTCAGCTGCTCGATCGTGGCGACCAGCAGCGGGACACCACCCTCGGACAGCGCCGCGTTGATCTTGTCCTTGTGCTCGGGGGTGCGTACGGCGGTGCTCGCGTCCGTGAACGCCGGGATCGAGACATAGCTGTCGCGCGGGAAGGAGACCAGCTGGGCGGCCGAGTCGTCGCCGTACAGGTGGGCGAGGATGATCGTGTCGGCGCGCTGGCCGGTGGTGAACTCCGTGCCGGTGCCCTGGAACTTCAACCCCGTGGTGGCCCGGGTGTCGGACCCGATCAGCAGGATGTTGCGGGCGCCGCTCGGCGCCTCGGGCGGGGCCGCGACGTCGGTGGGCCGGATCGAGCCGGGGACCCGGTTGATCTGCCCGTCGTACTTTGCGTAGAGCGCGTAGCCGACCCCCGAGGTGGCGAGCACCGCCAGCGAGACCGTGGCGGCGACGAACGACAGCGCCCGACCGAAACGCACGGCGCGGTGTCGCGGGCGGTTCTCGAGCGGGGGCTGGTCCTGCGGGGGAGCGGTCAATTGATGCACCCGTCGTCGGCGGCCGTGGCGAGCGGTGCGTCGGCACCGGGGGAGGGCTTTGGCGCTGCGCTCGGCGCGCCGACGGTCACCGCCACCGTCCCGGTGTAGCCGGAGCCGACGACCAGCTCCAGGGTGCTGCCGAGCGACGGGTCGAGCTCGAGGGTCGCGCCGGGGACGGCGGCGGCGAGCGTTCGGGCGCTGTCGGCCTTGTCGGGGCCGTACCGCACGACGGTGCCACTCGCTCCTGACCCACGGTTGCCGGGGGCGGCGGGGACGGCGAAACCCCGGGCGACGAGGTCGTCGGCGGCGCGACCACCGAGGCCTGTGGTTCCGGCGGCGTTGAGCACGTCCACCTTGATCGAGCCCGGCTTGACGGTCAGCGGCTCGGCGGCGGGCGCTGACGGGTCGGGCTGGGCCGCGGTCAGCTGCTCGGGCGCCTTGTCCTCACGCAGCTGGGTGAACAGCTCGTCGGCCTTGGGCTCGTCGATGAGCACGACCTCGGAGGTGCCGACCGAGGTGGGACGGCTCGCGCCCAGAGACGTGATCGGGACCGTCGTGAAGGCCACCCCGCCCGAACCGACGTTCTTCAGCTCGCGGGCCAGGGCGAGCAGCTCGCCTCCCTTGAACCCGTTGTCGACCGAGACATTGGCCGTCGCCTGGTTGAGGAAGTCGTTGAGCCGACCGGGGTTGGTGAGCGTCCCGGCGCTCAGCACCTTGCGCACCAGCGAGCCGATGAAGGCCTGCTGACGG
The DNA here is from genome assembly GCA_038236005.1 of Mycobacteriales bacterium. Taxonomy (GTDB): domain Bacteria; phylum Actinomycetota; class Actinomycetes; order Mycobacteriales; family SCTD01; genus CANKBT01. Next base: position 17,764 of record JBBSTI010000050.1, on the reverse strand, counting down.
GCGATCCGGTCCAGGTCGCCGCGGGGCAGCTCCTTGCGCTGGCGGACGAAGGCGAGGGCCTGCGCACCTCGTACGGTCTGGCGGCCGGCCTGGAGATCGATCCCGGAGTCCTTCTCCTTCGCCGGGCCTAGCAGGCAGACCTCGACCCCACCGACCGCGTCGACCATGGCCTGGAAGCCCGCGAAGTCGATCGTGACCTGGTTGTCGATCCGCACATCGGTGAGGTTCTCCAGGGTGGCGACCAGCAGCGGGACGCCACCCTCGGCCAGCGAGGCGTTGATCTTGTCCATGTGTGCGGGGGTGCGTACACGGGTCTGCGGATCGGTCCAGGCCGGGATCTCGACATAGCTGTCGCGCGGGAAGGAGACCAGCTGCGCCGCGGAGTCGCCGCCGTAGAGGTGGACCAGGATGATCGTGTCGGCGCGCTGGCCGGTCGTGAACTCCTTGCCCTTGCCCTGGAACTGGGCACCGGTGGTGGCTCGGGTGTCGGAGCCGATCAGTAGGATGTTGCGGGCGCCGCCGGGTGACTCGGGCGGCGCCGTGATGCCGTCGGGCCGCAGCGGGCCGCTCCGGTTGATCTGCCCGTCGTACTTTGCGTACAGCGCGTAGCCGACTCCTGACGTGGCGAGCACGGCGGCCGACACGGTGACCGCGACGACCGCGAGGGCACGCCCGAGACGCCCGGCCGTGCCGACCGAGCCGGTCTGCGGGGGCACCTTGCGCGAGCCGTCCCCCGGCTGTGGTCGAGGGGGCAGCGCGCGACCACGACCGCGGGGGTTCAGCTCGGACGGCAGGACCGGCTCGCCGCGGCCGGCCGGCGGCAGGTGAGCCGGCCCTAGCGGGCGACCTGGTTCCGGGGTCGTCATCGGGCTCCTTGCGCTGTCCGCGTAGCAGGACCCGGTCGGCATCCTCGAAGAAAGACGCCTGCCGGCGCCGGGGCGTTCCCCGAGTCACCATAGCGACGTCTCCGTCAGGATGGGCTGCCGTCGGCCCAGGCCGGGAGGACCCACCGAACGCCACGGTGGTGGACCTTGCTGGTAGGAGGAGAATAGGCCCGTTTACAGTCCCCGCATGCCTGTTCCCGAACCCCTGCGCGCCGTCGTACGCCGCTCCCCGCACGCCCTGGCTGCCGCCAAGGCAGGGAGGGCGGCCTTCATCTCCCTGGGTGACCGGCCGGCTGGTCGTCGGCTGAGGTCCGCCGTGGCTGCCGCTCGGACGGCCGACGGGCACGTGCCGTTCGTGCAGCTGCCGCCCGAGCAGATGGTCCGGATGGCTTACGAGGTGGTCCTGGGCCGCGAGCCCGACCCGACCGGGATGGCCACCCATCTGGAGGCGCTGTCCCAGGGCGAGACCCCCTGGGACGCGGTGCAGCGCCTCGTCGGGTCCGAGGAGTTCGAAGACACGGTGGCGTTCACCCAGCTCACCCGCTCGCTGCACAGCACTCGCTGCGCGTTCATCCGTTCCCTTCCGCAGGCCCGACGCATCCTTGACCTCGGCGGGACGCACCTGCTCAGCGCTGACGGCGCGCTGGTCGGGCTCGGCTATCCGTACGACATTGAGGAGATCGTGCTGGTGGACCTGCCGCCGGACGACCGGCATCCGATGTATGCCTCGTTCGGCGGCTACGACGTGGTGCACACCCGTCGCGGTCCGGTCCGCTACGCCTACCACTCGATGGTCGACCTGGACCGCTACGACGACGACTCTTTCGACCTGGTCTACTCCGGCCAGACCTTTGAACATGTCAGCGAGCAGGACGGCGACACCGTGCTGGCCGGCGCCCTGCGGGTCCTACGTCCCGGCGGCCACCTCGCCCTGGACACCCCGAACGGCCGGGTGACCAGAATCCAGCAGGAGGCGTTCATCGACCCTGACCACGAGGTGGAGTACGACGAGCCGACGTTGAGCGCCAAGATCCGGGCGGCCGGTTTCGAGATCGTCTCGGTGTCGGGGATGCACTACAGCCCGGCGGCCGCCGACGGCGTCTTCGACCCGGCCGAGCTGATCCGGAACCGGGGCCTGTACGACCGGGCGCAGGACTGCTATCTGCTCGCCTACCTCTGCCGCAAGCCGGGGTGAGCTGGCTGCGCGACAGAGACACGGCCCACCGGAGGCGGGGCCTGCGGCACGTCAGCGACGCCCGGTAATCGTCCGCGGCTGCCACTTCATGATCCGGTAGCTGAGGGTTGCCTTCACCGTGGTGAAGGCAACCCCGTCGTAGACCACCCCGAACGACACGACCTGGGTGCCGGCGGGCTTCTGGCCGTTGCCGGCCAGCGTCACCTCGAACTCGGCAACCTCCCCAGGCTGAACGCGATCGGCCCCCGCGCGGGAGACGTTGCGCGTGAGGGTGCCGGCACGTTCGGCCGACAGCCAGGAAGGCGAGCGCATGGACTTCGTGGCACCGATGGCTACCGACCGGACCATGCCGTCCAGGGGCCAGTCGCGGCTGCCGGTGTTGCGCACCTGAAAACGGGTGGTGGCCGCGCCGTGGCTCGGCACGTCGACCCGCGCCCCCGTGCCGACCAGCGTCCCGGCGACCGGCGCGGCGGTGCTCGGGCCGGTGGCACCGGCGCCGATGGGCGCTCCGATCACTCGGTAGGTCACGTCGACCTTGACGTCGGTGAAGGCAACGCCGTCATAGACGACGCCGAACTGTTCGCGGTAGGAGCCGCCGGGCCGGCCGTTGCCGGCGAGCGTGACGTCGAAGCGGCCGATCTCGCCCGGCTCGATGGTCGTCGCGCCGGGGCGGGAGAGGTTAGCGGCGACACTGCCCGGACGGGTAGGCGCCAGCCAGCTCGCGTCCTTGGAGGGGTTGCCGGCCGTGAGCGACGTGGACCGCACGAGCCCGCCTACCGGCCACGCCCGGGCGCCGGTGTTCTGGGCCGCGAACGAGGTGGCGACGGCGCCTCGGCCGGGCACGTCGACCGACCGTGCCGGCGTGGTGACCCGCGCGTTCACCGACGGCGCGCCGGTGATCCGGAAGGTGACCGGGACCTTGACGTCGGTGAAGGCGACGCCGTCCCACACCACGCCGAAGGCCTCGGTGTAGGTGATCGGGGCCCGTCCGTTGCCGTTGATGCGGAAGTCCAGCTGGGCGACCTCGCCCGGTCCGACGGTGGTGGCACCCGGGCGGGTCACGTTGGACGAGACCGACCCTGGACGGTTCGGGTTGAGCCAGCCCTTGGGGCCCGACGGGTCGCCGGGCGACAGCGACGCCGAGCGGACGACCCCGTTGACCGGCCAGTCGCGGCTGCCGGTGTTGCGCACCAGCATGCCGGTGAGCGCGGAGCCGTTCTGCGGGACGTCGATCTGCGCCGGGGCTGAGACCAGCGTGCCGCCGACCTCCTTGGCGGAGACCTGAGCGGGGGGAGGCGTGATGACGGGCGTCGGCGGTGCGGTCGGGGGCGGGGTGACGGGCGGCGGGGTCTGCCCGGGGGGCGGCAGCTCGCCGAAGGTGACGTCGATGCTGCGGCAGTTGAGGCTGCCGTCGAGGCCGGCGCCGACGTTGACCAGGGTGAGGCAGACCTCGTGGCGGCCCTGGGTGAGACTGGGGATCGTCAGCTCGATGCCGTGCCGGTTGCCGGAGGTCGGGTAGTAGCTGCCGACGTCGGGACGGTCACGGTCGGCCAGCAGCTCCGGGAGCGACGTGCCGTCGACGACCGGCCGCACGGTCAGTGGCCGGGCCAGGGCGTCGGCGTCGATGCCCCAGCCGGTCACCGTCACCCCGGCCGAGGTGGACTCGATGCTGTCGAACACCCCGAACGGCTGCGTCGGGTAGGGGAACAGCCGTTGCCACTCGACCCGTCCGAAGACGCCGGTCTGCGGGAGGTTCTGGCTCGCCTGGAACCGAGCCACGAAGGCGGCGGTGTCGGGCCCGTAGTAGCCGTCGACCGGCTTTGCCAGCACGCCGGCCTGCACGATCTTGACGATGTTGCCGACCGAGCCTTGCTGCACGACGGTGTTCTCGTACGGCGCCCGCTTGGCGATGTTCTGGTGGCTGGGCGTGGGCTTGGGCAGCATCGGCGGCCGCGGCCCGAAGTCGACCGGGGCCACGGTCCGGTCCCAGTAGGACGTGGTCTTCTTCGCGCCGTTCCAGCCGAAGGACATGTGGACGTGGTCGCGGTGCGTGTTGGGACCGGAATAGACCTGCCAGCCCTTCTCGGGCGCATACGCCTTCCAGATCTTCTTGTTCCAGATGACGTACATCAGGCCGGTACGGCGCAGCATCGCGTTCGTGTTGCCGTACTGGTCGGTGGCGAACAGCCAGGCAAACATCGCCTCGACCTCGGCGACGTCCTGCGGGTCGTTGGCGGCCACCGCCCAGTCGAAGGCGCGACCCTCCTTGTGCTCGCTGGTGCCGCCGACGCCGCAGTCGCGCACGATGCCGAGACTGCCGGAGCGCGGGTAGGTGGCCAGCAGCAGGTTGCGGAAGGCGACGACGCCGGGCTTCGCGCTGGGGCTGCAGGTCGACTGGCCGACGAAGGGCTGGAGCGCCTCGATGGCGCTCGGCAGGCTGCTGGGGATCGCGGGGGAGGCCGCCGCGGTCAGCTCGGCGGGCGCGGAGGTCGCGGGTGCGGCGCCTCCGGTCAGCACGGCGACGGCGGCGACCAGGGTGGTTCCGGCGGTGCCGAGGCCGGCGGCTCGGAACCTTCGGCTGACCGCACGAACCTCCCGGTTGGTGGTGCTGGTGGTGGGGCTCTGGGGCGTGCTCGTCACGGGGTCTCCGGTGCGGTGTCCTGGCGACCCGAGGGCCGCTGTCGGGTCCTGCAGCTGCCGTCAGCAGCTTCTGCGAGGGGTCTTGTCGGGTCGTCTCTGGTGACCGTCGACCCGGCGGGACGAGGGCTTGAGCCGCCGAGGTTTAGGTCGGCCCTCCGGAAGTGTGGACCATGAGTCCCAAGATGAACAGGCGTCGCAGGAGACTCGCCTACCCCATCAGTCCCACAGAATCGGTGTGCCACAGGGAAATGCCTGATCGTCAGGCGTGTCACGAGTCCGCGCGGATCCGACCCACCGGGCTGATCCCGGCCTTCGACTGGCACACCGAGAGACTCGTCGTAGTCACGAGGTCACCGTCCGTGCCCGGCAGGCGCACCGAAATCGACGAAGCGGAGACGCAACCTCCGGTGCGCGGGGTGGCTATTCTGAAGCTCAGGCTGGTCGACCGGGACAGCGTGACGACGGTCGTCTCCAGGGCGGGCAGCCCGCCGCCGCCCTGCGTGTAGGTGACCGCCAGCGGGGCGTCTCCCGCGCCGCGCAGGACGACGTCCGGATAGCCCTGCAGCTGACAGTCCGGCCCGCTGGTCCGCACGACGAACAGCTCCTGCACCGAGCCAGCGGTGATCACCGCGTCGGCGTCGTTGACGGTGAGGTCGGCGGCCTTGCAGCTCGGCTGGCCGGCGGGGGGAGCGGTCTCGACCGGCGGTCGGCTGGGGTCCACCGTCGGCGGCGCGGCAGGACCGCCCTCGCCCACCCCCGGATCCGAGGTGGCGGTCGGGAAGACCGCGTCCACGGTCGGGCGCGACGACGGCGAGGCCGACGGGGTGACGGACGGCGTCGTCGTCGGCGTGGAGGACGGCGAGGCGCTCGGGGTCGCCGTCACCGTGGGGGTCGGTGCGGCTACCCGCTCGTCGCTACCGCCGCTGCAGGCGGCCAGCCCGAGGACGAGGACGAGAGCGGGGGCGAGGGCGGGGACCGCCGAAGCAGATCGGGCAGGACGAACAAACACGGCGACTCTTCCGTACGGAGTGGTGGGGATCACGCGTGACCGACGGTAGCCCTCTTGCCGACGGTCGGTGAGCCGTCTGGCGGATCGGGGCCGCTATGGTCCGGCTGCCCGTACGATCACCGGCGTCGGGCCGCGACCGACCTGGTCTCCCGCACGCACCCCCGAGGAGTGCTCGCTGTGCCCGCCGTGCCGCGCCGGACGACGGAGCCCCTGGCCGCGCCGGTGCGTCGGGCCCACCCGGCCGGCCCGAGCCACGTGGGCAGCGATGGCGGCCTCTGGTCGGCCGTGCCTTCCCTGGTGCCGGTGCTGGTCGCCGCGCTCGGGCTGGTCGGGGTCTTGCTCGTGCTCGCCGGGTCCTACAGCCCGATCGTCACCCTGATCGTCGGTCTGGTGCTCGGTGGCGGGCTGGCCCTGCTGGTAGGTCGGCATCTGCGTCCGGTCTGCCGCGGGGCGTGGTGGTGGGACCCGGTCGCGGTCGTTGCGGCTCTGCTCTGGTCGGTGGTCAACGCGGCGCTGTCCGGGCAGGGGGTGCTGGTCGCGCGGGACCCGAACGTCTATGCCGTCACCGCCGAGCACCTGACCACCTCGGCCACGGTCGACACCGCCACCCAGGCGCAGGTCTTCGGGGTGCTCACGGACTTCTCGTTCAAGTCCGCAGGCTTCGACCCCGTACGCGACGGGTCTGCGTTGGTCGCCCAGGGCATGCACGTGCTTCCGACGCTGCTCGCGGTGCCCGGCGGGCTGCTCGGGGACGCCTGGCTGCTGCGCGGCAACGCCTTCGTCGGCGGGGCTGCGCTGCTGAGCGTCTACGCCTTGGCCCGGCTCGTCGTGGGACGAGGCTGGGGGCTGGCCGCGGCCGCCCTGCTCGGGCTCACGCTGCCGCAGATCAGCTTCTCGCGAGAGGTCTACACCGAGCCGTTGACCCAGCTGCTGGTGTTCGGCGGGCTCGCGCTGCTTTGGCAGGTCCGCCCGGCCGGTCGGGCCCCGCACGCGGTCGCCGGGCTGGTGCTGGGCTGCTCCGTCCTGGTGCGGGTGGACGCCTACCTGGTGCTGCCGCCGCTGCTGCTGGCGCTGCTGCTGGACGTGGCCGGGGCGGCGAGCCAGGACCGCGGCAGGTTTCACCCCTCGGTGATCTTGGGCGCGTTCCGCGGCCCAAGATCACCCATGGTCGTGAAGCGGTGGCGCAACGGGCTTGCGGTGCTCGCCGGGGCGGCGGTCCCGGCGGTGGTCGGCGTGCTGGACCTGACGCTGCACAGCCCGGTCTACGCCGGGATGCTCCGCGGACAGCTGCTGACCATCGGCGCCCTGGCCGTGCTGCTCGCTCTCGTGGGGCTCGCAGCGATCGCACTGTCGGTCCGGGCGCCCCTTCCCCTGCGCGGGGCGGGGGTGGCTGCCGCCGGCCTGGTGCTGGTCGCGGGGGTCTTCTTCGCCACCCGCCCGCTCTGGACGACCGTGCGGGACAGCGACGACAACCCGACCGTCGTGCTGCTGCAGCAGCTGCACGGGCTGGCCGCCGACCCCCGCCGGACCTACGCCGAGCACAGCGCGACCTGGCTCGGCTGGTATCTGGGGGTGCCGGTCGCGGTCCTCGGCGTGCTCGGGCTCGCCGCGCTCGCCGGCCGCGCCGGGAAGGGCCGGCTGCCGGCCGCGGTGCCGTTCCTGCTGGTGCTGGCCCTGACCGCCCTGCTTTACCTCTACTCCCCCAGCAACACCCCCGACCAGCTGTGGGTGGCCCGTCGCTATCTACCGCTCGTGATGCCCGGGCTCGCGGTCGGCGCGGTCACCGTAGTCTCGCTCGTCCTCACGCTGGTCGCTGCAGCGGGGCTCCGACGGGTCCTCGCGGGCGTGACTCTGCTGGTGCTCGCCGTTCCGCCGGCGCTCACCACGGCGCCGTTGTTCTTCGTCCGCCAGGGGGTGCCTCAGCTCACCGAGGTGCAGGCGCTCTGCGCGGCGCTCCCGCCGGACGCCGCGGTCGTGGTCGCGGGTGACCTGTCCTTCACCTATCCGCAGACGGTCCGCGCCTACTGCGGGGTGCCGGTCGTCGCCTACCGCCCCGACGGGCCGCCGACCAGTGCGTCCGGCCCTGCGGACGTCGCCCCGCTGGTCGCCGCCGCGGCGGAGCAGGGACGTCGGCTGTGGCTGGTCACCGGGGACGAGCCGGCCGCGGCGGCCTTTACCGCGCGTACGCCCGCCCCGTTGTCCACCATCACCTACCGCCAGTGGGAGGCCCGGCTCGAGCGCGCCCCCCGCCGCGCCGACACGCTGAGCCGGTCGCTCTACGCCGGACCGCTGCAGACCGACGGCCGGGTCGGAGACTGGTCACCCGGTTAGTCTGAGCGGATGGTCGGTCGGGATGCTGCTCGGGTGCTGGTGCGTTCTCTGCGGTTGCCGGCGTGACGCTCGTCGAGTCCCAGCAAGCCCGGCCGGCCCCGGTCGGCGAGGTCGCCCTGCACGGTCCGGAGGCGATCGCGCATCTGCCGATGGAGCGGGTCAACAGTCCCCAGCCGTTCTGGAGCGGGTTCGGCCGCACGATCGTCGACATCTGGCGTTATCGGGAGCTGCTGGTCAACCTGACCCGCAAAGAGCTCAAGGTGAAATACAAGGGGTCGTTCCTCGGCTTCGCCTGGAGCCTGGTGCGACCGCTGCTGCTGCTCGCCGTCTACTACATCGCCATCGGCAAGTTCCTCGGCAACGACAACGAGGGCTTCATCGTCTTCCTGTTCTCCGGGCTGACCGCCTGGTTCTTCTTCAGCGACGTCGTCAACGGGGCCAGCCAGGCGGTGGTCGCCAACGGCGGTCTGATCAAGAAGGTCTGGTTCCCCCGGGAGATCCTGCCGCTGTCGGTGATCGGTGCGGCGCTGGTGCAGTTCCTGGTGATGATCGGGGTGCTGGTCGTCGTCACGCTCGCGACCGGGCGCACGATCACGCCCGGAAAGCTGTTGCTGCTGCCGCTGTCGATCGTGGTCCTGGTGATCTTCGCGACCGCGCTGGCGCTGCTCGTGTCGGCCGCCAACGTGTATCTGCGCGACACCCAGCACCTCATCGAGGTGCTGCTGCTGCTGGTGTTCTACCTGTCGCCGATCCTCTACAGCGTCAGCCTGGTCCTTCCCAAGCTGCGCGACTACGGCGGGGTCTGGCTCGAGCAGCTGTTCCTGGCCAACCCGATGGCGATCGTCGCGATGGGCTTCCAGGACGCGATCTATCAGCGAGGCGTGAACGCCGCCGGCGTCTCTCAGGTGTTCGGCGGGGAGATCCTCTACCGCCTGCTGATCCTCGGCGCGGTCAGCTGCGTGCTGCTGTTCGTCTCCCAGCGGGTGTTCGCGCGGGCCCAGGGCAACTTCGCCCAGGAGCTGTAGGTGGCGGACAGCACGATCATCCGGGTCAATGACGTCAGCAAGAACTTCCGGATCGACAAGGACAAGTCGCTCAAAGAACGGCTCGTCCTGCGCAAGGGCAACCGCGCCAAGGGCGAGGAGTTCTGGGCGCTGCAAGACATCAACTTCGAGCTGGACGCCGGCCGCACACTCGGGCTGATCGGCCACAACGGGTCCGGCAAGTCGACCCTGCTCAAGGTGATCGGCGGCATCCTGGCCCCCACCACCGGCTTCGTCGAGCGCCGTGGCCGGCTCGCCGCGCTGCTCGAGCTGGGGGCCGGTTTCCACCCCGACCTGACCGGCCGCGAGAACGTCTTTCTCAACGCCTCGATCCTCGGGATCACCCGCAAGCAGACCCAGGCCTACTTCGACGGCATCGTCGAGTTCTCCGGCATCGAGCAGTTCATCGACACCCAGGTGAAGTTCTACAGCTCCGGGATGTACGTACGCCTGGCGTTCGCGGTCGCGGTCCACGTCGACCCGGAGATCCTGCTGGTCGACGAGGTGCTCGCGGTCGGTGACGAGCCGTTCCAGCGCAAGTGCCTGGAGAAGATCAAGACCTTCCAGCGCGAGGGCCGCACGATCGTGTACGTCACGCACGCGCTGGACCAGACCCGCGAGCTGTGCGACCGGGTGATCCTGCTGGAGAAGGGCAACGTGCTCGTCGACGGCGACCCGATCGAGGCGGTCCGGGCCTTCCGCAAGCGCTACGAGAACGACGACACGCTGCCCGAGGCCGACACCGGGACCGGCGAGATGAGCATCCTGGGCGCCACCGTCGTGGACGCGGACGGCCGGCCCCGGGACCGGTTCGCGCCGGGCGACGACCTGTGGATCGAGGTTGCCGTGGAGTCACGCGTGCCGGTCGACGCCTGGGTGGTCGGGCTCGCGCTCTATGACCAGGTCGACGCGCTGGTCTACGGCACCAACTCCGACCTGATGGGGCTGCACCTGGACCCGGTGACGGGGCGGGCGACCCTGCGGTTCGCGTTCCGCAACATCCCGATGGTCGAAGGCAAATACAGCGTGACCGTCGCCCTGCACGGCCCCCGCGCCTCCACCGAATATCACCGGCTCGACCGGGTCACGAGCTTCCGGGTCGAGAGCACGTCCAAGGACCTCGGCTTCGTGCACCTGACGCCGCAGCTGGACGTCATCCCGGCCTGAGGCCGCGTGCGGTCGGTGCCTGGGCCTACAAGACGGTGAAGACCTTCCGCGCCGGCGAGCAGGTCACCCTGCCGTACGGCGAGAAGACGCTCGACGTCGCGGAGCTGCTGGGCTGACTTGTGGGCAACGCCCGGTCCGACGGCCGTGCCCCCGCGCGGCTACCTCCGCGTGCCCGCTGCGCCGGCTCCATCGGGGGAGCCCCTGATGGGGTGGGGAGCCATCGAAGGTTCCCCGGACGGCGTAGGGATCATCGGGGGAACCCCTGATGAGGCCTGGGCCCGCGCGTCGAACGCTCCCCGCGTACGACCGTGCGGGACGACCAAGGACACACGCCGCGGACATGTCCTGCTGCCCGCCAGAGCCGCTGTCGACGCTTCACGTTCGAGCCAGGGCGAACGGGAGGGAACCAGCGAGCCGTTCTGCGTCTCTAGTGAGGTGTGAGGAGCTCTCAGAGGTCCGGCGACGCGAGCGAGGCTGACCTGGCCGCGTTCGTCGCGGACGCGTGGCCGTCGCTCGTCCGCACCGGCTTCCTGCTCACCGGTTCCCAGGCCGCCGCGGAGGATCTCGTGCAGGAGAGCCTGCTGCGCTGCCTGGGCCCGTGGCGTGCGAGCGGGCCGCCCGCGAAGGCGCTGGCCTACGTACGGACGGCCATGGTGCGTCAGGCCGTCCGGTGGCGTCGGGCCAGGCGGGCGTACGGGATCGACGGCCCCGAGCTCCGCGTCTCGGACGGCGCTGACGACCGCGCGGAGTCCGACGCCGTACGGCGCGCGCTGCGCACGCTCCCGATGGACCAGCGGGCGGTGCTCGTCCTGCGGTTCTACGACGGGTTCACCGTGAACGAGATCGCCGAGGTGCTCCAGATCGCGCCCGGGACCGTGAAGAGCCGGACCAGCCGGGCGCTCGCTGCACTGCGGGCCGGCGGGCTGCTGGGCACGCACGACACCACCGACCTGGAGGCACCGCATGGCTGAGAACCTGCCCGACGAACAGGTGCGTCGGCTGCTGTCCCTCGCCGCCGACCGAGCCGGCGGCAGCTCTGCTCCCGACCCGGCAGGCCTGGTCCGTCGGGCGGGACGACGGGACCGGGCACGGCGCACCGGGGCCGTCGCCGCGGTCCTGCTCGCGGTGCTCGCCGTCGTGCTCCCGGTCGGGCTGTTCGCGGCGAACCGTGACACGACGCCGCCGCAGCCCGCCGACTCGGCCGCGCCGGCACCCTCGCAGCTGGGCACCGCCGCCGCGCTGGCCGCCGGGCGCTGGGAGGACCTGCCGCCCGCGCCGATCTCCCCGCGCACCAGCCCGGCGTACGCCTGGACCGGCTCGGAGCTGCTCGTCTGGGGCGGTTATGCGTCCGGCACCGAAGCGCCGACGCGGCTGTCGGACGGGGCCTCGTACGACCCGGCGACCAAGACCTGGACCCTGCTGCCGCCTGGACCGCTGGAGGCGGTGCCGAACCCGTTGTCGGCGTGGACCGGCTCGCAGTGGCTGATCCTCGGCAGCACGCCGAGCGACACGCAGGTCCGGCAGCAGCTGGTGTCCTACGACCCGGCGACGCGTGCCTGGACCGAGCTGTCCCTGCCCGAGGGGCGTCTGCTGCTGCGCTCGGTCGGGCGCACCACGACCGCGGCCTGGACGGGCCGCGAGCTGGTCGTGGTCGGGTTCGAGGGACCGGGCAGCGCGAACGGCAAGGGCGTCGCCGCGTACGACCCGGTGACTCGGGCCTGGCGCGACCTGCCGGACCTGCCCGAGCCGGTCGGTCAAGCCACGCTGGCCCGGGAGGCTGGCGCCGTAGACGGGGACGTGATCGTGCTGTCCGAGTGGGACGGTCAGGCCGACGTGGTCACGAGCGCCGGCGTGTCTGCGTGGCGGCTCGACCCGGAGCAGGACACCTGGACCGCGGTCGCAGGCGACGATCCGGAGGGACTGTCCGAGCCGGTCCTCACCCCCGACGGCCTGCTCCTGCCTGGCGCCCCGGGCGTGTGCCCCGGCAACGTCAGCTGCTTGCGCATGGGCGGGGTGAGCGGACGACAGCTCGGCGGCGCCAGTTGGAGCTCTTTGCCGGACAGCCCTGTTGCCGACGGCCGCGGGGTCTGGACCGGCTCGGTGCTGGTGGTTGCCGACGGGCAGACCGTCGGGCCCGGCGCGGTGGAGGTCAACCCCGGTCAGGCGGCGGCGTACGACCCGACGGAGCGCACCTGGACCTCGCTGCCTGCTTCAGGCGGTGTCGGGACCGACGGCGGCGTCGTCGTCTGGACCGGCCAGGAGCTGATCGTCTGGGGGTCGAGGCCGTGCGGGCCCGCGGAGGTCTGTGTCAAGCAGGCCCAGCTGCAGACCGGGCGGGTCCTCGTCCCGGCTCCGCCTCAGCCGGACGAGACCGCAACGGCCACTCCGACGACCGGTCCGGGCGTCGGTCGGGTCTCCTTCCTGCCTGAGCAGGCGGCCTATCCGGACTCGCTGCTCGACGGAACGCTAGGCGGGGACGTGACGACCGGGTGTCTGTGGACCGAGGTCGGCCCGGGGAAGGACGATCGGGTCCCGTTCCGGCTGCACGAGGACACCGCCGAGCTGGACGTGACGGTGGAGCCGCCGGTCATCCGGGACGGGACGCGGGTGCTCGCCGCGTTCGGGGACGAGGTGGAGATGGGCGGTGGCTTCGTCGGAGCGTCCGCGCCGGGGTGCGCCGCCCTGGGTGAGCCGTTCAGCGGGAACAGCCTTCAGCGCATGGACGAAGCGCCCCCACGGTGAGAGACCTGCGTCCACCCGCGGCGGACCCTCGGGTTCGTCGACCGGCTGCAAGTGGCTCGTGGACGAGCGAGCACCTCAGACCGGGCGGCCAGTCTCGGCGAGGTGGGCGAGGGTCCGCAGCTGCTTGCGCGCCATCGGCAGGTCGCCGAGGCCGAGCAGGACGGTGCCGGGGGTTCGGCGGGCCGTGAGGATCTTGAGCAGCAGCCGGGTCGAGGACCCGGACGGGACCAGCACGTACGACATGAGCGAGCCCAGGATGCTCGCGGTCAGCTGCTCACCCGGCACGACCGAGCGGACCCTGCCGACGTCGAACCGGTTCGCGAGCCGGGAGTACGGGTCGCCCGGCACCGGGTCCGGCAGGTCGCTCAGCACCCGGGGCGAGCGGCGCCCGAGGTTGTCGACCCAGTCATAGGAGTAGGGCGCGAGGCGCAGCTGCCGCAACCACGGCCAGACGGCCTCCGCCGGCGCCTGCACGCTCACCCCGCGCCACAGCTGCACCCCCGGCGTGGGCAGCAGCTCGTCGCAGGGATAGCGCCGCTCGACCTCGGCCTGGGTGACGCCCCACCGGTCCCCGATCACCGCAGCTCCCTCCCGCCGGGCTCACGCTAGCCCCGCCCCGACCCATCGAGGGACGCTGTCGCTCCTCCGCGCGCGGTGACCCGTGTCCGTTCCTGCACACGTTGTCCCTCGCCGGCCCCGCACCGCACCCGCGTGACCTGGTCGGATGGTTCGTACGGGATCGGCCGTCACACACAACGTGTGCTGCGTTGACGGGTGCGGCACGCTGGGCGCCGCGTCGGAGCCCCGTCGGACGTTTCTGAGCCCGAGAGGTCCCCGGTGCCTGCTGCGAGCGCACGGCCACGGCTGCTGCGGCGCGCCGGCGGGCTCGCGGTCGGGGCGAGCGCGGCGCTGGTCGCGGACCCGTTGGTGGGGCTGGTCGACGTCGCGGTCGCCGGCCGGCTCGGCCTGACCGAGCAGGCCGCGCTGGCGGTCGGGGTCGCCGCGGTCGTGCTTGCCGCCTGGCTGCTCAACGCGCTGCTGTTCGCCCAGACCTCCGAGGTGGCGGTCGCGTGGGGCGCCGGCGACCGCGCCGCGGCTGCCCGGGCCGTGCGGTCTGGCAGCATCGCCGCCGTCCTGGCCGGCGTCGTCGTCGCGGTGGTGCTGGTTACCGCCGCGCTACCGCTGCTGCTCACCGGCGTCGACGACCCGGTCGCGGGACAGGCTCGGACGTACGTGCTGGTGCGCGCCAGCGGGCTCCCGCTGCTGGCTTTCGTGCTGGCCGGGCACGGGGCGCTGCGCGGCCGCGGCGACGTGCGGGGCTCGGCGGTGATCGCGCTGTCGGCGGCGGCGCTGCACACCGTCGGCGCTGTCGGGGTGCTGGCGGCCGACCGTGGGCTGACCGGGCTAGCGCTGGTCGGCATCACTGCGCAAGCCTGCGCGGCGGTCGCCCTGGTGGTGCGGCTGCGTTCCGGCGGGCTGCTGGGTCGGGGCGCGGACGTGCGGCGACCGGCCCGCACCGAGCTCACCGACGGGCTGGCCACGCTGCGCCGCGCCGGCCCGCTCGCGCTGCGCGGGGTCGGGCTCGGGGTCGCCACCTCCGCGCTCACCGCCGCAGCCGTCTCGATCGGCCCGACCCAGGGGGCGGCGCACCTGGTGACCTATCAGGTCTGGCTGCTGGTGGCATTGGCGCTGGAGGGCAGGAAGGCCGCGACCCAGGTGATCGTCGCGCAGGACCGTGCCGCCCCGGAGGTCGACCTGGCGGCGCAGGTACGCACCCTGGAGCGCGGCGCCGCGGTCCTGGGCGGGCTCGCGGGCGTCGGCATGCTCGCGACCGTGGCCTTTCTGCCTGCCCTGCTGGCCGCCGACGCGGCCAGCGCCGCCGCCGCCCGGCCGCTGTGGTCGCTGGCCGGGCTCGCGCTGCTCGTCGGGAGCGTCGCGTTCACCCGGGACGGCGTCCAGTTCGGACTGCACCGCTACCGCGCCAACGCCGTACGCACGCTGCGCGGCTGCGCCGTCTGGCTCGGCGCCGCGGGCGTCGGCGTCCTGACCGGTGAGCTCACGCTGCTCTGGGTCGGTTTCGTGCTGGGCCTGGTCGTCCGGGCGGTCGGACGGGTCGACCTCGCGCTGCCGGACACCGGGCGTCTCGGACGACGAGCGGTCAGCGGGGGACCACGGTGACCGGGCAACGCAGTCCGGGGGCGCGGCTGATCCGCCCGTCGGCGGTGATCAGGGCGCACCCCAGAGCCTCGGCGAGGGTGACGTAGCCGGCGTCGTAGCGCAGAGGTTGTTGCGCAGCGCCCGCACGCGTGCGAGCAGGCCGTGGGTGGGGTAGCGCGTGCAGCCCAGCCGGCCCCAGGTCTCCAGCGCCGCCTACCCGTCGTCAGCCGTGATGCGGCTGGCCGAGACCACGACTCCGCCGCGGTCCGAACGGCCGGCTCCGGGGCCCAGCAGATCGTGCGCGAGCGGTGAACGTCCGTCGAGATGATCCAAGAAACGATGATCTAGGGTCCGCAGCCATGACGATCTCGTACGACCTGCTCGTGGTCGGTGCTGGCACCGGCAACTACGCGTTGACACCGGAGGTCGCCCAGGGACGGGTCGCGATCGTGGAGTCCTCCCGTTTCGGCGGGACCTGCCTGAACCGCGGGTGCATCCCGTCCAAGATGTTGGTGGTCGCCGCCGATACGGCGAGGGCGGCGGAGCGCGGTCGCCGGCTCGGGTGGACCTCCGGCTTGACGGCGTCGACTGGCCCGCGATCCGGGACCGGGTCTTCGGCCGCATCGACCCGCTGCACGACAGCGCGGTCCATTTCCGTCGCGGTCAGGGCGTGGACGTCTATGCCGACGAGGCGCGCTTCGTCGGTCCCAGGCGGCTGCAGGTCGGGGACCAGGAGCTGACTGCGGACCGCATCCTGCTCGCCGCCGGCTCGCGCGTGCAGCTTCCACCGGTGCCCGGGCTCGACGAGGTGCCGCACCACACGTCCGACACGATCATGCGGATCGACGCGCTGCCCGCCTCGATGCTGATCCTGGGCGGCGGGTTCATCGCCGCCGAGATGGGCCACGTCTTCTCCTCCTTCGGCGTCGACGTCACCGTCGTGCAGCGAGGTCCACGGCTGATCCCGGCCGAGGACGAGCAGATCGCGGAGCGGTTCACCGAGGTCGCCGGCCAGACGATGACCCTGCGCCTGTCCAGCAACGTCGTTGCCGTGGAGCGGGACGGCGCAGGTGTGGCCGCGATCGTGGAGGGGCCGGACGGTCGCAGCCGGGTGACGGCGGACCTGCTGCTGGTCGCGACCGGGCGGCAGCCCAACACCGACCTGCTCGACGTGGCCGCGTCCGGCATCGACACCGACGAGCACGGCCATGTCGTCACCGACCCGTACGGCGCCACGACCGCGCCGGGGGTCTGGGCGCTGGGCGACCTCGCGAACCACTTCCAGCTCAAGCACATGGCCAACGCCGAGGCCCGCGTCGTGAGCCACAACCTGACGCATCCGGACGATCTTCGGCCGCTGCCGACCGGGATCGCCCCGCACGCGGTGTTCGGCGACCCGCAGGTGGCCTCGGTCGGGCTCACCCAGCGTCAGGCCGAGCAGAGCGGCGTGGACCACGTCGCGGCCGTGCGGCACTACTCCGACACCGCGTATGGCTGGGCGCTCGAGGACACGACCAGCTTCGTCAAGCTGATCGCCGACCCGTCGACCCGGCTGCTGCTCGGCGCGCACGTGATCGGGCCGGACGCGGCCGTGCTGCTGCAGCCCCTGCTGCAGGGGATGATGCTCGGGCAGACGGTCGAGCAGATGGCGCAGGTCCTGTACGTCCACCCTGCGCTGTCCGAGGTCGTCGAGCAGGCGCTGCTCGCGTTGGCCGACCAGGGGCTGCCCGCCTGACCGCTTCTGGCAGGCTCCGGCCATGCCGGGAACCGCGACGTCCACCACGCTGACCACCCCTGGGCTGGTCACGGTCGAGCACGAGCTCGTCGTGCCGCTGGACCACCAGGACCCCGGCGGACAGGCGATCACCGTCTTTGCGCGGGAGGTCGCCGAACCCCAGGGCCGCGACCGGCCGTTCCTGGTCTTCCTGCAGGGCGGTCCCGGTTCGGAGGCGCCCCGGCCCACCGGCGCCCCCGTCTCGCCGGGCTGGCTGAGCCGTGCGCTGGTCGACCACCGGGTGCTGATGCTCGACCAGCGGGGCACCGGCCGCTCGACGCCGGTCGGAGACCTCCCGAGCCGGACGGCGGCCGAGCAGGCGACGTACCTGACGCACTTTCGCGCCGACGCGATCGTGGCCGACGCCGAGCTGATGCGCGCCGCGCTGGGGGTGGACCGCTGGAGCGTGCTCGGGCAGTCCTTCGGCGGCTTCTGCGCGCTGCACTACCTGTCGGTCGCGCCTGACTCGTTGCGCGCGGCCTACATGACGGGCGGGCTGCCGCCGATCGGGCGCCATCCCGACGAGGTCTATGCGGTGACCTGGGGGCGTCAGCAAGCGATGGCCGAGCAGCACTGGGCGCGCTGGCCCGGGGACCGCGAGCGCTTCCTCGCCCTGCACGCCCGCCTGTCGGACGAGCCGCTGGACACGCCCGGCGGCAGGCTCACCGCCCGGATGCTTCGCTATGCCGGGCACCGGCTCGGCATGAGCGACGGCTCGGAGATGCTGCACGCTCTGCTCGAGCTGCCCCCGGAGTCGCCGATGTTCCGGTGGGGCGTCGCCGACCTGATGGGGTTTGCGCGCAACCCGATGTATGCGGTGCT
>JBBSTI010000049.1:0-22451 GCA_038236005.1 Mycobacteriales bacterium | reverse complement strand
GGGGCCGATCACGGTGGTGTGCAGCGACTGGTACATGTTGAACTTGGGCATCGCGATGTAGTCCTTGAAGCGACCCGGCACGGGCGACCATATCGCGTGGATCGTGCCGAGCACCGCGTAGCAGTCGCGGACCGAGTCGACCAGCACCCGGACCCCGACCAGGTCGTAGATGTCGGAGAAGTCGCGCTCCCGCACGATCATCTTCTGGTAGATCGAGTAGTAGTGCTTCGGGCGACCGCTGACCGTGGACTTGATCTTGGCCTCGCGAAGGTCGGCCGTCACTCGTTCGCTGACCTCTGCGAGCTGAGTGTCACGTCCCGGCGCCCGATCGGCGACCAGCCGGACGATCTCGTCGTAGCGCTTGGGGTAGAGCGAGGCGAACGCGAGGTCCTCCAGCTCCCACTTGATGGTGTTCATCCCGAGCCGGTGGGCCAGCGGGGCGTAGATCTCCAGGGTCTCGCGGGCCTTGCGCTCCTGCTTGTCCATCGGCAGGTAGCGCAGCGTGCGCATGTTGTGCAACCGGTCCGCCAGCTTGATGACCAGCACCCGCGGGTCCCGGGCCATCGCCACGACCATCTTGCGGATCGTCTCGGCCTCGGCCTGGGCACCCAGCTTCACCTTGTCGAGCTTGGTCACGCCGTCGACGAGGTGCGCGACGTCCTCGCCGAACTCCTCGGTGACCGTCGCCAGCGTGATCTCGGTGTCCTCGACGGTGTCGTGCATCAGGGCCGCCACCAGGGTCGTGGTGTCCATGCCCAGCTCGGCCAGGATGGTCGTCACGGCGAGCGGGTGCGTGAGGTAGGGGTCGCCGCTGCGACGTCGCTGACCCTCGTGCGCCGCCTCCGCCAGCTCGTAGCCGCGGACGATCGGCCGCAGGTCGGCCTTGGGGTGGTTGGCGCGGATGATCCGCACCAGCGGTTCCAGGACCGGCGGGGTGGATCCGGGCTTGCTGGCCGTCAACCGGGCGAGCCGGGCGCGCATGCGTCGGCCGGTAGGCGGCCCGGCCCCCAAGCCCCGGTCGGGCGGGACCTCAGGGTGGTCCTGCTGGTCCCAGGACGCTTCCTGCGGGTCTCGGCCTATGGTCTGGCGGTCCTGAGAGGACCCGACCTCGTCCTGGGTCGCGTCGGCGAGGACCGCGGCGCCCTGGGCCGCGTCGCCCTGGACCGCGTCGTCCTGGGCCGCTTCGTCAGGGCCCGCAGGCGGCAGCACGTTGTCAGAAGCCGCTCCGGCGGTCGCGGCGTGTGGCTCCAAGGACGCTCCTCATGACCCGGCGTACGGGGATGGCCACATCGTAAGAGCAACGGGCCGCCGGCGCGCGTCCGGGTCTCGTGCGCCGCAGCCCGTCAGTCGTCGATCAGCGTCGGCGGCGACCGGGGTTGCGACCGCCACGGCCTGGCTTGGACCTGCTCGCACTGCCACCCGTGCCCCGGCCCGTGCGCGATGCCCTGGTGGCGTCTGTCGAGGCCCCGTCCGGGCCGAGGGCACCGCCGACCTCACCGGCCGCACCGACCTCTGTCGGCCGCTGCAGGACGGCGGTCCCGGTGCCACCCGTGGCGCCTGCACCGGTCGGGCTCCCGGCCGACGAGGTCTCCCCCCTCGCCTTGAGGCGGGTCGCCAGCACCTTCTTGTCGTGGGCCTGGACCGCCGGCTCTCGGTCCTTCAGGTGGGCGAAGACCGGGGTCGCGATGAAGATCGAGGAGAACGTGCCGACCGCGATGCCGATCAGCAGCACGAGCGAGAGGTCCTCCAGCGGCCCGGTCCCGAGCAGCACGGAGCCGACGAACAGGATCGACCCGATCGGGAGCAGGGCGATCACCGAGGTGTTGATCGAACGGACGAGAACCTGGTTGACCGAGAAGTTCGCGACCTCGTCGTAGGTCTTGTCGCCGTGCTTGCCCACGGTCTTGTTGTTCTCTCTCAGGGTGTCGAACACGACGATCGTGTCGTACAGCGAATAGCCGAGGATCGTGAGCAGCCCGATCACCGTCGCCGGGCTGACGCTGAACCCGATCAGCGCATACAGCCCGACCGTGATGACGATGTCGTGCAGCAGAGCGATCAGCGCCGCGACCGCCATCTTGGTCTCGAACAGGATGCGGATGAAGATCGATACCAGGACCAGGAACACCAAGAGCGCGATGAACGCCTGCCGGGTCACCTCACCGCCCCAGGTCGCGCTCGTGGCGCTGAAGGAGACCTCCTGCGCCGAGACCCCGCAGGCCTGGCCGAGGGCGTCCTGGATCGGGCTGCGCTGGTCGGGGGCGAGCACCTCGGTCTGGACCCGGATGCCGCTGCCGCCGTCCAGCTCCTGCACGACCGGAGGCTCCGTGACCAGCGGGGCGACCGCGTCCGCGGCTCGACCCTGGTCGCACGACACCCCGGTGGCCGTGAACGTGGCACCGCCCTCGAACTCGATCGAGAAGTTGAGGCCGCGAAAGATCAGAGCCCCGATCGAGAGGGTCAGGATGATGGCCGAGAACGTGTACCAGGTCCGCCGGCGACCGACGAAGTCGATCGAGGTCTCGCCGGTGTAGAGCTTGTGACCGACGTCGCCGAGCTTGCTCATGCCTGCGCTCCGAGGGTGGTGGGGGTCTGGGCAGCGGCCCGGCCGGACCGCGGCCGCGGCAGGGCTGCCCCGATGCTCTCGGGGTTGAGCCCGGAGAGCCGGTGGCCGTTGCGGAAGAAGCCCCGGCGCACCAGGAGCGAGACCAGCGGCTTGGTGAAGAAGAAGACGACCACGACGTCGACGACCGTCGTGAGCCCAAGGGTGAAGGCGAAGTTGGCGACGCTGCCGATCGACAGGAAGTACAGCGTCACGGCGGCGAGCAGGGCGACGGCGTCGGCCACCAGGATGGTGCGTCGGGCCCGCTGCCAGCCTCGCTCGACGGCGACGTGGGCCGCCCTGCCCTGGCGCACCTCGTCGCGTACGCGCTCGAAGTAGACGACGAAGCTGTCGGCCGTGATGCCGATCGACACGATCAGCCCGATCACGCCCGCCAGCACCAGGGAGAATCCGATCGAGCTGCCCAGCAGGGCCACCGACATGTAGGTCAGCGCGCCGGCCACCAGCAGGCTCAGGACGCTGACGACGCCGAGGGCGCGATAGAACAGAAGGCTGTAGACAGCGACCAGGATCAGTCCGATCACACCCGCCAGCAGGCCCTTGTCGAGCTGGTCCTGACCGACGGTCGAGGACACCGACTGCACGTCGCCCTGCTCGAACGTCACCGGCAGGGCGCCGAACCGCAGGATGCTCGAGAGGTCCTGGGCGCTCTTCTGCGTGAAGTTGCCGGTGATCTCGGCGCGGCCGCCGAGGATCGCCCCGCTGGTGATGCCCGGCGCGGAGACCACCACGTCGTCGAGCACGATGGCGAAGCGTCCGCCGTTCTGGAACAGCTGCCCCGAGAGGGTGGCGAAGGTCTTGGTCGCCTCACCGTTGAACTCCAGGTTGACCACCGGCTCTCCGGTGGTCTGACGCTGACCGGCCTGCGAGTCCGCGACCTGGGTGCCCTCGATCTGGGTCGGGCTCAGGATGTATTTCTCGGTCCCCTCCTGGTTGCAGGCGAGGATCGCGGCGCTGGCCGGGCGGCCGAGGCCACCCTGGCGGTTGGCCGGGTCGGCGCAGTCCAGCGCCTGGAACGCCTGCTGCAGCCTGGGCGTGACCTGCCCGTCGGCCTCGAACACGTCGATCGGGTTGCCGATCGGTTCGCTGAGCAGCTCCGGCACCGTCGCGGTCGGTGACGGGGCCGGCGCTTGCTGGCTGATCGCCGGGTCCGGGGTCGCCGCCGGATCGGGGGTCGCCGCGGGGGCAGGGGTCGCCGTAGGGTCCCCCGCCTGGGCGAGCGGGACCGGACCGTAGGCCGCGTTGGGCGACACCGCGCCACCCTCCGGGACCGGGGCCACGGTGGGGTCTGCCGGTGGGACGTCCGAGCTCGGCGTCGTCGTCACGGCGGGATCGACGGGAGCGGCGGGATCGACGGGAGCAGCGGGGTCGACGGGAGCCGCGGGGTCGACCGGCCGGGTGACGCCCGGGTCAGTGCCCGGAGCCACGGACGGGGTGGCGCCCGGGTCCACCGTGCCGGGGGCGCCCGGGCCCGCCGTTGCGGCCAGACCGCTCGGGGCCGCCGTGATGACGGTGCGGAAACGCAGCTGGGCGGTCGAGCTGATGAGCTTGAGCGCCTCCTCGCCGGTGGCGCCGGGGACCTGCACGACGATGTTGCCGCCCTGCGTGCCGACGGTCGGCTCGTTGACCCCGAGCCCGTCGACCCGCTGCCGGATGATCTTCACCGACTCGGTGAGCTGCGCGCTGGTGATCTGACCGCCGCCCTGCTCGTTGCGCGGGAGCAGCGTGACGCTCGTGCCGCCGGCCAGGTCGAGGCCGAGCTTGATGCTGGTGGCGCCGGACAGCAACATCGTGGCCAGCATGCCCGCCATCACGACGAACAGGACCAGCAGGGTGCGGCCGGGGCGAGCCCGGTTGCGAGACACCTGTCGCGACTTCGGGCGGGGTGACGGTCGAGAGGACACGTGCCGGGACTCCTTGGTGGTCGTGCTCTGCGGGGACCGGGGACACCCGCTCCTGTGCCCCGTCGTGGTCCAGCGGGCGCACCGACCCAGGATCATAGGGTTCGGTCAAGGTGGAAGGTCCTCGATGGTGTTGGACGCCGGGTCGACGGGAATGGTTCCGTGCTCAGTCGGTCAAGACGTGCACCTCGGTGCCGACGGAGGCGGCGAGCAGGGTGGCGCGGCCTCCGAGCGGCACGACCTCGAGCAGGACGGCCACCGCGATCGGCACGGCGCCGGCCCCGCTCACCAGGCTCGTGGCGGCCGCTGCCGTGCCGCCGGTGGCCAGCACGTCGTCGACGATCAGCACCCGTGCACCCGGCGCGAACGCGTCGGCATGCACCTCCAGCACCGCTTCCCCATACTCCAGCGCGTAGGCCGCCGACCGGGTCCGGCGGGGCAGCTTACCGGCCTTGCGCATCGGCACGAACCCGACCCCGAGCCGCTGCGCGACGGGTGTGCCGAACAGGAACCCCCGGGCCTCGATCCCGGCCACGACGTCTACCCGCCCGCGAAAAGGCGCGGCCAGCCCGTCGATCACCTCGGCGAACGCGGCGGGGTCGGCCAGCACCGGAGTGAGGTCCAGGAAGGTCACCCCGGGGGCCGGCCAGTCCGGAACCTCCTGCACGAGGCCGAGCCAGGTCGTACGGGCGGCTCCGTCGATCATGCCAGCTCTCCGAGGTCGAGGGTCAGGGCCCCGGTCGGGGCGGGAGGCGCGAGGCCGAGGTGTCGCCAGGCCGCGGGGGTGGCCACCCTGCCCCGTGGCGTACGCAGCATCAGACCGCTGCGCACCAGGAACGGCTCGGCCACCTCCTCGACGGTGGCCGGTTCCTCGCTCACCGCGACCGCCAGGGTAGACAGACCGATCGGACCGCCGTTGAAGCGGTGCACCAACGCCTCCAGGACGGCCCGGTCGAGCCGGTCCAGGCCCAGCTCGTCGACGTCGTAGACCGCCAGGGCGGCTCGGGCGACCTCGCGCGTCACGACCCCGTCGGCGCGCACCTCGGCGAAGTCCCGGACCCGGCGCAGCAGACGGTTGGCCACCCTCGGGGTGCCGCGGGAACGGCCGGCCACCTCGTGACCGGCGTCCGGCTGCAGGTCGACGCCGAGCAGCCCGGCGCTGCGGGTCAGCACCCGGGACAGCTCCTCAGGCGTGTAGGGCTCCATGTGCCCGGTGAAACCGAACCGGTCCCGCAGCGGACCGGTCAGCAGCCCCGAGCGCGTGGTGGCGCCGACCAGGGTGAACGGCGGGATCTCGAGCGGGATCGCCGTCGAGCCCGGGCCCTTGCCGACGACGACGTCGATCCGGAAGTCCTCCATCGCCATGTAGAGCAGCTCTTCGGCGGGTCGGGCGAGCCGGTGGATCTCGTCGATGAACAGCACCTCACCCTCCGCGAGCGAGGTGACCAGAGCGACCAGGTCGCCGGCCCGCTCCATCGCGGGCCCGCTGGTGATCCGGATGCCGGTCCCGAGCTCGGCCGCGATGATCAGCGCGAGCGAGGTCTTGCCGAGGCCCGGGGCGCCGGACAGCAGCACGTGGTCCGGCGGCTTGCCTCGGCGGCGAGCGCTGTCCAGCACCACCGACAGCTGCAGGCGCACCCGCTCCTGCCCGACGAACTCCTCCAGCCGACGGGGTCGCAGCGCCGCCTCGACCTGGCGGTCGTCCTCCACCTGCTCGACCGCGACCTGGGAGCCGTCGACGGAAGACCCGGGCACGACGGAAGACCCAGTCGCGACAGAAGACCCGGTCGAGCCAGCCGGCGCCACGATCGACCGTCGGGCCAGCTCGGCCGCCTCGGCGGCCTCGTGCCGCGTCATCGTCGCCGGCCCGTCATCGTCGCCGGCTCAGCGCAGCGAGAGCCTGACGCAGCAGGGTCGGCACGTCGGCGTCGGTGGCGTCGGGGTGGTCCTGAGCGAGCTGGGCCACGGCGGCCTCGGCCTCCGGCTGGCCGTAGCCGAGCCCGGCGAGCGCGCCGACCAGAGCGTCCCGCCACCCCTCCTGGGCCTGCACCGGGGAGGCCGCTCCGCCCGGGGCGACAGCGGCGACCTTGTCTTTCAGCTCGAGCACCATGCGCTGAGCCCCCTTGCGCCCGATCCCGGGCACCTGGACGAGGGTGGTGAGGTCCTCGGTCTGCAGCGCCCGCACCACCGTGTCGGGCGCGTGCACGGTCAGCACCGCCTGCGCGAGCCGAGGACCGACGCCGGAGCTGGTCTGCAGCAGCTCGAACAGGTCGCGGGCGGCCGGGTCGTCGAACCCGTAGAGCGTGAGGCTGTCCTCGCGGACGACCAAGGTGGTGGCGAGCGTAGCGTCGTCCCCGACCCGCAGCAGTGCCCGCGTGGGCGGGGTGGTCTGCACGGAGAGGCCGACACCCCCGACCGTTATCACGACGCCGGTGGCGCTCAGTCCCGACACGACCCCGGACACGCTCGCGATCACGGACGCGGCCCGGCGACGAGGGCCTGCGCGGCCACCTGGGCTGCGGCTCGGGTGAGCTGCTGCTGCGCAGCCCCGCGCCACAGGTGACAGAGCGCGAGCGCGAGCGCATCGGCCGCGTCAGCCGGACGAGGGGCCTCGGGCAGCCGGAGCAGCCGGGCCACCATCAGCCCGACCTGTGCCTTGTCGGCGCGTCCGGAACCGGTGACCGAGGCCTTCACCTCGCTGGGCGTGTGCAGCGCGACCGGCAGCCCACGGCGGGCTGCGCAGAGCACCGCCACGGCACCCGACTGAGCAGTGCCCATGACGGTGCGCACGTTGGCCTGGGCAAACACCCGTTCCACCGCAACGGAATCCGGCGCGTGCAGGTCGAGCCAGAGCTCCACCTCGCGCTCGATGGCGACGAGACGGTCTCCCAACAGGTCGCTCGCCGGCGTGCGCACGACGCCCACGGCCACCAGCGAGGCCCGGCCTGGAGAGCCCTCCACGACCCCCAGGCCGCAACGCGTCAGACCAGGATCGACCCCGAGAACACGCACCCCCGACCTCCTGCCTGCGACGGACCTCCGAACGGATGTTCACCGTAGGGGACGGCGAGGACACCCGCGGTCGCGACACTCCCGGACCTGAAGGAGCAAGCCCCCACACGAGCCAGCCCGGACGAACCGGCCCGGACCCCGGTCAGGCGCTCAGCATCTCCGCGATCTCTGCAGCCATCTGCGCCGGGGTGACCTTGCGGGGCCACACCGCTACCGCGCCTGCGTCAAGCAGGGCGCGCACCCCGCCCTCGTGCGCGACCTGGGCGACGCAGCGGGTCGCCGGGACGAACGTCTGCAGGTCACGCAGCACCTCGATGCCCGACATCCGGGCGAGCACCGGCTCGATGAGGACCAGGTCGGGTTGCTCGACGATGGCCGTGCCCACCGCGTCGGCCCCGTCGGAGACCGTGTCGAGCACCACGACGCCACGGCCTTCCAGCGCCACCCGCAGCTTTGTGACGAACCACTCCTGACGGTGGGCCAGCACCACCCGAGGCCCGGTCGTGACGGGCACGTCGCGTATCAGACGGGAGGTCACCACCTCGTCGACCCGGTCGAGCACCTGGGCCCGGCGGTCAAGGTCCATCCGCTGCTCGCGCGTCAGCGTCTTCGGGTCGACGCTCTGCACCTCTGCGGCGCGGGCGACACGCCAGTCGAGCACCGCCGACTCCCGGCACGATCCCGCGGACTGCACCTGCGTCATGGACATCCCCTTCAACCGGACGAGAGACCTAGGTCAGGGGTCTCGCGTTGATCAGCGGCTGTGGTCTCAACCAGCGGTCACGGTAGGTCGCCTCCAGCGAACCCGCCACTCGCAAGCCTGCGCCGCCGCCGACACCCGAACGGGTGACGGCGGAGGTGTCGGGATCAGACCGACTCGAGCACCTCGTCGCTGACGTCGAAGTTGGCGTAGACGTTCTGCACGTCGTCGAGATCCTCGAGGGCGTCGACCAGCTTGAGCACCCGTCGCGCGACGTCGTCCTCCAACGGGACGCTCATCGACGGCAGCCAGGCGATGTCGGCCGACTCGACCTCGAGCCCCGCGTCGGTGCAGGCTAGCCGGACGGCATGCGTGTCCGTGGCGTCGCAGATCACCCCGAACGACTCGTCGTTGTCGTTGACCTCTTCTGCGCCGGACTCGAGCACGGCCAGGAGCACGTCGTCCTCGGTGAGCCCGTCGGTCTTGGTCACCGCGACCAGGCCCTTGCGTCCGAACAGATAGCTCACCGACCCGGGGTCGGCCGGGTTGCCGCCGTTGCGGGTGATCGCCGTACGGACCTCGGCGTTGGCGCGGTTGCGGTTGTCGGTCAGGCACTCGACGAGCATCGCGACGCCACCGGGCGCGTAGGCCTCGTACATGATCTCCTCGTACGCCGCCGCGTCCCCGAGCTCGCCGCTGCCGCGCTTGACGGCGCGCTCGATGTTGTCGTTCGGGACCGACAGGCCCTTGGCCTTCGCGATCGCGTCGGCCAGGGTCGGGTTGCCGGCGACGTCACCGCCGCCGGTCCGGGCCGCAACCTCGATCGTCTTCACGAGCTTGGCGAACAGCTTGCCGCGCTTGGCGTCGACGACGGCCTTCTTGTGCTTGGTCGTCGCCCACTTGGAATGGCCGCTCATGATGTCCCTCCGATGGCGTCTGGGGACACCTTAGAAGCGGACGCTGTCCAGGAACAGCCGGTGCAGGCGGTCGTCGTGCCCGAGCTCGGGGTGAAAAGCCGTCGCGAACAGGTTCTTCTGGCGTACGCAGACCGGATGCCCCCCTGCCTCCCGGGCCAGCACCTCGACGTCCGCGCCGACCCGCTCGACCCACGGCGCCCGGATGAACACGGCGTGCACCGGCTCCGAGAGCCCCTCGACCGTCAGATCGTCCTCGAAGGATGCGACCTGGCTGCCGAACGCGTTGCGTCGGACCGTGATGTCCAGGCCACCGAGCAGCGGTTGTCCGGGCTGGCCGTCCAGGACCTCGTCCGCCAGCAGGATCATCCCGGCGCAGGAGCCCAGGACCGGCAGGCCCTCCTGGATCCGTTGCTGGAGGGGGTCGAACACACCGAACAGGGTGAGCAGACGGCCGATCGTCGTCGACTCCCCGCCGGGAAGGATCAGCCCGTCGACCGCGGCCAGCTGTTGCGCCGTGCGCACCTCGAGGGTGCGCGCGCCGAGACGACCCAGCGCGGTCAGGTGCTCGCTCACCCCGCCCTGCAGGGCCAGCACCCCGACCAGCGGCTCTACCAACCGACCGCTACCAACCGCGGGTGGCCAGCAGCTCGCCGGCGCCCAGGGAGTCGACGCTGATCCCGACCATGGCCTCGCCGAGGCCACGCATGACCTTGGCGATCCGGTCGGCGTCAGTGAAGTAGGCCGTCGCCTCGACGCACGCCCGGGCGCGCGCGGCCGGGTCGCCGCTCTTGAAGATGCCGGAGCCGATGAACACGCCGTCGGCGCCGAGCTGCATCATCATCGCCGCGTCGGCCGGGGTGGCGACGCCGCCGGCGGTGAACAGCACGACCGGCAGGCGGCCGGCCTCGGCGGTCTCGCGCACCAGGTCGATCGGGGCACTCATCAGCTTGGCCGCCTCGAACAGCTCCGCCTCGTCCATCACGGTGAGCCGCCTGATCTCACCGAGGATCGTGCGGATGTGCGTCGTGGCCTGCGAGACGTCGCCGGTGCCGGCCTCACCCTTGGAGCGGATCATCGCCGCGCCCTCGGAGATCCGGCGCAGCGCCTCGCCCAGGTTGGTCGCCCCGCAGACGAACGGGACGGTGAAGCTGCGCTTGTCGATGTGGTGGGCGTAGTCGGCGGGCGTCAGCACCTCGGACTCGTCGATGAAGTCGACGCCGATCGCCTCGAGCACCTGCGCCTCGACGAAGTGCCCGATCCGGGCCTTGGCCATCACCGGGATGCTGACCTCGGCCTTGATGCCGTCGATCATGTCAGGGTCGCTCATCCGGGCGACGCCACCGTCGCGGCGGATGTCGGCGGGCACCCGCTCCAGCGCCATCACGGCCACCGCGCCGGCGTCCTCGGCCACCCGGGCCTGCGCCGCGGCCACGACATCCATGATCACGCCGCCCGTCAGGACCTGGGCCAGGCCGCGCGTGGTCGTGTCGCTGCCGGTCACGGCGCTGTCCGGGGCGGTGCTCATCGGCTTCTCCTGCTGCGTTTCGGTCGTACGGGCCTGTCGATCCTACGTCCGCCCGGCCCGCTCGTCAGCCTGGAACGACGCTCTGCCCGACCGGGACCAGCAGCACCCAGGTCGGCCCGGGCCGCAGCAGCAGGTCGTTGCCGTCGGCGCCCGTGAACCGCGTGCCCGAGGACGCGTCCGGCCGGGACCAGGAGCCGCGCAGCAGGGCGCCGTCGCGGAGCACGACCGCCTCACCGACCCCGGTCGTGACCGTCTCGGGCGAGGGCGCGCCCTTGATGTCGACGAAGGCGCCGCCCTTGACCTGCACCCGCTGAACGATCACGTTGGTCGGCGCGGCCCCGGCGACGGCAGCGCCGTTGGTCGCGACCGCGTAGCGCGTGGTCGCCGGGTCGTAACGCACCCGGATGCTGGTGGAGGCGGAGAAGCCAGCCCGTACGGAGGTGGCCGGCTCCCCGCCCGCGGGCAACGGGCCGAACCGCAGCCCGACGTCGCGCAGCCCGGTGCCGCCCGGCGTGATCGTCGCCATCTGCGAGGGGCGTACGTAGAAGTTGAAGGCGTCCTTGCGCTTGCCCGCCTTGCGGTAGGCGCTGCGGAACAGGTCGTAGCCGCCGTCGGTCAGCATCGACGCGTGCACCTGAGCGAGCACGCCCTTGTTCGCCCCGGAGTAGGCGAGCACCGGAGAGCCGTACTGCTCGAGCAGCTCGATGTCGCTGGACCGCGCGCTGCGGACCGGGCCCACCTCGAGGTCAGGAGCGCCCTGATAAAGGCTGACGAACCGGGTGGTGCCGGCCTCGACCAGCTCGACGTAGACGACGGCCGCCTCCCCGAGACCCTTCTGGAAAGGCCGGGCGAGCGGCGCGTTGTCGATCTTCACCGCGACCAGCGGGTCGGCAGGCTGCGGCGCGAGCCCGGTGAGCTGGCTGACCGGGTCGGGCACCGGCTCGCTGGTGGCGGCGGGCGGGGCCGTCGCCGTCGTGGGCGCGGCGGTCGTGGACGGGGTGACCGCAGCGGGGGTGACCGCAGCGGGGGTGACCGGGGCCGGTGGCGCGGGGGCTCGATCGGCCCCGCCGGAGGAGCAGGCCGCGGTGAGCAGCGCCCCCGCGAGAGCGAGAGCCGGCAGCCGCGGTGTCACAGGTCTCCGTCGTCGATGTCGAAAGGTCTCGGCATGACCCGGTGGCCGGCGAGGTGCAGCCAGCGTACGAACCACCGTCGACGCTGAGCCCTGGCGTTCGCGACAGCGGTGTTGTGGAAGGACCGGGACAGCTGGACGCTGCTCGTGGCGACGCGGACGTCTGCCCAGCTGCCGTCGGAGATCGCCCCGTGCGGGTCGCGGCGCCTCGCGTGGGCCTTCGCGCCGCGCAGCGCCGCGGTCAGGTCGTTCTCCACCCCTTCCCGGCCGACCGGTCCCCCGGCGAGCGCCGCGGTCGCGGCCTGGGCGAGCCCCGGTGCCTGCTCCAGACAGCCGGCCAGCAGCCGAGACGCGGCCGCCCGGCGGACCAGCGCAGCGTCCAGCGCCGCCCAGGCGGCGTCGACCCGGGCGTGCAGGCGGTCGAGCCGCCCGGCCGTCCAGCTGATGTAGGCGCCCACGACCAGCACGGCTAGGACGACGAGCAGGATGAGCAGTGCGGTGCTCGTCGTCACCGGCGCACCGGGTCAGCCGTTCCGGCCGGACACGCGCCGCCACAGCTCGGCCGCCCGGCCCTCGTCCACCGGGTCGTCCCAGGTGTCGGTGACCTTCGCAGCGTCGGGCGCTTGCGTGCGCGGTACGGCGGCGCGCGCCGCGTCGTACACCGCGACGATCGAGGCGGTCACGGTCGCCCAGTCGTACGCCCGGACCCGGTCCGAACCGGCAGCGGCCAACGCGCTCTGCCGCGCCGGATCGGTCAGCAGGTCCCCGAGCGCCTCCGCCAGCGCAGCCGGGTCGCGGTTGGCGTAGAGCACGCCCGCCGTCCCGTCCGCCAGCACCCGGCAGAAGGCGGGCAGGTCGCTGGCCACGACCGGCGTCCCGGCCGACATCGCCTCGGCGAGCACGATGCCGAAGGACTCCCCGTGCGTGTTGGGGGCGCAGTAGACGGTCGCGCCGGCGTAGACCCCGGGCTTGTCCGCCTCCGAGACCAGACCGAGCAGGTGGACCCGGTCGCGCAGCCCGGCCGGCAGCCCGTCCAGCAGATCGGTCGCGTCACCAGGTCCGGCGACCAGCAGGCAGACGCCCGGGACGCGCCGGACAAGCCCAGGCATCGCCGCCAGGAGCACCGCAAGGCCCTTGCGCTCCTCGTCGAGCCGACCCAGGAACAGCACCGACGGGCCCTGCGGCAGCCCTGGCAACGGGGTCGCGCCGGCGAACCGAGACACCGAGACCCCGTTCGGGATCAGCACGGCGTCCCCGCCGAGGTGCTCCATGACGACCGTCCGGGCCGCCGGCGACACCGCGATCCGACCGGTGAGCTTCTCCAGCCCGGTCTGCAGGATGTGCTTGGAGGCCAGGATCGCCAGGCTCTTCTGGTCCCGGGACAGGTGGAACGTTGCGACGATCGCGCCCTGCGCGCTCCACAGGGCGAGCATCGACACCGAGGGCACGTTGGGCTCGTGCAGGTGAAGCACGTCGAAGTCGCCGTGCCGGAGCCACCTTCTCGTACGGGCGAGCGAGAGCGGTCCGAAGCACAGCCGGGCCACCGAGCCGTTGAACGGCACCGGGACGGCTCGGCCCGCCGGGACGAGGTAGGGCGGCAGGTCCGGGGCGTCCGGCTCGTCGACCGGAGCGAGCACCGACACCTCGTGACCGAGCGCCAGCAGGTTCTCGGCCAGGTCGTGCACGTGGGCCTTGACCCCGCCGGGGCTGTCCCAGGTGTAGGGACAGACCAGCCCGACCTTCACGGTGTCACCGTCTCACCGGCGCGGCTCGAGGTCGGCCAGGAAGAACCGCTGCAGCATGTGCCAGTCGGCCGGGTGCTCGGCGATCCCGGCCGCGAAGGCGTCGGCCACGGCCTGGGTCATGGTGGCCACGTCGGTGTGCGGCACGCTCTCGTGCCACACGATCCGCCACCCCTTCGCGGTGAACGACAGCGTGACCGGGATCAGCGTCGCGCCGGTGGCCAGAGCCAGGCTGGCCGGGCCGGCGGGCAGCTTGGCGGGCTCGCCGAAGAAGCTCACCTCGACGCCCCGCGCCGACAGGTCGCGGTCACCGACCAGGCACAGCGTGCCGCCGGCCTGGAGCCGCTCGGTGAGGATCTCGTACGCCGGACGCTCGCCCCCGGTCAGCGGCAGCACCTCCATGCCGAGCGACTGCCGGAAAGCCAGGAACTCCTCGAAGACCCCGGCCGGCTCGAGCCGCTCAGCCACCGTCGTGAACGGCGCGCCGGTGACGCCGCACCAGGCCCCGGCCGCGTCCCAGTTTCCGGTGTGCGGCAGCGCCAGCACGACGCCCTCCGGTCGCGCGAGCGCCTCCCGGAACTGCTGCTCGCCCACCCTGGTGGTGTGCGCGACGATCGTGTCCGCCCCCATCGACGGGAGGCGGAAGACCTCGCACCAGTAGCGGGCGTAGGACCGTACGGCCTGCTTGGTCAGGTCCTGCCCCGGTGCAACCCGCTCCAGGTTCCTGGTCAGCCGCTGCACGCCTTTGCCGTTGCGGCGGGTGGCCACGTCGGCACCGAGGCGGAACGCCGTGAGCGCAACCGGCTCGGGCAGAGCCCGCAGGGCCCGCCAGCCGGTCTTGTAGGCGGCTGTGACCGCCCGGTCCTTGAGCGCCTGGTCCCTGAGCCCGCGGCGGCTCACCGGGCGGCGAGCCGGGCCTGGCGCCGCACCTCGAGAGCGCGCTGCACCACCGTCACCGCGGTCGCCACGGCCAGCAACCACAACGCCACCGTGAGGATGATCTGGGGCGCCCCGAGGCCGACCAGCCCGACCGCCACCAGGGTCAGCACGAGCCGTTCGGCGCGTTCCATCAGGCCGACGTTCGCGGTCAGCCCGAGTCCTTCGGCCCGGGCCTTGGCGTAGGAGACCACCGAGCCGGCCACCAGCGAGAACAACGCCACGCCAGCGAGCAGGCGGTTGTCGCCCCCGCCGCTGAACCACCAGACCAGCGCGCCGAACACCGCCCCGTCGGCGACCCGGTCGGAGGTCGAGTCGAGCCAGCCGCCGAACACGCTGAGCCGGTGCCCTTGCGCCTGCTGCTTGCGTGCCATGGCGCCGTCGAGCATGTCGGTCAGCACGAAGACGGTGATCACGATCGCCCCGGCCACGAAGTGACCGCGAGCCAGCAGGGCCAGCGCCCCCGTCACGACGCCCAGGGTGCCCGCCAGCGTCACCGCGTCGGGGCTCACACCGGCCTTGAGCAGCCGTTCTGCGGGCGCGTCGGCGATCCTGGCGATGGCCGGGCGCAGCGCGTTGAGCATCGGGCTCCTCTCACGTCGGGCCTCGTCGTGTCGTCGTCGGCCGGGGGCCTGGACGGGTCCGCACCCTACCGATCACGGCCTGGCTCGCGGCCGTCCCACGCCGAGTGCCCCCGCGCCGCGCACGCCGTCCCGCGCGTGCGACTGGGTGCGGGCGTCCCCGAGCCGGCCGCGCCTGTGCGGCAGGCTGATCAGGTGCCTGACTCCCCCGACTCCCCCCGCACCCCCCGCACCCGACCTGTCGTGGCGCTGCTCGGGGCACCTGGGTCCGGGAAGTCGACGTTGGCAGCCGCGCTGCCGCCCGACACCGTGCTCGACCTGCCCGGCGACCCTGACCTTGCCGGCCAGGTCTGGGACGGGCTGCGCCGGGCGACCGCGGTCCTGCTCGTGGCAAGCCCGGTCCAGGGCCTGGACCCTCGTACGGTCCAGCTGTTCGAGGCGTGCGCCGACCTCCCCCGGCTCGTGGCGCTGACCCAGCTCGATCGGCCGGGCGCGGACGCCGACGAGGCGGTCGCGCTGTGCCAGCGGCTGCTCGGCGACCAGGTGCTCCCGCTGCAGCTGCCGCTGCACGACGACGACGGCACGATCGGCGGCCTGCTGGACCTGCTGACCCTGACGGTCCATGCCGACGGTGAACGGCGGGAGGCCGACCCCGAGCACGTACGCCTGGTCGAACCGCTCCGCGAGGACCTGCTCGAGGCCCTGCTGACCGGCAGTGACGGCGACGCCTTCGACGCCTGGGCGTCCGGGGACCAGGTGGCGCCGGGCCTGCTGGCCGCCGAGCTGCCCCGGGCGGTGAGCCGCGGCGACCTGGTCCCGGCGCTGGTCGTGCGCCCGTCCGGGCTGGGACCTCGTGAGGCCCCGTACGGCCAGCGTCCGGGTCAGGACCCGGGCCTCGGCCTCGGCCCCGGCCTCGTCGAGCTGGCAGGGCTGCTTGCCCGCCTGCCGAACGACGCGCCGCACGGGGACGGACCGCTCGCCCAACCCACCCCGCAGCTGCCGGTGGGCGTCACCCCGGACGCCGGGCTGCAAGCCCGCGTCGCCGCCGATCCGGTGGCCCGCCTTGCCGCCGACCCCCGCTCAGGGCAGCTGCTGCTCTGGACGGTCGGCCCCGGCCACGCCGAGCAGCTGCTGGCCGGGGCGCCGTCGCTGCCGGTAAGGCTGGAGGGTCCGCGCACCGGCCGCGTCCTGGTGAGGGTTCCGGGCTGGGCGGTGCGGGCGGTGCGCAGCGACGCGCTCGGTCGGGGTGGCGAGGTGCTGGCGAACCAGGATCACGAGGAGGACGCCGAGCTGGAGCTGCGACTGCCCGCGAGCGAGCTCGTCCACTACGCCCTTGCCCTGGCCCGCGTCACGGCCTCGACCGGGTCGTTCGAGCGACTGTCCGGCCCACTCTCCTGACCCCTGTCCCGACCCCGGGTGATCTTGGCGCCGTTCTTCGGTCCAAGATCACCCGGGCAGTGAGACCGACCCGATGGTTGGTGATCTTGAGGCCGGTTCCCAGCCCTAGATCACCAACGTGGTGACGCCGAACCGGACCCGGGTGATCTTGGCGCCGCTTGTGCGCCCAAGATCACCCGGGGGTTCAAGCGTCCCAGGCGTCGGCGAGCAGCTGGCGGGTGTCGCGCAGCAGCTGCGGCAGCACCCGGGTCTGCCCGACCACAGGCATGTAGTTGGTGTCG
Organism: Mycobacteriales bacterium; assembly: GCA_038236005.1. Lineage (GTDB taxonomy): Bacteria > Actinomycetota > Actinomycetes > Mycobacteriales > SCTD01 > CANKBT01. The sequence continues at coordinate 5,706 of JBBSTI010000049.1, read as the reverse complement.
CCGGTCCAACGCGGCACGACGTGCTGGTGCAGGTGCGCGGCGATCCCGGCCCCGCCGACCGCACCGAGGTTGACGCCCAGGTTGAACCCGCCGGGGTTGCTGACCGTCCGGAGCACCCGCAGCGCATGCTGAGTCAGGGCGGCGATCTCGTTGGCCTCATGGGCCGTCAGCTCGTCGTAGCCGGCGACGTGCCGGTAGGGCACCAGCATCAGGTGCCCGGGATTGTAGGGGAACAGGTTCAGCACGGCGTACGCCAGGCTGCCCCGTGCGACCACCAGGCCGTCCTCGTCGCTGCGGGACGGGATGTCGCAGAACGGGCAGCCGTCGCCCGCCGGCTTGCCCTCACCGAGGATGTAGGCCATCCGGTGCGGGCTCCACAGCCGGTCGAAGCCGTCGGTGTCGCCCACCCCGTCGGGCGCAGCCTCACCGACCGCGCCAGGAGCGACCACCTCGTCGGGAGCCCCCGTCACGGGGCCACCGGGGCCGGGAGAGCAAGGGCCTCGGTGCCAGCCCTGGTCTCGATCGCGGTGACGATCCGCTCGACCGCCTCGTCCACCGGGATGCCGTTGTCCTGCGACCCGTCCCGCAGCCGGAAGCTCACCGCGCCGGCCTCGACGTCGTCACCGCCGGCGATGAGCATGAACGGCACCTTCTGCTTCTGCGCGTTGCGGATCTTCTTCTGCATGCGGTCGTCGGAGGTGTCGACCTCGACCCGCACCCCCCGGGCACGGAGCTTCGCCGCGATCTCCAGCAGATAGCCGTCGTAGTCGCTGTGCACCGGGATGCCCACGGCCTGCACCGGCGCCAGCCAGGCCGGGAACGCGCCGGCGTAGTGCTCGAGCAGGACCGCGAAGAAGCGCTCGATCGACCCGAACAGGGCCCGGTGCAGCATGACCGGGCGCTGTCGGGTGCCGTCGGCCGCCGCGTACTCGAGGTCGAAGCGCTCCGGCAGGTTGAAGTCGACCTGGATCGTGGACATCTGCCAGGTGCGACCGATCGCGTCCCGGGCCTGCACCGAGATCTTCGGTCCGTAGAAAGCGGCGCCACCAGGGTCCGGCACCAGCTCGAGCCCGGAGGCTTCTGCGGTGTCGGACAGCGCCTTCGTCGCACGCTCCCAGTCCTCGTCGCTGCCGATCGACTTGTCGACATCGCGGGTGGACAGCTCGAGGTAGAAGTCGGTCAACCCGAAGTCTCGGAGCAGCCCCAGCACGAAGGTCAGCAGCGCGGTCAGCTCGCCGGGCATCTGGTCGGGCGTGCAGTAGATGTGCGCGTCGTCCATCGTGAACCCGCGGGCCCGGGTGAGCCCGTGGACGACCCCGGACTTCTCGTAGCGGTAGACCGCCCCGAACTCGAACAGCCGCATCGGCAGCTCGCGGTAGGAACGCCCCCGCGCCGCGTAGACGAGGTTGTGCATCGGGCAGTTCATCGGCTTCAGGTAGTAGTCTGCGCCGCCGCTGCCGCTCTGCGTGTCCAGCTGCATGGGCGGATACATGCCCTCGGCATACCAGTCGAGGTGACCGGACCGCTCGAACAGGGCGCCCTTGGTGATGTGGGGGGTCGAGACGAACTCATACCCCTCCTCGAGGTGCCGCTTGCGGCTGTAGTCCTCCATCACCCGGCGTACGGCGCCGCCCTTGGGGTGAAAGACCGCGAGCCCGGAACCGATCTCGTCCGGGAAGCTGAACAGGTCCAGCTCGCTTCCGAGCCGCCGGTGGTCGCGCTTCTCGGCCTCCTCGAGCATCGTCAGGTGGGCCTTGAGAGCGTCGCGAGACTCCCACGCCGTGCCGTAGATCCGTTGCAGCATCGGGTTCTTCTCGCTGCCCCGCCAGTAGGCGGCCGCGCTGCGCATGATCTTGAACGCCGGGACGTCGCGGGTGGTCGGCAGGTGCGGACCACGGCACAGGTCCTTCCACACCAGCTCGTCGCCGGCGTGGTTGTCGTAGATCGTCAGCTCTGCGCCGCCGACCTCGACCGACTCCTCGCCCTCGCCCTCGCCCCCGCCCTTGAGCCCGATCAGCTCCAGCTTGAACGGCTCGGCGGCCAGCTCGGCGCGGGCCTGGTCCTCGGTCACGATCCGTCGCGAGAACCGCTGGCGCTGCCGGACGATCTGCTCCATCCGCTTCTCGACGGCGACCAGGTCCTCCGGCGTGAACGGCCGCTCGGGCAGGAAGTCGTAGTAGAAACCGTCCTTGACCGGCGGCCCGATCCCCAGCTGCGTCCCGGGGAACAGGTCCTGCACGGCCTGGGCCAGCACGTGCGCTGCCGAGTGCCGCAGGACCGCGCGTCCCTCGTCGCTGGCGTACGGCACCTGCTCCAGGCGAGCGCCGTCCACGAGGACGTGGGCCAGGTCGACGAGCACGCCGTCGACCCGGGCCACGCCGCTGTCCTTGATGCCCGCGTCCCGGAGCACCTGCCCTGCCGTACGCCCGGCCTGGTCAGGTCCGACGGTGAGCTGGGCGACGGGGTCGGGCACGATGTTCCTCCAGGCGTACGGGACAGCAGGCCCGGACGATCCTAGTGCGGGAGCATCAGGCCAGGTCAGGCCAGCGAGGCGTCGAGCGTGATCTCGACGCCGGTGAGCGCCTTGCTGATCGGGCAGCCAGCCTTGGCCTCTTCGGCGGCCTTGACGAACGCCGCCTCGTCCATGCCTTCGACCTCGCCGACCACCTTGAGGGCGATGCCGGTCAGCTTGAAACCGCCGGCCGGGTCCGCACCGAGCGACACGTCGGCCGACACCTCGAGCGACTGCGGCGTCCCACCGGCGGCAGCGATCCCGGCCGACAGCGACATCGCGTAGCAGGCCGAGTGCGACGCGGCGAGCAGCTCCTCCGGGTTGGTGGCGCCGCCACCGTCGTCCGAGGCGCGCTGCGGGAAGCTCACGTCGTACGTCCCGAGCTTGCTGCTGCTCAGCTCGACCTGTCCGGAGCCCTTCTCGAGGGTGCCGTTCCAGGCGGTCCGTGCGGTGCGCGTGGGCACAGTGGTTCTCCTTAGGAGTCAGCGGGTGCGTACGCTGGCTCCTTGCCCGCGGAAGATCAGCGGTAACCGGGGGGTGGGCGTAACAGGACTCGAACCTGTGACCTCACGCGTGTGAAGCGTGCGCTCTAACCAACTGAGCTATACGCCCCGGACGGGCACGAGACTAGCCCAAGGCCCGACGTGAGGGCCGTACGTCAAGGCCCGACGTGAGGGCCGTACGTCAAGGCCCGACGTGAGGGCCGTACGTCAAGGCCCGAGACGCTAGCTGGGCACGGTGGCTTGCACGACGGGACGTCCGTTGGAGTCCGCGGGCGCGGTACGGCCGTTCTCCAGGGTCACCGCGAACAGATGAGGGGCGGGCTGCAGGCCGACCGGCAGGGCCACCGGGGGCAGTGCCTTGACCTCCGGGCCGACGTCGAAGGTCGCGAGCGCGATCTCGTGCCCACCGTTGGCCTGACCCCAGAGGACGTACGTCGAGGTCACCGTGTTGTTGGGTGCCAGACCGTCGACGACAAGGTTGACCGTGTTGTCATGCATGACGGCCACGGCCTCGACGTCGCCTGCCGCGTTGGGCAGACCTACGTCTCTGCGGTCCGGGGCGTCCACGATCGCGCTGACCGCCGAGCGGAGCGCCTCGGACTGCTGACCCCGCTCGACGTTGTCACGCTGAAGCGTCAGGTTCCAGGCGCCGAGCCCCAGCAGTCCGGCGATCGAGATCGACGCCGCGGCAGCCACCAGCACCTGGGCCCGGCTGGGTCGGCTGCGCTGCTTCTGCGCTCGCCGCTGGGACAGGTCGCTCACCGCGGCGCTGGGGACGCGGAACGCGTCCGGCGACTCGTCCTGCACCGCCGCGCGGATCCCGGCCAGCAGCGAAGGGGGCGGCGCGAAGGACGGCGTCCCGTACGCCAGGTGACCAAGAGTGTCACTGTGCTCGGCCAGCTCACGGGTGCAGGCGTCGCACGCGGTCAGGTGCTTGAGAAGGACGGCCTCGTCCTCGGGCTCGAGGGCGTGCAACGCGTGGCCCAGGACGAGCTCCTGGTAGCGGGCGTGGTCGGCGCTCATGAGGTGGCTCCGTCCGCGAGGCCCGGCTCCGCGGTCGCGGCGCGCGAGACGTTCTCCAGGCCCGCCTTCATGCGGTGCATCCCGGCGAGCATCCGGGTCTTCACGGTGCCCAGCGGGGTGCTGGTCAAGCCGGCGATCTCGCGCTGGGTGTAGCCGCCGAAGTAGGCCAGCGTCAGCGCTTCGCGCTGCACGTCCGGCAGCGTCTTGAGCGCTTCGCGCACCCGTTCGCCGCGCAGCACCGACCACACGGCGTCGTCCACGGCCGGCCCGCTGTCGACCTGGTCGTCCAAGATGTCCGGCGCGGCGCGCCGCTTGCGGACCGTCTCCTCGCGCCGTACGGCGTCGACGGCCTTGTGATGCGTCATCGACAGCAACCAGGAGGAGAAAGCACCGCGCGAGGCGTTGTAGCGGCCGGCGTCGCGCCAGACCGTGAGGAAGACCTCCTGGACGCAGTCCTGCGCGAACTGGTCGTCGGTGAGGATCCGGCGGGCCAGCGAGTAACAGGGGCGGCCGTACCGGCCATACAAGACCTCCAGCGCCGCGCCGTCACCCTCGGTGATCCGCGCGACCAGAGCCCGATCGTCGAGCCCGTCCAGGCCCGGCGTCGGGCCCTCGCGGGGCAGCGCCTGGTCGGGGCTCCTCGGCATCGTCAGGACGGTCCTCATGTCAGAGCGTTCGCGGGCCGGCGCCGGACGGATGGTCTCGGAGACGGAAGTAACTCCCACATTACCCAGCGTGAACGCCCGTGATACGCCACGATTGCCTGAACTCAGGTACGGGAATACGCCTCTCGCCGGGGACGTGCCCCGCAGCGCCGGGAGGCCTTCATGACGCGTTCCGCCACCGTGACCAGCCAGGTCAGCCTGCGGCTCGTGCTGCCTGGTCAGGCTCCGCTCGCCGTGCAGGCCGGTCTCTCCTATGAGATCACCGACCCGTACGCCGTGACGGTCGCCTTCCACACCTGTGGCGAGGACGGGCAGGCGCAGGAGACGGTCTGCTGGACCTTTGCCCGCTCGCTGCTGTCGGACGGTGTCACCGGACCGACTGGATCAGGTGACGTGCAGGTGTGGCCCGGGACCTCCGGCAGCGAGCAGGTGCTCTGTCTCTCCCTCACCTCCCCCTGCGGGTCCGCCCTGTTCGAGGCGCCGGTCGACGGGCTGCTCGGGTTCTTGGACCAGACCTACCTTGCCGTCCCGGCCGGGGCCGAGAGCGAGCTGGTGGACGTCGACACCGAGCTGGCCCGGCTGCTGGGCAAAGACTGGACCCTCTAACGGCGCCGCTCTGGCCGCTCCGGCCGACGGGGTTCTGCTAGGTTCACATCTCGCGACACGAGGCCTCGGCCTCACCGTCGCGTGCGGACGTGGCTCAGTTGGTAGAGCACAACCTTGCCAAGGTTGGGGTCGCGGGTTCGAATCCCGTCGTCCGCTCGGTAGGCGCCTTGCGCGTCGCCGGTGCCGTTCCACCGGCCCCGGCCGGATGGCCGAGTGGTTTAGGCAAGGGCCTGCAAAGCCCTGTACGCGGGTTCGATTCCCGCTCCGGCCTCTGCTCCACAACCGCACAGCACGGGCGATTGGCGCAGTCTGGTAGCGCGCTTCCCTGACACGGAAGAGGTCACAGGTTCAAGTCCTGTATCGCCCACCCAAAACCCCAGGTCAGAGGCCCTGCCGC
>JBBSTI010000048.1:0-22543 GCA_038236005.1 Mycobacteriales bacterium | reverse complement strand
CGATGGTGGTCCCCGGCTCGATGCTGGTGAAGCTGCAGGCGGAGGCGGAGGGCCTAGACGTCGTCTTCCGCGATGCCGGGTTCGACTGGCGCAACGCAGGCTGCTCCATGTGCCTCGGGATGAACCCGGACACCCTCGCGCCGCAGGAGCGCTGCGCCTCGACGTCCAACCGCAACTTCGAGGGCCGGCAGGGTCGAGGCGGGCGCACGCACCTGGTCTCTCCCGAGGTCGCCGCTGCCACCGCCGTGCTCGGCCACCTTGCTGCGCCCGCCGATCTTCCGCCGCTCGCCGCCGCAGGCACCGCCGCCGCCACCGCCACCGCCACTGCACAGGAGCTGTGACATGGACGCCTTCACGACCCACACCGGCACGGCCGCCCCGCTGCGACGCAGCGACGTCGACACCGACCAGATCATCCCGAGCGACTGGCTCAAGCGGGTCGAGCGCACCGGGTTCGGCGCGGGGCTGTTCAGCCAGTGGCGCGAGGACCCGGAGTTCGTGCTGCACCGGCACCCCGGCGCGAGCGTGCTGCTCGCCGGAGAGAACTTCGGCACCGGGTCCTCTCGCGAGCACGCCGTCTGGGCGCTGCAGGACTACGGCTTCCGCGCGGTCATCAGCAGCCGGTTCGCCGACATCTTCCGGGGCAACGCCCTCAAGGGCGGCCTGCTGCCGGTGCAGCTGCCCGCCGAGACCGTGGCGGCGCTCATGGACGCGGTCGAGGCCGACCCGTCGACCGAGATCACGGTGGACCTGGCCGCCCGCGAGGTGCGCAGCGACGCTCTGACGGCAGCCTTCGCGCTCGACGACTTCACCCGCTGGCGCCTCATGGAGGGCCTGGACGACATCGGTCTGACCCTGCGCCACGAGGCCGACATCACGATCTTCGAGCAGTCACGACCAGGGTTCCTGCCGGTCGCACGATGACCGGACCCGACGCTGCCGGGCACGTCGGGAACGAGCGGCAGCAGGCCGACCGGTTGGCCGAACGGCTGCTCGCGGCCCACCAGCGGGTTCGCGCAGCCGCCCTGCCTGCCGATGAGAAGGGTCGCGTGGCGCGGCGGCTGATCGCCCTGACCGACGCCAGCAAGCACGACGTCCCCCGGGCCGCGGCGCGGCTGGACGCGCTGCTGGCCGACCTCGACGCCGGTCGGGTCAGCCCCGACTGACGGCAGGCGCCGGCCGGTGGTCAGCAGCCACCAGCACGCCGTCCCTGATCGTCAGCACCCACGTGGCCGCCTTGCGCAGGTGCGGGTCCTTGACAGGCACCGCACCGGGCACGTCCATCAGGGTGCGCAGCAGCTGGGGGACGGCGCCGCCCTGGCTGCACACCAGCAGCCCACCTCGTGACTCGGTCACCAGCGCCAGGAGCCGGGTCGGTGACAGTATCGGGTCGTAGCCGTCGTCACCGAGCAGCGGCTCGAGGCCCAGCTGCTGGCCGGTCGCCTCGGCGAGCGGCTCGACCGTGGCCCGGCAGCGCAGCGGCGGTGCGCTCACCACCCGGCACGGGGCGTACGGCGCCAGCTGCTCGGTCAACGCCGCGGCCTGGGCCAGCCCGCGCTCGTCGAGCGGTCGATCGTTGTCCGGCCCGGGCCAACGGCTTCTGCTCCCGGCGCTGGCGTGACGCACGAGCACGACCGTGGTGCTGCCGATCAAGGACAGCGCGGTGCGCAACGGTGCGAGGTCGCGGCCGGCGCTCACCAGCTCTTCCGCCTCGTCCGGTGCGCACCAGCGCAGCACGTCCACCTCGCGATCGGCCTCGAACGCCCCCCCCACGTGCTGCATCGACCACCAGGTGACGCGCTTGGGCACGGCCAACCCGTCTAGCGGGACGTCGTAGCGGCTCGTGCCCACGACCGGGCCGGCGATCACCCGGCTGCCGGTCTCCTCGGCGATCTCGCGTACGGCGGCCGCGAGCGCGTCCTCGCCGTCGTCGAGCTTGCCCTTGGGCAGCGACCAGTCGTCGTAGCGCGGACGGTGCACCAGGGCGACCTCGACGCCGGTCTCGCCGTGCCGCCACAACACACCGCCGGCCGCCTCGACCCGGCGTCGCGACGCGGGCATCAGCCCCGCTCGCCGTTGCGGGCCATCAGCTCGGACTGCAGGTCACGACCCGGTCCCTCGGCGGGCAGCTGCTCCCAGCACCCGTCGCTCTGCAGCCCCCACCGGCGTACGTCCGGACCGAGCATCCGGTCGAACAGCTGGTCCAGCTGGGAAGCCACGCCCCCGTCCTTCACCCTGACCAAGGTCTCCACCCGCCGGTCGAGGTTGCGGTGCATCAGGTCGGCGCTGCCCAGCCAGTACTCCGTGGCGCCCTCGGCCTGATTGCGGTCCGGGTGCCCGAACGCGAACACCCGGCTGTGCTCCAGGAACCGCCCGACGATGCTCGACACGGTGATGGTCTCGGACATCCCTGGGACCCCGGGCCGCAGCGCGCAGATGCCCCGGACGACCAGCTCGACCGGCACGCCGTCACGGCTGGCGCGGTAGAGCGCGTCGATGATCTGCTCGTCGACGATCGAGTTCGCCTTCATCCGCACCCGCGCCGGGCGACCGGCCCGGGCGTGGGCCGCCTCCTGCTCGATGCGGGCCACGATCCCGGTGCGCACCCCGTTCGGTGCCACCATCAGGGTGCGGTAGTCCTTCTGCCGGCTGTAGCCGGTGAGGGTGTTGAACAGGTCGGTCAGGTCGGCCCCCACCTCCGGGTCGGCGGTGAACAGCCCGAGGTCCTCGTACAGCCGTGCGGTCTTGTTGTTGTAGTTGCCGGTCCCCAGGTGTGCGTAGCGACGCAGGACGCCCTGCTCCTGGCGTACGACCAGGCAGGTCTTGCAGTGCGTCTTGAGCCCGATCAGCCCGTAGACCACGTGACAGCCGGCGCGCTCGAGCGCTCTGGCCCACCGGATGTTGGCGGTCTCGTCGAACCGCGCGGTGATCTCCACCAGCACCACGACCTGCTTGCCGGCCTGCGCCGCGTCGATGAGCGCGTCGACGATCGGGGAGTCGCCGGAGGTGCGGTAGAGGGTCTGCTTGATGGCGAGCACCTGCGGGTCGGCAGCCGCCTGCTCGACGAAACGTTGCACCGACGTGGCGAAGGAGTCGTACGGGTGGTGCACGAGCACGTCGCCTTCCCGCAGGGCGGCGAAGAAGTCGGCCGCCTTCTCACCCTCGGCCAGGCGCGGGTGCGTGGAGGGGACGAAGGCCTCGTCCTTCAGCTCGAGGCGATCCAGCGCGTAGAGCTGCCACAGCGACGACAGGTCCAACAGCCCCGGCACCTCGACGACGTCGTCCTCGGTGATCTCCAGCTCCCGAACCAGCAGGTCCAGCACGTGCGGGTCCATGGTGGACCCGACCTCGAGGCGGACGGCCGGGCCGAAGCGACGTCGGGCCAGCCCGCGCTCGAGCGCCTGCAGGAGGTCCTCGTCGCGGTCCTCCTCCACCTCGACGTCGGCGTTCCGGGTTACTCGGAACGTGTGGTGCGAGGTCACCTCCAGCCCGGGGAACAGCTGCTGCAGGTGGGCGCCGATCAGCTCTTCCAGCGGGAGGAACGTGCTGGCTGCGCCGAGCGGACCGACCTGCACGAACCGGTCGACGTTGTCCGGCACCTTGACCCTGGCGAAGTGCTCGGTCCCGGCGACCGGGTCGCGCACGATCACGGCCAGGTTGAGCGACAGCCCGGAGATGTAAGGGAACGGGTGCGCAGGATCGACCGCCAGCGGCGTGAGGACCGGGAAGAGCCGGCTCCGGAAGTAGTCCCGCAGACCGACCCGCTGCTCCTCCGCCAGGTCGGCCCACAGCACGATCCTGACGGCCTCGCGCTGCAGGGCCGGGCGGACGTCGTGCAGGAACAGCTCAGCGTGCTCGCGGGACAGCACCCCGGACCGCTCAGCGATCAGCGCGAGCTGCCGTCGGGTGCTCAGCCCGTCCGCGCTGCGCACGCCCAGACCGGTGCTCTGGCGACGCTTGAGCCCTGCGACCCGAACCATGTAGAACTCGTCGAGGTTGCTGGCGAAGATGGCCAGAAACTTTGCTCGTTCGAGCAGCGGCGTCCCGTGGTCCCGGGCCAGGGCCAGCACCCGCGCGTTGAAGTCGAGCCACGAGACCTCGCGGTTGAGGAAGCGGTCGTCCGGCAACCCGTCCTCGGTCGGGCCGTCCGGCACCGAGGGCGGCGCGACGGGCTCCAGGGTGGCGCTGCCCTCGCCGGTGGACTCCCCGCGTGCTGAGTGGTTCTCGTCGGTCATAAATTCATCCTCCCGCATCGTGCGTCATCCGAGCCAGCCCCCCGCCGGGTCGGGACCTTCGGCGGCCAGCGCGGCGACCACAGCGGCGGTCCGGGGTCCGACCCCGAGCCGGAGCGCGGCTGTCAGGTCTTCGCGCGTGTCGACGTCGCGGGCCACTCCCGGGCGGGAGTGCAGGCGCAACGCACCGGAGGCCTCGTGACGCGCCGCGGACCCGGCGCCGTAAGCCGGGCGCAGGTGCTGCCCCGCAGCGGCGGCCAGGAGCGTCGTCCCGGTGCCGGCGGTGTCGGCGACGAAGCCTCGCTCCCGCACCCGGGCCAGCGCCGCTGCGAGATCGTCGGGACGCAGGCAGGGCAGATCGGCGGTGAGCGCCGCTGTCGCCAGCCCGGTCGGCAGCTGTGCCGCGCCGTGGACGAAGGCCCCGTCCAGGCCCGTGCTCGGGTCGTCGACCACGCGGACCCCGCCCCCTGCCAGGGCGGCCGCCGCACGCCGGTCGCTCGTGACCAGGACGACGTGGGACACGATGGGACAGGCGAGGACCGCGGCAAGCGCGTCGCCGGCGAAGGCGAGCGCGAGCTCGGCGCGGGTGACCTGGTCCAACGGTCGCAGCCGGGACTTGGCGAGCGGCAGCAGCTTGACGGCGAGCACCAGGCCCCAGCCCTGCTGCCGGTCCATGCACACCCGCCCCCGGAGGCGCCACGATGACGCCCAGGGCCCAGTCTGCCCGGTCGTCGGCAGGCCATCGGCGGGGTGGTTCGACAACCGTGCGCGACGCAGGCGACACTCGAGCTCCGGGTGACGGTGGTCCCCGGTCCGGACGGGGAGCGGAGGGGTCGTGCGGCGCTCGGGCACCCCTCGTCGGCCTACACCGTTGGGCCCGTGGTTCGGCGTCGCGGTCGGGGTGCTCAAGCCCGCCGTGGCGCTCACCGCGAGACCCCGGTGGAGCGGGCTGTCGAACGTCCCGCCCCACGGTGGCCTCATCGTGGCCGCGAACCACAGCAGCCTGGTCGATCCTGTCCTGCTGGCCGACCTGGTCATCTTCGGGATGGGCGCGCTCCCGCGCTTCTTGGCCAAGGAGGCGATGTTCCGGGGCAACGGGCCGGTGGGTCGCGTGATGCGCGGCGCACGTCAGATCCCGGTCCGGCGCGGCGCCGCCGATGCCGGGACGGCGCTCGGGCCGGCGGTCGAGGCGCTCGAGCGGGGGGAGTGCGTGGTCATCTATCCGGAGGGCACCACGACCCGGGACCCTGAGCTCTGGCCGATGCAGGCGCGTACGGGAGTGGCCCGGTTGGCCCTGCTCTCGGGTGCGCCGGTGCTGCCGGTCGCTCAGTGGGGTGCTCATCGGATCCACCGACGGGGTTCGGCCCGCGTGCACGTCCTCCCGAGGACCGTGGTGTCGCTGCGGGTCGGCAGTCCGGTCGACCTGTCGGAGTGGAAGGGTCGGCCGCTGGACGCACACGTGCTGCGAGGAGCCACGGAGGCCGTCATGTCAGCCGTCACCGGCGAGCTGGAGCAGCTGCGGGGCGAGCTGCGCCCGGCCGAGGTCCACGTGCACCTGAGGTCGGTGTGACCAGGGCGGCGGTGCTCGGGACCGGGTCGTGGGGGACCGCGTTCGCGAAGGTTCTGGCCGACGCGGGCAACGAGGTCACGCTCTGGGCCCGCCGGGAGGAGGTCGCCCGGGCCGTGCGGGAGGAGCACGAGAACCCGGACTACCTGCCTGGCATCGTCCTGCCGCACCGGGTGACCGCCACCACCGATGCTGCCGCAGCCCTGTTCGAGGCGCAGCTGGTGGTGCTTGCCGTGCCGTCGCAGACGTTGCGCGCCACTCTCTGTGCATTGGCCCCCCAGCTGGCGCAAGGTGCTGTTTTTGTCAGTCTGCTCAAAGGGGTCGAGGTCGGCACCTGCCGGCGCATGAGCGAGGTGGTCTGCGAGGTCACCGGGGCGCACGCCGACCGGGTCGCGGTGGTGAGCGGACCGAACCTCGCGAAGGAGATCGCCCTCGGCCAGCCCTCGGCGACGGTCGTGGCCTGCACCGAACCGGAGACGGTGCGCTGGCTGCAGAAGGTCACCACGACGTCCTACTTCCGGCCCTACACCAACCACGACGTGATCGGTTGCGAGCTCGGCGGCGCCGTCAAGAACGTGATCGCGCTCGCGACCGGGATCGCTGAGGGCCTCGGCTACGGCGACAACACCAAGGCCTCGATCATCACCCGCGGCCTGGCCGAGACCGCACGGCTCGGGGTCGCCCTGGGCGCAGACCCGATGACGTTCGCGGGGCTCGCGGGGATGGGCGACCTGGTGGCGACCTGCAGCTCCCCGCTCTCGCGCAACCGCACCTTCGGCGAACGGCTCGGCCGCGGGGAGACGCTCGCGGAGATCGAGGCGCAGCCCCATCAGACCGCCGAGGGGGTCAAGAGCTGCTGGTCGGTGCTCGAGCTCGCCCGCCGGCACGGCGTGGAGATGCCGATCACCGAGCAGGTCTCGGCGGTCTGCCACGACGGCCAGCCGCCGTCCGCGGTCGTCGAAGCCCTGATGTCCAGGGACGCCTGCGCCGAGTGACCGGTCCTGCTGCGACCAGCCCCGCTGTCAGCGGACCGCCGGGGACCAGACCCGCGGCGATCGGCCGGACGACGGACCTGGCGACCGTCGCACGCACCCTTCTCGCGCACTACGGCGAGGAACCCTGGTGGATGCCGCGCCTGGTTCCGGAGATCGCGGCGGAGGACGAGCTGCTGCTCGGCATCGTGCTCTGCCAGCAGAGCCGCTGGGAGCGGGTGGAACAGGTGCTGCTGCGGCTGCGCGACGCAGGCCTGGCGTCCTGGGTCTCGCTCGCCACGGCGGACCCCGAGGTGCTGGCACCGCTGCTGCGGGGCGCGGCCTATCCGTCGGTGCGGTCGCGCCGCCTGCCGTCCCTGGCCGCCGCTGTGCTCGAGGCCGGTGGGCTCGCGAGGATCCTCGCCGGGCCGGACCCTCGTCCGGTGCTGCTGGCCCTGCCGCAGGTCGGGCCCGAGACCGCGGACACGCTGCTCGCCTTCACCGGCACCAGCGTCCCGGTCGTGGACGCCTACCTGCGTCGGGTGCTCGGTCGCCTCGGCCTGGTCGATCCGAGCGCCTCGTACGGGGTGCTGCGTCAGCAGCTCGATCAGCAGGACACCGGTGGTGTGCCCTGGGGGGTGCTGCACGCGCTGATCGTCGAGCACGGGCTGCACCACTGCCTGACCGGACGACCTCGGTGCGCCGGACCGGCGGTGCCGCGTCGGGACTACGCCGAGCCGCGCAAGTGTGCCGAGCACTGCCCGCCCTGCGGGGGCTGCCCGCTGGTGGCGACGTGCCCCGGCGCGACGGTGTGACCGTGTGTCCCAGCGCTCAGGTGTGAGGGGTTCGTGCACGGCAAAGAACCGGCTATGACCTCTTCTGACACGTCTTCTGACCCTGAGACTCCCGGAGAGCGCTTCGACGTCGTCGTGCTCGGCGCCGGGTCCGCCGGCGAGAATGTGGCCACCGCGCTTGCCGACGCCGGACGCGCCGTGGCGCTCGTCGAGCAGCACCGGGTGGGGGGTGAGTGCGCCTACGTCGCGTGCATCCCGAGCAAGGCGATGCTGCGTTCGGCTCAGGTGCGCCACGAGGCCACCCAACGGGTCCGGCTCGGGGCGAGCAGCACCGAGGTCGACCTGGACGACGACGACGACGCGTTCGCCGTCGCCGCGCAGCGGCGGGACGAGATCTCGCAGCACCGCGACGACAGTGCGTCGGCCGACGACGTCCAGGAACGCGGTGTCACGCTCGTGCGGGGTCACGGCACGATCACCGCGCCTGGTCTCGTCACGGTCGACGAACCGGACCGACCCGCCCGCCGGCTGGCCTACCGCGACCTGGTCGTCGCGACCGGGTCGAAGCCGCAGGTGCCGATGGTCGACGGCCTCGACGCCGCACCGACCTGGACGAGCGAGCAGGCGTTGTCCTCGCCGGACCGCCCCAGGTCCCTCTTGATCCTGGGAGGAGGCGCGGTCGGGTGCGAGACGGCGCAGGCCTTCGTGCGGTTCGGCGTACGAGTGGTGCTCGTCGAGCCGAACGACCAGCTGCTCGGGCCGGAGGAACCGTCGGTGGCCCGCGCGCTCGCCGACGTGCTGCGCGCGGACGGGGTGGACGTCCGGCTCGGGGTCGAGCCGGAGAAGGCGGACGGCGGCACGGTGCACCTGTCGGACGGCAGCGCTGTCGAGGTCGAGCGGATCCTGCTCGCCACCGGGCGGATCCCGAGGACCGACGGATTCGGGCTCGACGTCCTCGGGCTCCCGACCGACGAGCCGTTGGCGGTTGACGAGCACTGCCGGGTCGTCCGGGACGGGCAGCCGGTGCCGCACGTGTGGGCCGCCGGCGACGTGACGGGCGACGCGCCCTACACGCACACCGCCAGCTATCGCGCTCGCGTCATCGTCGCGAACCTGCTCGGCGAGGACCGGGTGGCCGACCTGCGGGCGATCCCACGGGTGGTGTACACCGAGCCGGCGGTCGCGAGCGTCGGGCTCGACGCCGAGCACGCCCGGGAGCAAGGGCTCGACCCGCTGGCTGCGACGGTGGACCTGGACGACCTCCCGCGCAACCACACCGAGGGCACCAGCGGTGGCGTCCTGGTGCTGACCCTGGACAGCACCCGTCGGGTGCTGGTCGGCGCGGCCGCGATCGGTCCGATGGCTGACCACTGGCTCGGCGAGGCCGTGCTCGCGGTCCGGGCCGAGGTGCCGCTCGAGATGCTGCTGGACACCGTGCACGCCTTCCCGACGTTCAGCAACGCCTTCGAGCAGGGTCTGCAGGACCTCGCGGCGCAGCTCGGGTGAGCACCGGTCACGAGAGCAGCGGTCACGAGAGCAGCGGTCACGAGAGCAGCGGTCCCTTGAGCAGCGGTCCCACGAGCACGACGCATGCGCCACCGATCTCGGCCCACCGGCTGCTCGGCGACGGGGCGGCGACCGCGTTGCTGCGACCCGGCGGCGAGGTCGACTGGTGGTGCGCACCGAGCATGGACTCCCCACCCCTGCTCTGGTCGTTGCTGGACCCTGCGGGCGCGGCCTCCCGCTGGCTGGGGGTGCGCGCGATGTCGCACTCTGGCCACGCCGCCGGCTCGGCGCTGACCACCGTCGTGCAGACGTCCCGGGGCCGGGTCGAGTGCCGGGACGGGCTGCTGCGCAAAGGCGACGACAGCAGCTCCCTCGTCCGCCTCGTGCGGGGCCTGGACGACGACCTGGACCTCGAGCACGAGCTGGGGCTCGGCGGCTTCGACCAGCCCTGGGCTCGCTGGCAACCCGGCGAGGCAAGCCTGCCGGGTCTGTCGCTGCGGCTGCTCGGTCCGACCGGCCGCTCTGCCGACGGCTGGTGGCGCGGTCGCGTGCAGGCCCCTCGCGGCACGTGGACCGGGCTGTGCCTCACGCTCGACCCGGACCGGGCCGGTGGGCCGCAGGACTGGCTCGCGGAGTGCGATCACAACACCCGGGAGGACGACGAGTTCCTCGACGGTGCCCGGATGCCGGCGTGGGGACGGCACCGGGTCGAGGACGCGCTGCGGGTGCTGCGTCAGTGCACCTTCACCCAGACCGGCGCCGTGGTCGCCTCACCGACCACCTCGCTGCCCGAGGCCCCGGGCCACGACCGGCAGTTCGACTACCGCTACACCTGGCTGCGTGACGCCTCGCTCGCCATGTCGGTGGCGGCGCTGCTAGGACGCTCGGACATGGCGGCCCGCTACCTGGGCTTCGTGGTCGACCAGACCGCGTCCCGCCAGACGCCGAGCGGGCCGATGACCGACCTGCGCGGCCGGGAGGTGCCGGCCGAGCGCACGATCGCCGGCGTCGCCGGCTGGGCCGGTTCGCTCCCGGTCCGGGTCGGCAACGACGCTGCGGGCCAGGTGCAGTACGACGCGCTCGGTCTGCTCCTGGAGTCCGTGTCGGTATACCTGCAGCAGGGAGGGTCCCTGACCGGTCCGGTGTGGAGCATGGTGCACGAGATCGCCGACGCGTTGTCCGCCGAGGACCTGGACCGCGTCACCTCAGGGATCTGGGAGCTGCGCGAGCCGACCGAGCTGGTGTCGGCCGACATCGGCGTCTGGATCGCGCTGGACCGAGCCATCAGCATCGCGCACTGGCGACGGCCCTGGACCCGTACGGGCCGGTGGAAGAAAGCTCGTGAACGCGCAAAAGACCGGGTCGTCGGAGCGCTGCAGGACGACGGCGGGCTTCCCCAGGCGTACGGGGACCCGGCCCGCAGCGCGGACGCGAGCGCGCTGATGGCGGTGATCTTCCGGCTGTTCGACCGGGACGACCCCCGGGCCTCCCGGCTGGTCGACGCGCCGCTGGCCCGGCTCGACGTGGCCCCGTTCCTCTACCGCTACGAGCCGGCCGGTCACGTCCCTCCGCTGCGCGACGACGGCTTCGGCGGCACCGAGGGAGCGTTCCTGCCGACCTCGTGGTGGGTGGTGTCCGCGCTCGCGGCCTGCGGCCGGATCGACGAGGCGCGCGAACGTGCTCGCGCGCTGGACGCGGTGCTGCCGGCGCTGCTGCCGGAAGAGATCGATCCGCAGAGCCGTCAGGGCCTGGGCAACACCCCGTTGGTCTGGTCGCACATGGAGGCCGCCCGTGCGATGTACCTGCTGGACGCCGCCGTCCTGCGCGACCGCCACGGACCGGTCGTCCTGCAGCTGCGCAGGGTGCTGCACTGGGGCCAGTCCCGCCGGTCCCGGCTGGCACGGGCGCGGGCGGCCGCCTGAGCCGCGTGCGTGGGTCGTCCGGTCGGCGCAGGTGTCGCTGGTCCGCGAACCTCTCGTGGACCGTTAGGGTCGCGCGGTGACGCGCACCCGACTGGTCCTGATCTTCGGCGGCCGCAGCACGGAGCACGCCATCTCCTGCCTGTCCGCAGGCAGCGTGCTCGCGGCGCTGGACCCGGCGCGCTACGACGTCGTCGCGGTGGGCATCACGGCAGAGGGACGCTGGGTGCTCGGTCCGACCGACGCCGAGGCGCTACGGCTGCGCGGTCGGACGCTGCCCGCGATCATCGACGGCCCCCCCGCGGTCCTGGCGGGCGACCCGACCTCGGGCGGGCTGCGGGCCGCCGACGGCGCCGGCGAGGTGCTGCACGGAGCAGACGTCGTCTGGCCGCTGCTGCACGGCCCGTACGGCGAGGACGGAACCGTGCAGGGGTTGCTCGAGCTGGCCGACCTGCCCTACGTCGGCAGCGGGGTGCTCGCCAGCGCAGCAGCGATGGACAAGGCGGTCGCGAAGATGCTGCTGCGCGCGGCCGGTCTGCCGGTCGCGGACGCGGTGGTGCTGCGTCGCGGTGACGACCTGATGCCGGTCTCCCGGCTCGGGCTGCCGCTCTTCGTCAAGCCCGCCCGCGGCGGTTCCAGCATCGGCATCAGCCGGGTCGACGAGCCCGGCGCGCTGCCGGCAGCTCTGGAGACCGCGTGGGCCGCCGACCCGAAGGTGCTCGTGGAGGGCCTGGTGCCGGGGCGGGAGATCGAGTGCGGCGTGCTGGACGGGCCGGACGGGCCGCAGGCGTCGGTCCCGGCGGAGATCCACGCGCCGGCCGGGGGCTTTTACGACTTCGACACCAAATATCTCGACGGTGCGCGCCTGGACGTCCCCGCGGACCTGTCCGAGGCCACCGTGCGAGAGGTGCAGCGGATGGCGCTCACAGCCTTTCGGGCGCTGGGCTGCGAGGGTCTCGCCCGGGTGGACTTCTTCGTCGGGGAGCAGGGCACGCCGACGGTCAACGAGGTCAACACGATGCCGGGCTTCACCCCGACCTCCATGTTCCCCAGGATGTGGGAGGCCTCCGGCGTGAGCTATCCGCAGCTCGTGGAGCGGCTGATCGAGACGGCCTTGGCGCGACCGGTGGGGCTGCGCTAGCCGGGACCGGCTACCCCGGGTCCGGCGCGGGGGGGAGGGTGTCCAGCAGCGCCACCAGGAACCGCTGCATGACGGTCGCGTCGTCGGTGTCAGGCACCAGCACGGACACGGTCACCGCGGTCTCCTGAGTCTTGAACAGGGTGGCGGCTCCGACGTCCTGTTGCGCGAAGCCGAGCAGCCGGTCGTCGTTCGGCGGTCCGAGCACGAACGGCCCACCGTCCTGGCCTGGCGATCCGGCGGGAGGCACCCCGCAGGTGAGCACGATGGCCGGGTCTCCCCAGGCGGTCACGCGTGTCGGGTCGGCGGTCACCGGACGTCGGTCCCTGCCGTCACCGAGGCTCTGCGGGAGCAGGGGGGCGAGCCGGGCGCAGACCGCGGCAGCGCCCGCGTCGACCGGGGGCGGCGTCACGTCGACGGGTCCTGGTTCGGACGCGCCACCTGAGCATGCCGTCAGGGTCAGGGCGGCGAGCAGACAGAACGGCGTGCCGCGGGTCACCCTCAGAGGTGGATGACCGGGCACGTGACCGTGCGCGTGATCCCCTCGACGGCCTGGATGCCGTCGGCCACGAGCCGACCCAGCTGGTCGACGTCGACCGCCGTCACCCGGGAGATCACGTCGTAGCCGCCCGTCAGGACCTCAGAGCTCTCGACGCCGGGCAGCACCGAGGTCTCGCGGGCCACCTTCGCCGAACGGCCGATCTCGGTCTGGATGAGGATGTATGCCTGCACCGCGATGGTCGCGCTCCGCTCTGGATCGCCCCCGCCGGGTAGGGAGCTGTGATGAGCACGCTAGGCGACCAGGCGACCGGTGGCGACCGCGTCACCGGGGGTGACGCGCCCACCGTGGGCTCGGTCGGCGAGAACGAGGTGGTGGACCGGGTCACGGCTGTGCTGGGACGCAGCGGACGTCAAGGGCCGGGTGGACCGTGTGGACTGCGTGGACTGCGTGAGCAGAGCCGGACCGTGGTCGGTCCCGGGGACGACGCGGCCGTCGTGCTCGCCCCGGACGGACGGGTCGTCGCCACCACCGACGTGCTCGTCGAGGGGGTCCACTTCCGGCGCGACTGGTCGAGCGCGCACGACGTCGGCCACAAGGCGGCTGCGGCCAACCTTGCGGACGTCGTCGCGATGGGCGCGACGCCGACCGCCCTGCTGGTCGGGCTCGCCGCGCCCGCCCACCTGCCCCTGGACTGGGTGCTCGAGCTGGCGTCAGGACTGGCGGCCGAGGCCGCGCTGGTGGGCGCGGAGGTGGTCGGCGGGGACACGGTGCGGGCCGACGGCCTCATGGTGTCGGTGACCGCGCTCGGCGACCTGGCCGGGCGCGCCCCGGTGCTGCGCAGCGGGGCACGACCCGGGGACCTGCTGGTGCACGCCGGCCGGCTCGGTTGGGCTGCCGCGGGGCTCGCCGACCTGCTGGCCGGGCAGCGTGAGGGGAGACGGGTCGACGCGCACCGGCGGCCCGCCCCGCCCGACGCCCTGGGGGTGCTGCTCGCCGCAGCCGGCGCCACCGCGATGATGGACGTCAGCGACGGGCTGGTGCAGGACCTGACCAGGCTCGCGACCGCGTCGGGAGTCAGCATCGAGCTGGACACGACACTGCTGCCGGAGGACGGGATCGACGTGCAGGACCAGCTGACCGGGGGCGAGGACCACGGCCTGGTGGCCGCCGTCCCGCCAGGGACCGTCCTGCCGCAGGGCGTGCAGCGGATCGGGACGGTGGCAGCGGGGACACCCGGCCTTCGGGTGCTCGGGACGCAGCCGGTCGGCCAGGGCTGGACGCACTGGTGAGGCGGGTCCTCACGATCGCCGGTTCGGACTCCGGGGGAGGGGCCGGCATCCAGGCCGATCTCAAGACGATGCTGGCGTTCGGCGTGCACGGGATGAGCGTCGTCACGGCGGTCACGGCCCAGAACACCCTTGGCGTCCAGGGGGCCTGGGAGCTGCCGGTCGACGCGGTCCGCGAGCAGCTGAGCAGCGTGTTCGACGACATCGGGGTCGACGCCGTCAAGACCGGCATGCTGTCCAGCGCGCCGGTCGTGGAGGCGGTCGCCGAGCAGCTCGGGCAGCTCGACCGGCGCGACGGCACGGTGCCGCTGGTCGTCGACCCGGTGTGCGTGAGCACCCACGGTGACGTGCTGCTCGCGCCGGAGGCGCTCGAGGTGCTGACCGGCCGGCTGCTCCCGCTGGCAACGGTCGTCACGCCCAACCTGCCGGAGCTCGCGCTGCTCACCGGCGTGCAGGTGGAGTCCGAGCGGGACCTGCGTCGGGGTGCGGACGCCCTGCTCACGCTCGGGCCGACCTGGGCTCTGGTCAAGGGCGGGCACCTGACCGGTGACCCGGTGGACCTGCTCACCGACGGCACGACCGAGGTGGTCCTGCGGGGACCTCGGCTGGATGCCCGTCACACGCACGGAACCGGGTGCACGCTGGCCAGCGCGATCGCGAGCCGGCTAGCCCTCGGCGACGACGTCCCGGCGGCGGTCCGGGCATCGAAGGCCTACGTGACCGGCGCGATCACGCACAGCTTTGCGCTCGGTGCCGGGACTGGACCGGTGCACCACGGATGGCGCCTCGATCCCGGTTGAGGACCGGCTATCCGTCGTCCCTGCGATCGCGCTCGTCCTCAGCCTCGGTGCGTTCAGCCGCCAGGCGAAGCGCCTGGGCGGCCTGCTCGGGCGTGTCATACGGACCCAGTCGGTCTTTGGGGACCGTCGGGCCAGAGTCGTCCTCGACCTGGTCCTGGGTCAACGACCACCACCACGCCATGACGACCTCCTGCGGTTGTGCCTGCGCTCAGGCGCGGGCGACCTTGCCAGCCTTGAGGCAAGAGGTGCACACGTCCAGCTTCATCGGCTGCTTGCCCGACTTGCCGGCCAGGGCACGCACCGTCTGGATGTTCGGGTTCCAGCGCCGAGGGGTGCGGCGGTGGGAGTGGCTGACCGACATCCCGAAACCGGGTCCCTTGCCGCAGACGTCGCAGTGGGCAGACACGGTGAACTCCTCGATCGAACGGTCAGGGGGCCGCACGCCGAGGGCGGCGGGCACGGCGGATGACGCTAGCAGCCCGCACTACTCTGCCCCCAGCCAGATCCCGGCAGACCAGCCCCGCGCACCGGTCGGGACCGACCAGCAGCAGGGGGACCGACGTGCCGCCGCCCGCCGGGCTCGCCATGACCGCGTCGTTGGCCGAGGCCCTGGGGGCCAAGACGGCGAAGGCGTTCGAGACCGGTCTCGGTCTGCGTACGGTGGCCGACCTGGTCCACCACTGGCCCCGTCGCTATACCGAGCGCGGGAAGCTCACCCCGCTGACCGACCTGGTGGAGGGCGAGCACGTCACGGTCCGCGCGCGGGTCGAGAGCGTGACCGTGCGAGACGTCGGGGGCAACAACAAGTACGACAAGGGCAAGCGTCGCCGGATGGCCACGATCACGATCACCGACGGTCGGGCGCGGCTGGTCCTGGTCTGGTTCGCCCGAGGCGACTGGCACGCCGGCCGCATGCCGGTAGGCACGGAGGGCCTGTTCGCGGGCAAGGTCAGCAGGTTCGGTCAGACCCTGCAGCTGGTCTCGCCCGAGGCGCTGGTCGGCATGGAGCTGGACGCAGCTGGCTTCGCCGGCCGGATCGTGCCGCTCTACCCCGCCACCGCCAGACTGCCGACCTGGAACGTCGCCAAGGCCGTACGGACCGTGCTCGACGTCGTGTCGACCGGGCCGGACCCGCTGCCCGAGGGCGTACGTCGCGAGCACGGCCTGCTCGACCTGCGCCAGGCGGTGGAAGCCATCCACCGTCCCGAGGACGCAGAAGGGCTGACCGAGGCGCGGCGTCGCCTGGTGTGGGACGAGGCGATGGTGCTCCAGGTGGTGCTGGCGCAACGTCGGGCCACCGCCCGCTCCGAGCCCGGGCGCGCCCGGCCGGGTCGCACCGGCGGGCTGCTGACGGCCTTCGACGCGAGCAGCCCGTTCATCCTGACCGACGGTCAGCGTGAGGTCGGCGAGACCCTGGCCGCCGAGCTGGCGCGCCCGGAGCCGATGCACCGGCTCCTGCAGGGCGAGGTCGGCTCGGGCAAGACCCTGGTGGCGCTGCGCGCCATGCTCCAGGTCGTCGACAGCGGGGGGCAGGCGGCTCTGCTGGCGCCCACCGAGGTGCTCGCGCAGCAGCACGCCCGGTCGCTGCGTGCGCTGCTCGGCCCGCTCGGGCAGGCCGGCCAGCTGACCGACGCGGGCGCCGAGCCGGCAGGAGGTCGGTCCACGGCGCTGGCGCTGCTGACCGGCTCGCTCGGCGCGGCGGCCCGGCGGGAGGCGCTCTCCGCGGCGTCCGGCGGACTGGCCGGGATCGTCGTCGGCACGCACGCGTTGCTCAGCGAGGGGGTCGAGCTCGCCGACCTCGGCCTGGTGGTGGTCGATGAGCAGCACCGGTTCGGGGTCGAGCAGCGCGAGACGCTTCGCGCCAAGGGGGCCGCCCCGCACGTGCTCGTGATGACCGCGACCCCGATCCCGCGCACCGTGGCGATGACCGTGTACGGCGACCTCGAGGCTCTCACCCTGACCGGCCTGCCGGCCGGGCGGCAGCCGATCGCTACGCACGTGATCCCGCTGGCCGAGCAGCCGGGATGGATCGCACGGGCGTGGACCCGGGTGGTGGAGGCGGTCCGTGACGGGCACCAGGCCTTCGTCGTCTGCCCGCAGGTGGAGCCGACCGACCTGCCCACCGACGGCCGCCGCCCGCCGGCCGCGGCCACCGAGCTGGCCCCGCTGCTCACCGCCGGCGTGTTCGCCGGGTTGCGGGTCGAGGTGCTGCACGGTCGGATGCGCCCCGAGGACAAGGAGGCCGCCATGGGCCGCTTCGCCGGCGGGGAGACCGAGGTGCTGGTCGCGACCACGGTCATCGAGGTCGGCGTGGACGTGCCGAACGCGACCGTGATGGTGATCCTGGACGCCGACCGGTTCGGGGTCAGCCAGCTGCACCAGCTGCGCGGCCGGGTCGGGCGCGGCAAGGACGCCGGGCTGTGCCTGCTCGTCACCGAGGCGCCCGCCGGCAGCCATGCCCGCAGCCGGCTGGATGCGGTCGCCGCCACCGGGGACGGGTTCGCGCTGGCCCGGGTCGACCTCGAGCAGCGCCGCGAGGGCAACGTGCTCGGCACCGAGCAGTCCGGCGGCCGCACCGCCGTAAAGCTGCTGCGCCTGCTGGAGGACGAGGACGTCATCGTCGCGGCCCGGGCCCTGGCGGAGCAGATCGTGCACGACGACCCGACGCTGGCACAGCATCCCGGGCTCGCGGTCGCCGTCTCCGCGCTGCTTCGGCCCGACGATGCTGCCTACCTCGAGCGCGGCTGAGCCGGCTCGCGGGAACGTGACGAACGTCAGACAGTCAGCCTTCAGAGACAGGACACGCTGATGACACGCATCATCGCGGGCACGCACCGCGGCCGCCGGTTGCAGGTGCCGGCCGGAGAACTGACCCGTCCGACCTCAGACCGGGCCCGCGAGGGGATCTTCAGCTCGCTGCAGAGCCTGCTGGAGCTCGAGGGCGCACGGGTGCTGGAGCTTTACGCCGGTTCGGGCGCGCTCGGGCTGGAGGCCCGCTCCCGTGGTGCCGGGCCGGTGACCATGGTCGAGCAGGACCCGGCGGCGCTCGCGGCGGTCCGCGCCAACGCGGCGCTGCTGGGCGAGGACGTCGAGGTCGTTGCGGCCGAGGTGTCGGCCTTCCTGGCCCGGCCGCCGCAGCGGGCGCACGACCTGCTGCTGATCGACCCGCCGTACGCCCTGGGGGTGGAAGGGGTGCTGAGCGCGTTGGAGCCCTGGGTGCTGCCCGGGGGAGTCGTCGTGCTCGAACGCCCGAGCCGGGGGGGTGAGCCGGTGTGGCCGGAGGGTCTGACGGCGATCCGCTCGCGTCGCTACGGCGAGGCGACCGTGCACTACGCGCAGGCCGGGCAGCGAACGCCGGGCTCGGGTGACTAGGCTCCGCGGCCATGAGCGCCGCAGCCCGTGACCGGAGCACCGACGAGCAGAAGGAGCCTGGTCTCATGAGGAAGGCGGTGTGCCCCGGGTCCTTCGACCCGGTCACCCTGGGACACCTGGACATCGTCGGTCGCGCGAGCGCCATCTACGACGAGGTCACCGTGGCCGTGCTGGTCAACAAGAAGAAGAGCTCGCTGTTCTCCGTCGAGGAACGCATCGAGATGCTGCGGGAGGTGACCGCTGAGTACGGCAACGTCGTCGTGGGTAGCTTCCACGGCCTGCTCGTCGACTGGTGCCGCGACAACGAGGTGCCTGTGATCGTCAAGGGGCTGCGGGCGATCAGCGACTTCGACTACGAGCTGCAGATGGCGCAGATGAACCATGGGCTTGCCGGTGTGGAGACGCTGTTCATGACGACCAACCCGCTGTTCTCCTTCTTGTCCTCCAGTCTGGTCAAGGAGGTCGCGACCTACGGGGGCGACGTCCGCAACCTGATCCCGGGCCCGGTCCGGGAGCGGCTGGTTGCGCGGTTGTCCGAGCAGGCGGGGTAGGCAGGTCTCATGGACCACGACCGCACTTCCTCCGGCACCGGCACCGAGCCTGCGACGAACACGCCCGGCCCGGGGTCCAGCGACCCCGTGCTGGGCGAGGCGGGCGGTCAGCTGGACCGGGTGCAGGACACGCTCGGACGTCTCACCCAGCTGGTCGAGGACGCCCGTTCGATGCCCCTGTCAGCCTCCTGCGTCCTCAACCGCAGCGAGGTGCTCGGGCTGCTTGACGAGCTGAGGGTCGGGCTGCCCGGCGTCGTCGGCGAGGCGCGTCAGCTGCTGTCGGAGCGGGGCAGCGTGGTCGCGGCCGGTCGTCGCCAGGCCGGCGAGCTGCTCGAGCAGGCCCGCGCCGAGCAGGCCCGGCTGGTCTCGGCCTCCGCGGTCCTCACCGAGGCGCAGACGCAGGCGGACGACCTGATCGGCGCGAGTCAGCACGAGGCCGAGACGCTGCGCCGAGAGGTCGAGGACTATGTCGACGGGAAGCTGGCCACCTTCGAGGTGGTGCTGACCAAGACGCTGGAGGCCGTGCACCGAGGACGCTCCCAGCTCGAGGGGACGCCACCCAGCGAGCTGTCGACGCTGGACGACGACCGGCAGGGCGACGCGTCGGACGGTCCGTTGCCCGACCCTGGTCGTGCCGACCCGGACGAGGTCTCGGGCGGGAGCGGGGCCGCAGCTCCCGCGCCGCCGAACCGCTAGGCTCCTTTGGTCTGCCTGCACCGGACCTCGCTCGCAGCCATGACCGCAGAGCGCTCGTGACAGTGGCCTCAGACCCCAGCCCAGACCGCACCCAGGACTTCAGAATGGACCGGAACCAGACGCCCCGCCTCGATCCCCGACGACCCCTCGTGCTCGAGACGCGCGAGCTGGGTCGACGTCCGGGCTCGATGCGGGAGACCACGATCGACGTGCCGGCCCCCGAGGGGCTCGGCCTCATCGACCTGATCGGGGTCCCGGTCGGCAAGCCCGTGCACCTCGAGCTGCGGCTCGAGAGCGTCATGGAGGGCGTGCTGGTGACCGCCGAGGTGACCGCCCCCGTGGTGGGCCAGTGCGGCCGGTGCCTGGAGCCGATCAGCGACACGGCCCACGTCGGCTTCCAGGAGCTGTACGTCTATCCCGAGGGGGGCAGCGGCACCGACGACGACGCCGACGAGAGCCATGTCATCGGCGACCTGCTCGACCTCGAGCCGGCGTTGCGCGATGCTGTCGTGCTGGCGCTGCCGCTCACCCCGCTGTGCCGCCCCGACTGCGAAGGGCTCTGCGCCACCTGCGGGGAGCGCTGGGCGGTGCTGCCCGACGAGCACACCCATGACGTCGTCGACCCCCGGTGGTCGGCGTTGCAGGACCTGATGCCCGCGCACGGGCAGCAGGCGACCGGACCCGAGGAGAACTGACCATGGCCGTCCCGAAGCGCAAGATGTCCCGCAGCAACACCCGCTCGCGGCGCTCGCAGTGGAAGACCGCACTCCCGGTGCTGGCCACCTGCGACCGCGGTCACACGATGCGCCCGCACACCGTGTGCCCCGAGTGCGGTCGCTACGACAAGCGCACCGTCATCGCCGTCTGACCCCACCCGTGACGTCTGTCCCGGCCGGGGCTGCGCGTTCGGCGGAGGGCCTGCTGCACCTCGTGCAGACGGCCTGCGCCCGGGTCGTCGGCGTCCAGCCGGGCGAGCTGGTGCCCAGCACCCGCTTCGCCCGAGACCTGGGGGTAGACAGTCTGATGCTGGTCGAGATCGTGGAGACCGTCGAGGACCGGCTGTCCCAGCTGCACGGTCCGGGTCATCGGATCCGCGACGAGGAGCTGGACGGCTTTCGTACGGTCGGCGACCTGGTCGAGCACGTCATCCTGCTGACGCGGGCCCGCGGGTGAGCTCCTACACCTGGTTGGAGGCGTCGCTCGGGGTCGGCCTGCCGGCCGCCGCGTGGGAGCAAGCCTTGACCCATCGATCCTTCGCGTACGAGAACGGCGGGCTCCCCACCAACGAGCGCCTCGAGTTCCTCGGCGACGCGGTGCTCGGCCTGGTCGTGACGGACGCGATCTATCGGGCCTATCCCGACCTGGCGGAGGGCCAGCTCGCCAAGATGCGTGCGGCGGTCGTCAGCACGCGGGCGCTGGCCGGGATCGCCCGGGGGCTCGGGCTCGGCCGCTGGCTGCGGCTGGGCAAGGGTGAGGACAGCAGCGGCGGCCGCGACAAGGACTCGATCCTCGCCGACACCACCGAGGCGTTGCTCGGAGCGATCTTCCTCGAGCGTGGCCTGGCCGGCGCCACGACCGTGATCCTGCGCCTGGTGGACCCGCTGCTCGCCGGCGCAGGGGCGGGCACCACCCAGGCCGACTGGAAGACCACCCTGCAGGAGGCCTCGGCCGCGGCAGGCCTCGGTAGCCCGGAATACGTCTTGCACGGCTCCGGGCCCGACCACGCCCGGCACTTCGAGGCCCAGGTCCAGGTCGCAGGACGCACGCTCGGGACCGGGACCGGGGCGACCAAGAAGGCTGCGGAGCAGGAGGCGGCCGAGGTGGCTTGCGGCGTGCTCGCTGCGCAGGGCCCGGCCAGCGTCGGTAGCGCGGGGAGCGGCTGAGTGCCGGAGCTCCCCGAGGTCGAGGTCGTCCGGCTCGGCCTGGCGCGCGGGGTGGTCGGCCGGACGATCGCGTCCGCCACCGTGTCGCACCCCCGCTCCGTGCGACGTCACGAGCCAGGCGCGCGCGACTTCGAGGCGCTGGTGGCCGGGCGCACCGTGCTGGCCGCGCGTCGTCGTGGAAAGTATCTGTGGCTGCCGCTGGACAGCGGCGACGCGCTGACCGGGCACCTCGGGATGAGCGGGCAGCTGCTCGTCGTGCCGCCCGACAAGCCCGACGAGGTGCACCTGAGGATCCGGTTCGCCTTCATCGACGGGGGCCGCGAGCTGCGGTTCGTCGATCAGCGGACCTTCGGGGCGATGGCGGTGGCGGCCGGCGGCGCCATGGTCGATGGGCTACCGGGGGCGTACGCGCACGTCGCCCGTGACCCGCTGGACCCCGAGTTCGACGACGATGCGTTCGTCCGTGGCCTGCGGGCCAGGCGCACCGGGGTCAAGCGGGCGCTGCTGGACCAGGCCCTGGTCAGCGGGATCGGCAACATCTACGCCGACGAGACGCTCTGGCGTGCGCAGCTGCACGGTGGGCGGGCGACCGAGGCGGTCACGGGCCCGAAGGCCCGAGCGCTGCTCGACCACGCGCGGGACGTGCTGACCGCGTCGCTGGCGGTCGGCGGCACCAGCTTCGACGCGCTCTACGTGTCGACCGAGGGGGTCAGCGGGTTGTTCGCGCGCGAGCTGTCCGCGTACGGGCGGGAGGGGCTGCCGTGCGAGCGATGCGGCGCGACGATCCGTCGGGAGACGTTCATGAACCGCAGCTCGTTCAGCTGCCCGGTCTGCCAGCCGAGACCTCGCTACCCCCGATGAGCGAGACCGCGACCGCGCGTCTCACGGCCAGGGTGTCGGGCCAGGTGCAGGGGGTGGGGTTCCGGTGGTGGACCCGGTCGCGGGCGCTCGAGCTGGGCCTGGTCGGCAGTGCCACCAACCTGGCCGGAGGCTCGGTCGAGGTGGTCGCAGAGGGTCCGCGCGAGGCCTGCGAGGAGCTGCTCGCCCTGCTGGACGACGGCCCCGGGCGGGTCGACCGGGTCGGGCACTGGTGGGGCGACCCTCGAGGGGACCTGGTCGGGTTCACCGAACGGTGAACCCGGTGACCGGGTTGATTCCTTGACCTGATCGTGACCTCGTGCCATCCTCGACAGGGCGAGATGGTGACCAGGGCCCTGCTTGTGCGGCTCGGCAATCTCTTTTCAGCATCCAGTCCTGGCGCCGCGGTGGCTGCGCCTCAGCACCGCGGAGGTCCCACCGCCTGGGCAACGCCCGTCTCGGCCCCGG
>JBBSTI010000047.1:0-22700 GCA_038236005.1 Mycobacteriales bacterium | reverse complement strand
GGTGGAGGGTCTTGGCGCGGTGGCAGCGTCGGCTTTTGGGGCTGAGGTTGGCGGCGGTGGTCAGCCCGCCGTGCTGCTCGCTGTGAGCGCTGCCGGTTCGGTAGGGCTTCTGGTGGTCCAGGTCGCAGCGGCTGGCGGCGGTGGCGCAGCCGGGTCCGGTGCAGATCGGGTCGCGCAGGGCCAGGAAGCGGGCCAGGCCGACCGACGGGTCGTGGTGGTGCTCGGGCGGGTCGATCAGCCAGACCTCGCCGTTCTGGCCGGCGATGCTCGTCTGACCGGTGCTGGTGGACTCTGCGGGTTGTGCGGGTCGCAGCGGGGAGCCGGGCGTCCCGAGCAGCACGCCCCGCGCGTCAGGCATGCCGGGTGTGATCGGTGCGATGGGCATGACCGGCATCGCGGGCTCGGCGGGGCAGGCGTGCGCGGGGTCGGTGTGGGGGTCGAGTCCGAGCCAGCCGCGCAGGATCCGGTGGGCGGCGGCAGACCTGCTGGCGATGTCCTGCTCTGAGGGCGGCGGTGCTCCTGGTGCTTCGGGTGTTCCGGGTTCTGCAGGTGGCCCGTCCGGTCGCAGCACCTCTGAAGGCTCGTCCTGAGGTCTGGCCCTATGCGCGTGCACCGTGGGGTCAGCCGTAGGCGCTGCGGCGGGCGGTTCCGTCGTGGGCGGTGCTGCGACGTGCGGTGTGACGGTGTGCGGGTCGCGGTGCAGGGGTTGGCCGGTGTGGTTGTCGATGATGAGGCGGCGAAGGCGGGCGTCGGGGAGCAGTCGGCGGATCTGGGCGGCGCTGATCAGGCCGTAACCCAGGACCTCTCCGGGTTCGTGGGACAGGCCCAAGGCGGTGGCCATCGGGGTGTGGATGATGAGCTCGACGCCGGGCCCGAGGTTGCCGGTCGGGACGGCGCCGGGCCCGAACGGGCAGCTGGCCGGACTGGCCGGACTGGCCGGACTGGCCGGACTGGCCGGACTGGCCGGACTGGCCGGGCTGGCCGGGCCGAACGGGCTGACGGGGCCGAACGGGCTGACGGGGCTGGCCGGGCTCGTCGTGGGGGCGGCGGGGCCGGTCGCTGGGGTGGTGGGGGCCAGTTCCTGGCCGTCCGGGGCAGGTTCCGGGGTGACGAGAGACGGTCCGGGCACGGCGCCAGGCTGATCGGGTGCTCCGGGCGCGCCTCCGGGCTGTCCGGGGTCGCCGCCGGGCGGCGCGGGCTGTCCGGGCTGGGCGGGCTCGGCGGGCGCGCCACCGGGCTGGGCGGGCTGTCCGGGGTCGCCGCCGGGCTGTCCGGGCTGGTTCCAGGCGTGCAGGGCGATGCTGGGGAGCATGGCGAGGATGTCGGCGCGTCGTTGGGCGGCGGTGCGGGTGATGCCGGCGGTCTTGTCGGCGGCGGCGACTTTCTTGCACAGCAGGTCGAGGTCGTGGGCGTGGCCGAGGGCTTGTTCCAGGGTGAGCAGCGCGAACAGGGTGACCATGCCGTTGCGGGCGGGGCGCATGGTGACGTCGCGGGCGGCTCGCGCGTCGCGTTCGGCTTGGGCTTGCTGGGCGGCTTCGAGCTCGCTGGTCGCGGCCAGGACGGCGCGGCGGACGTGGCGGCGTAGGTCGCTGGGGTTGCGTGCGCTGGTGGTGGCGAGGTTGTCGGGGCCGAGCAGCCGGGTCTGGACGGCGTGGCAGACCGTGGGTGAGCAGTCGGCGGTCTCCTCCAGCAGCACCTGGGCCTGGGGGCGCCAGATGGTTCCGGCGGTGAGTGCGGCGTGCAGGGCGGGGAGCCGGTCGCGCAGGTGCAGGGCGTCGCGCAGCACGCGGCCGGCGTGGTGCTGGCCGCTGCGCAGGACCGGCGCGAGCTCGAGCGCGGCGAGGTCGGTGCAGGTGCCCTGGTCAAGCACGACGAGATCGAACCAGGCGAGCAGGGTGGTGACCTCGCGGGCGTAGCCGCGGGCCTGCTCGCCCTGCAAGCGCTCCAGGGTGTCCAGGTGCGCGTTCTGCGCCCGCAGGGTGAACAACGACGGCCCGCGCATCCCCGGCTGCGACCCGGACGATGAGCCGGAAGGCGACCCGGGCAACGGCCCGGACGAGGTTCCGGCGGGCTGCGCCACGGCCGAGCCGCTGCCACCCACGGCGCCACCGGAGACCGGCGGCGGAGGCGGGGTGGGCATGACCTGATTCTGGCACCGACCTCTGACATTCTCGGAGACAAGAACCGGCTGCTGCGGACCAATATCTACGGTGGGCAACCCGCCGGTTGCGCCGGGCGCCGGCACCTGGGGAGACCGGTCGCTGACGGGCTGGGACGTCGTCGTCGCCCAGAGCACCGGGGGCTCCTTCTGGCGGCAGGAGTCGGGACGTGCGGATCACCGGGCACACCAGTCAGCGGGCGGTCTCACACCACGAGGCGGCGCCGCACGACGGACACCTGTGGCGGAGTGCCTACAGCAACGTGGCAAGCGTGGCGCGCGCGCCGATGGTGCGCAGCGAGGTCAGCGCGGCGACGTAGGGCTCAGTGAACCGAGGGTCGGCAGCGAGGTCTCCGAACAGCTCACAGCGTAGAAAGGCCAACGGGTCAGCGTCCTGAGCACGTGACATCACTTCGTCGCGTCGACGATCGACCACCTCGTACGCCTGACCCTGCTCGTCGACCCCCGTCGCATATCGGGCCCAGGAGGCGACGATCGCTGCCGAACGGCGCACCTCACCGCCGTGGGCGAGGTTCTGCTGGATCACCGGCACCAGCCAGGTGGGGATGCGGTCCGAGCTCTCCGCGCAGAGGCGGCTGACGGTGTCACGCACGTGCGGGTTCGCGAACCTTGCCCGCAGCTCCCGCCGGTAGGCCGGCAGGTCGATGCCGGGCAGCGGCTCCAGGGTCGGTGTCGCCTCCCGCTCCATGTAGTCGAGCAGGAACGCGCGGAACGACGGGTCCTGGGCGACCTCGTGCACCAGCCGGAAGCCGGACAGCCAGCCGAGGTAGCAGAGCGCCTGATGGCTCGCGTTGAGCAGGCGCAGCTTCATCAGCTCGTACGGACGTACGTCGGGCACGACCTGCACGCCGGCGTCCTGCCACGGCGGACGGGCCTCGCCGCTCTCCTCCTGCACCCACTGGGTGAACGGCTCGCTGACCACCGGCCAGCCGTCGAGCACGCCGAACTGCGCTGCCAGCTCGTCCCGATCCGCGTCCACGGTCGCCGGGGTGATCCGGTCTACCATCGAGCTCGGGAAACGCACCTGCTCCAGCACCCAGGCGGCCAGGTCCGGGTCGGTCCGGGCGGCGAAGGACGAGAGCGCGTGGCGGGCGGTCTCACCGTTGTTCTCGATGTTGTCGCAGGACAGCACGGTGAACGGGGGAGTGTCCTGCTCGCGGCGGCGCACCAGCGCGGCCAGCATGAGTCCGAAGGCCGAGCATGGGCCGACCTGGGCGCGCTCGCCGTAGCCGCCCTCGGTCACCGTGAGGGAGACGACGCGGACGGCCGGATCAGCCATCCGGGCGATCACGGCCTCGGGGTCGTCGGGCGCAAACAGATACTCGACGATCGAGCCGATCACCCGGGCGGTGCGGGTGCCGTCGGCGTACTTCTCGACCAAGGTGTAGAGGCAGTCCTGGGCGCGGAGCACATCCCGCATCCGTCGGTCGCTCTCCATCACCCCGACCCCGCAGATGCCCCAGTCGAGCGCCTCGCCGGCGTTCATCAGGTCGTCGAGGTAGCGGGCCAGATGGGCGCGGTGGAAGCTGCCGACGCCGAGGTGCACGATGCCGACGGTGACGGCCGCGCGGTCGTACCGCGGCGTCGTGACCGAACCGGGCACCGACGCCAAGGTCGCAGCACGCAGGGCAACAGCAGCTGTGCTGGTCGGCACCGCCACGACTACTTGACCGCTCCGAGCGACAGGCCCTGCACGAGCTTGTCCTGGGCGGCGAACCCGGCGATGAGCACCGGCAGCGACACCACGACCGACGCGGCGCAGACCTTGGCGAGGAACAGGCCCTGGCTGGTCACGAAGCTTGTGAGGAAGACCGGCGCGGTCTGGGCGATCGGGCCGGTGAGCGCCTTGGCGAACAGCAGCTCGTTCCAGCTGAAGATGAAGCAGATCAGCGCAGTGGCCGCGATGCCGGGCGTGGCCATCGGGATGATGACGCTGCGCAGCATGCGGGGGAGACGGCAGCCGTCCAGCTGCGCCGCCTCGACGATCTCGAACGGCAGCTCAGCAAGGAACGAGCGCAGCATCCAGACGGCGATCGGCAGGTTCATCGAGGTGTAGAGCACGACCAGGAAGCTGATGTTGTCCAGGGCGCCGATCTGCCGGGCGAACAGGTAGATCGGGATGAGCCCGGCGACCGCCGGGAGCATCTTGGTGGACAGGAAGAAGAACATCACGTCCTGCCACTTCTTCACCGGCCGGATCGACAGGGCGTACGCCGCGGGTACCGCGAGCAGCAGCACGATCACGGTCGAGACGACGCTCGCCGTGAGCGAGTTGATCAGCGGCGGCCAGGCGCTGGCGCCGGTCGTGGCGCCGAAGACGTTGCGATATCCGTCCAGCGTGAGCGGCGCCAGGATCGACGGCGGGTTGGTGGCGGCGTCCGGCTCGCTGTGGAAGGAGGTCAGGATCATCCAGACGACCGGCGTGACGAACACCAGCGCGATGAACCAGGCGAGCGCGCTCAACGCGCCGCCGCCGCGGCTCTTGCGGTCCTGGGTGGGAGAGGGCTTGGCGGTCCGACGGACGGAGGAGACCTTGCCCTGGGCTGCTTCGACGGCGGTCATCGGGCGTTCTCCTCCTCGAACAGCGACGACACGACGCGGAGCGCGAACGTGGCGATGATGATGGTCCCGAGCACGACGACGACGCCAGCCGCGGAAGCCTGCCCGTAGTCCTGCTTCAGGAAGACCAGCTGGAAGATCGTGTAGGGCAGGTTGGCCGTGCCGAGCCCGCCGGAGGTGATGGTGAACACGGCGTCGAAGTTCTGGACGATGTAGATCGAGCCCAGGACCGTGGCCAGCTCCAGGTATTTGCGCAGGTGCGGGAAGGTCATGTAGCGGAAGATCTGCCAGGCGTTCGCGCCGTCCATCTTGGCGGCCTCGATGACGTCCAGGGGTCGGCCCTGCAGGCCCGCCAGGATGATCAGCATCATGAACGGCGTCCACTGCCAGATCAGCGAGGCCTCGACGGCGAGCAGGGGGCCACTGGTGATCCACTCGATCTGCGGCGGGTCGTTGGACCCGAACAGCGACCAGACCCAGGTCAGCGTGCCGTTGAGCAGGCCATAGCTCGGGTTGAAGATGGCGTGCTTCCAGACCAGCGCCGCCGCGACCGGGACGATGAGGAAGGGCGTGATCATCAACGTCCGGACGATCCCGCGTCCCCGGAAGGAGCGGTCGAGCAGCAACGCGATCCCCAGCCCCAGCAGCAGACTGACCAGCACCACCGTGACCGTGAGGGTGATCGTGGTGAAGATCGAGCTGCGGAGCGCGTCCTGGGTGAGCACCGCCTTGAAGTTGTCGAGCCCGGCGAAGCCGCGCTCGTCGGGGCGTAGCGCCTCGTAGCGCAGGAAGGACAGCACCAGGGTCGCCGCGAACGGCAGCTGGGTGACGATGATCAGGAAGATCAGCGCTGGCATCAACGGGGCTCGTCGTCGCCAGCCCTCGGCGCGGCTGATCGCGGGGGCGTGCGCAGCCGGGTGCACCGTCTCGGGTGCGTCCTGCACAGCGGTCATCGGGCGCTCCATGCTCAGGGTGGTCGTTGCGGGTGCGGTGCGGGGTGTCGCGCGCGGTACGACGAGCGAGCCTGGGGGTGCCGGAATCGGCCCGGCACCCCCAGGTCGGTCTACTTGCCCTTGTAGCGGTCGCCCACCTCGGTCGCGAGCTTCTGACCCTGGGCCAGTGCTTCCTCGACGGTGGTCTGACCGGCGATCGCCGACGTCACCTCCTGCGAGACAGCGGTGGCCATGGCGGCGAACTCAGGGATCGCGACGAACTGGATGCCCGGTGCCGGACGGGGCTGGGCTCCGGGGTTGTTCGGGTCGGCAGACTTGATGGCCGACCGGGTCTGCTCGGCGAACGCACCGGCCGAGGCGAGGTAGTCCTTGTTGTCGTACGTGGAGGAGCGCTTGCCGGCCGGAACCTTGGACCAGCCGAGCTCCTTGCCGACGAGCTCCTCGTACTCTTTGCTCGAGGCCCAGGCGACGAACTCCGCCGCGGCTTCCGGGTTCTTGGCCGCCTTCTCGATGCCCCACGCCCAGCTGTAGATCCAGCCGGAGCTGTCGGTCACCTTGACCGGAGCCGCGGCGTAGCCGAGCTTGCCCTTGACCGGAGAGTCGTCGGCCTCCAGCGAGCCGGCGGCCGAGGTGGCGTCGTACCACATCGCGGTGTTGCCCTGGGTCATGTTGTTGAGGCACTCGGTGAAGCCGGCCTGCGGTGCACCCTGCTCCCCGTGGGCGTTGACCAGGTCCACGTAGAACTTGACGGCCTCGGTGAACTCCGGCGAGTCGACCCCGGCGCTCCAGTCCTCGTTGAACCAGGTGCCGCCGAAGGTGTTGACGACGGTGGTCAGGGGTGCGAAGACCTGGCCCCAGCCCGGCAAGCCGCGCAGGCAGATGCCCTTCATGCTCGGCTCGGCAGCGTCGACCTTGGCGGCCAGGTCGGCGACCTCGTCCCAGGTCGGCTTGTCCGGCATCGTGAGGCCGTTCTTCTCGAAGATGTCCTTGCGATACATCAGGAACGAGGACTCGCCGTAGAACGGCTCGGCGTAGAGCTTGCCGTCCTCGCCGGTGAGGCCGGCCTGGATGGGCCCGAGGATGTCGGACTGGTCGAACGTGTCGTTCTTCGCGAGGGTGTCGTCCAACGGGAGCAGCCAGCCGTTCTTGGAGAAGAACGGGACCTCGTAGTTGCTGATCGTGGCCACGTCGTACTGGCCGGCCTGGGAGGAGAACTCCTGGCTGATCTTGTCGCGCACGTCGTTCTCGGGGAGCACCGTGTAGTTCACCGTGATGCCGGTGTCCTTGGTGAAGTTGTCGGCCGTCAGCTTCTGCAGGTCGACCATCTGCGGGTTGTTGACCATGATGACGTTGACGCTCTTGGAACCGCCGCCGTCGGCCGCGGGTGCGCTGCCACCGCCACCGCCACCGGCACCACCGCAGGCCGTCGCGGTCAGGGCGAGCAGAGCCAGCCCGGTGACGCCGGTGATCCGGTGTCCTCTTTTGCTGTACGACACGTGTGCCTCCTGCGTTGGTGGATTAGTGACCGCTCATCTGAGCGTCTGGACCTGGCGTGTGACCCGAATTACAGACTGCTGGCCCCCAGGGGTCAAGGTCTGTGATGCAAACGAGACCAATCAGCGCTCATACGAGCGGAGCGCATCTGAGATGCACCGCGTGCGCAGCAGGAGCGCCACCTGAAACCGTCGCGACATCGTCCGGGAGGCGCCAGCTGGGCAAGGTGGCCCTCGAGCGACAGGTGCGTGGCTCACCTGAGTGAGAATCGCGGGTCTTGCCGACGGCAATATCGGGGCCCATACTCGGAACCGCGCCGCCCCGGACCCCCAGGCGCTCAGATGAGCATTCCATGTGAGGATGATCCATGGCCACGTCTCCCAGCCCACGCGTCGACACCATGCGGGCGTCTGTCCTGGTCAGGGTCGGCGAGATCCAGCAGCAGGAGCGGTCGGTGCCCACGCCGGGTCCGGGCGAGGTCCTGGTGCGGGTGGCCTCGGTCGGGGTCTGCGGCTCTGACGTCCACTGGTTTCGTGACGGGCGGATCGGTGATCTGTGCGTGACCGGTCCTCTCGTGCTCGGCCACGAGCTGTCCGGCCGGGTCGCCGCCGTCGGCGACGGGGTCGACGCGAGCAGGATCGGGCAGCGGGTCGCGGTCGAGCCCCAGCGTCCCTGCCGGGTGTGCTCGCAGTGCACCCAGGGTCGTTACAACCTCTGCCCGTTCATGGAGTTCTTCGGCACCCCCCCGGTCGACGGCGCATTCTGCGAATACGTGACCGCACCTGCAGTCTTCGCCCACCCGGTCCGGGCCGCAGTCACCGACGACGTGGCGGCGCTGCTCGAACCGCTGTCGGTCGCGATCGCGGCTTGTCGCAAGGCGGGTGTCGTCCCTGGGTCCCGGGTGCTGGTCGCCGGCGCCGGCCCGATCGGGCTGATCACCGTCCAGACCGCGAAGGCCTTCGGCGCTGCCGAGGTCGTGGTCACCGAGACCGTCGCCGAGCGCCGGCAGGTCGCGACCGGTTTCGGCGCCGACCACGTGCTCGACCCCCGCACCCAGCCGGTCGCGGACCTCGGGGTCGACGCGTTCATCGACTGCTCCGGCGCCCCGCCGGCCATCAACGCGGGCATCACCGCGGTCCGGCCGGCCGGGTCGGTGGTGCTCGTGGGCATGGGTCCGAGCCTGCTCGAGATGCCGTTCTCGGTGATCCAGAACCGCGAGCTGGTCGTCACCGGCGTCTACCGCTACGCGAACACCTGGCCGCTCGCCGAGCAGCTCGCCGCCACCGGCCAGGTCGACCTGGCGGCCACGGTCACCGGACACTTCGATCTTGCGCACGTCACCGAGGCGCTGGACGCCGGCGACCGACCTGGGGCCGTCAAGGCGATCGTCACCGTCTGAGCGCTTGCCTCCCTCTTTACGATCGCCACACCGAGCGAGGAGATGGGTCGATGGACACGACGGAGGCGGCAACCGGGCCGACCCAGCTCGCTCTGCTCGCGTGGGTCGCCCGCCGTCACTACCTGCACGGTCGGAGCAAGGTCCAGATCGCCGAAGAGCTTGCGATCAGCCGGTTCCGGGTGGCTCGGCTGCTGGAGATGGCGATGTCCCAGGGGCTGGTGAAGATCGAGATCATCGAGCCCGGCTATCTGGACGTCGAAGCGACCGTGCGCTTGAAGGAGACCTTCGGTCTGCAGCACGCGCTGGTGATCCGTTCGTCGGTGGCCGACGGGACCGAGCAGCGCACGGCGCTGGGTGGAGCCGCCGCCCGCCTGCTGACCGAAATCGTCACGCCCGACGACGTCCTCGGGCTGTCCTGGTCCCGCGCGATCAGCTCGATGGCCGGTCAGGTCACCGGCCTGGCGAGCGTGCCGGTCGTCCAGCTCACCGGCTCGTTGACCGGGGTCGGGTTCGACGACAGCACCGTCGAGCTGGTCCGGGTGCTCTCCCGAATGTCCGGAGGACCGGCCTATCCCTACTACGCGCCGATGGTGCTCCCGGACGCCGAGACCGTACGGGCGCTACGGCGGCAGCCGGAGGTGGCCCGGGCCTTCGACCGGTTCGCCTCGGTGACCAAGGCGGTCGTGAGCATCGGACGGTGGCGAGCGGGCGAGTCGATGCTGTTCGACGCCGTCGGGCCCACCGAGCGGGAGCAGGCCCGGGATGCGGGCGTGCTCGCCGAGGTCTCCAGCGTGCTGCTGACCGAGCACGGCGAGATCGTCGACGCGCCGGTGAGCAAGCGCCTGGTCGCGATCGGGGGCGAGCAGCTCAAGGCTCTGCCGGAGGTCATCGGTCTGGCGTACGGCGACGGGAAGGCACCCGCCGTGCGGGCCGCGCTCGAAGGCGGGCTCGTCACGAGCCTGGTGACGCACAGCTCGCTCGCCCACGCCCTGCTGGCCAAGCCGTGACGGCCGCCCGCCCGAACTCCTCGCGGCCGGTCTATCGCGGGGCCGACACGGTCGAGGTCGAGCTGGCCGGTGGGGTGGCGAACCGTGGCCGGGTGTTCCGGGTCGGTGACACCGTGCGCAAGCCGGCCCGCGTCACCAGCCACGCGACGGCAGCACTGCTGGACCATCTGCACGACGTCGGGTTCGACGGGGCACCGCGCTTTCTCGGGTTCGACGCGCTCGGCAGGGAGGTGCTCGCCTACGTGCCGGGGGACACGGTTGAGGTTCCTTATCCGGACTGGGCGATGACCGACGCGTGCCTGGTCAGCTTCGCGCAGCTGCTCCACCGCTATCACGACGCCGTCGCCGGCTTCGACGCCGGCGTGTTCGACGGCACCGGCCCGTACGCCCCGGTCCCGGAACCTTTCCGCTCGGGGGAGGTGATCAGTCACAACGATCCGGTGCTGGACAACGTGGTCTTTCGCGACGGCAAGGCGGTGGCGCTGATCGACTTCGACCTGGCGAGCCCCGGGTCGCGGGTCTGGGACCTCGCGGCGACCGCTCGGCTCTGGGCGCCGTTGCGGCACGGGGACGACGTGCACGACGTACGGCAGGGGCGCAGCCTGGAGCGCCTGCGGCTGCTGGTCGACGCCTACGGTCTCGACGATGCCGTCCGGGCCCAGGTCGTCGACGCGGTGATCGCCAACCATGACTGGCTCTACCGCCTCATGTCGGAGGAGGCGGATGCCGGTCACCAGGCCTTCCACGACTATCTGCGCGACGGCGCGGAGGCCAGGGCTGACCGCAGTCGCGGCTGGTACGCGTCCTCCCGGGAGCTGCGGGCCGCCCTCGGCTGAGCCTCGGCCAGCGGATGCCTAGGGTGATTGCGTGAGCACCCCGGTCTTTGATGCCCTGCTGTCGGAGGTTCTCCAGCGAGTCCACGTCGCGCGCGGCCGACTGGCGACGGTCCGGACCGGGATCGACCGGCTCCACGGGCCGGACCGCTACGAGCAGTGCCCGTTGTGCCAGGAGGCCTGGCCCTGCGCCACCCGGCGGTTGGTCGACGGCACGGCGCGCGGTGACCTCGACGCGGAGGCGGCGCGCCTGCTCGTGGACGAGGCGATCGAGCGGCAGCAGCAGCACGAGGACGAGCTCGCGGACGGCCCCGAGCGCATCGGGGCGTTGATGCCGAGCATGGCGGACATGCTGCAGGACGGTCAGACGAGCCGGGCGCTGGACGCCCTGCTGGGACGCGAGCTGGGGCGGGAGCAGGGTCAGCAGCCCCGATAGAGCGCGGCCGCGACGGCGGTCGCGAGGTTGAGGCTGCTCACGCCCGGGCGCATCGGGAGCGAGAGCACGAGGTCGGCGCGGTCTCGCCATGCGGCTGACACGCCACGTCGCTCGCTGCCGGCGACCAGGACGGCGTCCGGAGGCAGGGGGACGTCTGCGCCGCCGGCGTCCAGCACGACGATCGGGCCGGTCACGGTCCGCCCCGCGAGGGTCAGCACCGGGAGGGCGTACTGCAGCCCCGCAGCTCCTCGCAGCACGGCCGCCGACCACGGGTCCAGGTCGCCGTCGACGACGACCCCGCACGCCCACGCGGCTGCGGCGACGCGGACCACGGCACCCAGGTTGCCGGCGTGCCGTGGGTCGTCCAGCAGCACCAGCGGGGTTGGCCGTACGGCCAGGACCGAGGTGTCCTCGACGGGTCTGGAGGCGACCGCGCGGACGCCGGTGTGGTGCTCGACCGGGCCCACCACCGCGCGGGCGAGCAGGGGCAGCAGGTCGGGAGCCAGGTCCTCGGCCAGTCGGCGGACGCGGGCCGGGTCCGCAACCGTCACCTCGCCGACCAGGTCGGCCCGGAACCGCCAGGCGTGCTTGACCGCGTGCAGACCCTCCAGGACGACGTCGTAGGCCACGGTTGCCACACTGTCACCCATGGCGACCCCTCCACCCTTGTTGCCCGCGGCACCCACGTTGTCCGCGGCACCCACGTTGCACAGCCCTTGGCACACCGAGGCGCGCGAGGTGCTGCAGCAGCAGGCGCGCGGGTTCGCGCGCGACGTGGTGCTCCCGGTCGCGGACCGGCTCGACCCGGAGAAGGGCGAGATGCCGCGCGAGCTGGTCGAGCAGATGGCGGCGCACGGCTGGTTCGGGATCACGGTGCCGACAGAGCACGGGGGTCTGGGCCTTGGGGTCTTCGAATACTGCCTGGTGTCGGAAGAGCTGGCCCGGGCCTGGCTCTCGGTCGGTTCGATCCTGGCGCGCGGGCAGGGCCTCGGCACCCAGGTACGCGACCCGCAGCGGCGTGCGGCGCTCATGCGGGCGAGTGCGCAAGGGGACTGGATCGGGGCGATCGCGCTGTCGGAGCCGACCGCGGGCAGCGACCTCGCGGGCGTGCAGACCACGGCGACGCGCGACGGCGACGACTGGGTGCTCACCGGCCACAAGCGATGGGCCGGCAACGCGCTCGCCGCCGACTTCGTCGAGGTGCTCGCCCGGGTGCGTGAGCCAGAGCCGGGTGAGCCGCGCAGCGCCGGTCTGGAGCCGTTCCTGGTCGTGAAGGAGCGCAGCACCTTCCCGGACGGGATGACCGGGACCCCGATCGACAAGATCGGCTATCACGGATTCCTGACCTGGGACCTGCACCTGGACGGCGTGCGGGTGCCAGGCTCCGACCGGCTCACCGGGCTCTACGGCGACGCCGGCGCGGACGCGGACGAGGGCGGGTTCGCCTCGGTCCAGCGCGGGCTCAACATCGCCCGGGTGCACACCGCGGCCCGGGCGGTCGGGGTCGCCCGCGGGGCCCTGGAGGACACCGCTGCCTACCTGCTCGAGCGGGAGCAGTTCGGCCATCCGCTGGCGGACTTCCAGGCGCTGCGCTTCGCGCTCGCCGACATGGCTGCCGACGTGGACCAGGCCCGTACCTACTGGCAGCAGGTCGCGCACAGCCTGGACGCCGGGGAGGCCTGCGAGAGCGAGTCGGCGATGGTCAAGCTGCAGTGCAGCGAGATGGCCGTACGGGTCACGGGTGCGGCCATGCAGCTGCACGGCGGCAACGGCTACACCACCGAACGCCGGGTCGAGCGCTACTGGCGCGACGCCAGGCTGACGACGATCTTCGAGGGCACCAGCGAGATCCAGCGCCGGATCATCAGCGACCGCCTGCTCCCGAAGCGACCGGCGACACCATGAGCCTGCGGGAGGTCACGGCGACCCGGTACGTGACGCCGCTGCGCGAGGGCGGGTCGCTGCCCGCGGTGAGGGAGGCCGACGACCTCGGGACGTACGTCGTGAAGTTCGTCGGAGCCGGCCAGGGCCGCAAGGTGCTGGTCGCCGAGGTCATCGTCGGAGAGCTGGCCCGCCGGCTCGGCATGCCGGTGCCGCAGCTCGTCCTGGTCGGCGTCGACCCGATCCTCGGGCTCGCTGAGCCGGACGAGGAGGTGCAGGACCTGTTGCGCGCGAGCGCAGGGCTCAACCTGGCGATGGACTTCCTGCCCGGGGCGCTCGGCTTCGACCCGGTCGTGCACACCGTCGACCCTGCGCTCGCCGCGCGGGTGCTCTGGCTGGACGCCTTCGTGGGCAACGTCGACCGCAGCTGGCACAACCCGAACCTGCTGATGTGGCACCGGCTGCCCTGGTTGATCGACCACGGGGCGACGCTCACCTTCCACCACGCCTGGCCGCGGGCTGACGGCTTCGCCTCCCGGCCGTACGACACCCAGGGGCACGTGCTGCGCGACCAGGCGGGACCCCCCGTCGACCTCAGCGGTGAGCTGTCGGAGAAGCTGCTCAGCGACGTGACCGGTCTCGTGCCCGACGTCTGGCTCGTCGACGAGCCCGGGTTCGACACCGCGGACGAGGTGCGCGAGGCGTACGTCCGGGTCCTTCTCGCCCGGCTCGTCGAGCGGCAGGCGTGGCAGCCGTGATGCTGTTCTCCTACGCCGTGCTCCGGGCGGTGCCGAGGGTCGACCGGGGGGAGTTCGTGGTGGCCGGGGTGCTGCTCTACTGCCAGGACGCGGACGCGCTGGCCTGCCGGACCGCGTTGTCGCCGGATCGGCTCCGCTCGGTCGACCCGGACGTGGATGTGGACGCCTTGACCGAGGCGCTCGGTGGCGTCGCGCTGACCTGCCAGGGTGTCGGCCCGTCAGGCA
Source organism: Mycobacteriales bacterium (assembly GCA_038236005.1). Taxonomy (GTDB): domain Bacteria; phylum Actinomycetota; class Actinomycetes; order Mycobacteriales; family SCTD01; genus CANKBT01. The sequence continues at coordinate 8,976 of JBBSTI010000047.1, read as the reverse complement.
CCATGACGCTCGGCCAGCGCTTCCGCTGGCTCACCGCTCCACGATCTACGGTGCTGCAGACCGGTCCGGTGCACGGCGGCCTCTGCGTCAGCCCCGCGGCCGAGCTCGACCGGCTGTTCACGCACCTGGTGGGCGCGGCCCCCGTCAGGTGATCAGGCCTGGGTGATCAGGCCTGGGTGATCAGGCCGAGGGCGGCGACCACGGTCAGGGCCTGTGCGGGGTCGATCCGGGTGCGCGAGAGCGTGACGGCGCCGGGGTCGAGGAAGGACAGCTCGGTGCCGCGCAGGTCCGCGTCGGTGAGGTCAGCCTTCTCCGTCCGTGCTCCGGACAGGTCGACGCCGGACAGAGCGGCGTGACGCAGCCGGGCGCCGCCGAGGTCGGCCTCACGCAGACGCACCCCGGTCCACCGTGACCGGGAGAGGTCGGCGCGCACCAGGCTCACGAACGACCAGTCGCCACCGGTCACGGTCAGCGGGCTGAGCGTGCAGGACGTGAAGGTGCTCCCCACCAGCGAGCAGTCGTCGAACGTAGCGTCGAACAAGGTGCACCCGGCGAAGGTGCAGCCGGTGAAGGCGGTGCCGACGTGCGTCGAGGCGTTCAGGCGTACGTCGACGAACGTGCAGTCACCGAACACCGCGCCCCGGCTGCTGCACTCGGTCAGGTCGACCCCGCTGAACCGGCACCGTCGGTAGGTGCGACCGGAGAGATCCTCGGCGTACCAGTCCTCGCGACGGAAGTCGGAGTCCTCCACATCGTCCACAGGCCGACCCTAGGCTCCCGGCCCGGCGACCATGTCCAGCCAGCGTGTCGGCATGACCACACGAGCATCCCAGACCCCGAAGACCCCGAAGAACCCGTCCAGCCGGAACGTCGCCCGCGTCCGGGGGCCCGGCGACCTCGCGGCGCTCGTCCCGGAGCTGATCGGCTTCCCGCCGACGGAGAGCCTGGTGGTGCTCTGCCAGCACGAACCGCGCGGGCGGGTCGGGCTCACGATGCGCTTCGAGCTGGTGGACGACGGACGGATCGACCTGGCCGCTGCCGCGGTGGCACGGGTGGTCGCCCAGGACGCGACCCGGTGCACGTTCCTGATCTTCACCGAGGGCGATCCGCGTGCCTCCCTGGTCGAGCGGCTCACCGACCTGCTCACCGAGGCGGACGTCCGGCTCGGTGAGGTGCTACTGGTGACGGGCGGTCTCTGGAGCTCCTACACCTGCCGCCGTCCGTGCTGCCCGCCCGAGGGCACCCCGATCCCGTCCGGGACAGTCGGTCCGGCCGGGTTCGTGGCGGCCGAGCGGGTGCTCGCCGGGGGCAGCCTGCCCGGCAGCCGGGAGCAGCTGGTCTCGGTCCTGGACCTGGTGGACCCCTTGGACCCGACAGTGCTCGACGCCGCCTTCGACCGGGTGGCCGGCGCGGTGGTGGCCGACTTCGCCGAAGCGGTGAAGGCGGAGGTCGCTCATCTGCGGGCCGCCCGGGACGCGCCCGCCGACCTGGACGACGACGGGGTGGCCCGCTGCGTCGCTGCGTTGCGGATCGTCGCCGTGCGCGACGTCGTGCTCGGGTGGAGCCTCGGGTCCGCGACCGAGCTGCAGACCCTCGGGCTTCATCTGCTGCGCCGCACCCCCGCCGCAGACGCCGCCCCGGTGCTGGTCGTCACCGGTGCGGCCGCCTACGCCGGGGGAGGGGGTCCGCTCGCGTCGGAGTCGCTCGAGCGGGCCCTGCGGCTCGAGCCTGACCATCGGATGGCTCTGCTGCTGCTGACGGCGCTGGACGGTGCCGTGGCACCGGAGACGGTCACCCCAGGCGTTGAGCGCCACCTGGGAGAGCCGCGCCGCGCAGCGTCAGCCCAGGCGGCGAGACCGACCCAAGGACGAGCGCAAGGTCGGCTGACCGCGACCGGGCTCAGGACGGGTAGTGCCGCATGGCCTCGCCGGTGTAGACCTGGCGGGGACGACCGATCTTGGTGCTCGGGTCGGCGATCATCTCGCGCCACTGGGCGATCCAGCCCGGCAGGCGACCGAGCGCGAACAGCACGGTGAACATCGGGGTCGGGAACCCGAGCGCCTTGTAGATCACCCCGGTGTAGAAGTCGACGTTGGGATAGAGCTTGCGCTCGACGAAGAAGTCGTCGGCGAGCGCAGCCTCCTCCAGCTCCATGGCCAGGTCCAGGAGCGGGTCGTGGGAGTCCAGCGACTCCAGCAGGTCGCGGGCGACCTCCTTCACGATCGCGGCCCTCGGGTCGTAGTTCTTGTAGACCCGGTGACCGAAGCCCATCAGCTTGACGCCCGGCTCCTTGTTCTTGACCCGCTCGACGAAGGCGCCCACGTCGCCGCCGTCGGCGCGGATCCCCTCGAGCATCTCGAGCACCGCCTGGTGGGCCCCGCCGTGCAGCGGCCCGAACAGGGCCGCGACGCCTGCCGAGACCGAGACGAACAGGTTGGCGTGCGAGCTGCCGACCATGCGCACGGTCGAGGTCGAGCAGTTCTGCTCGTGGTCGGCGTGGAGCAGGAACAGCAGGTTGAGGGCTTTGCTCATCTGCGGGCTGACCTGGTATTCCTCGGCCGGCACGCCGAAGGTCATGCGCAGGAAGTTGTCGACGTAGCCCAGGTTGTTGTCCGGGTAGAGGAAGGGCTGGCCGACCGACTTCTTGTAGGCGTACGCAGCGATCGTCGGCATCTTGGCCAGCAGCCGCACGGTGGACATCTCCACGTGCTCGTCGTCGAACGGGTCGAGCGAGTCCTGGTAGAAGGTCGACAGCGCGCTGACCGCCGAGGACAGCACCGCCATCGGGTGCGCGTCGGTCGGGAAGCCGCCGAAGAACTCGCGGAAGTCCTCGTGCAGCATCGTGTGCTTGCGGATCTTGCCCTTGAACCCGGCGAGCTCGTCCTCGGTCGGCAGCTCGCCGTAGATGAGCAGCCAGGCGACCTCCAGGAAGCTCGCCTTCTCAGCCAGCTCCTCGATCGGGTAGCCGCGATAGCGCAGGATGCCGGCGTCACCGTCGATGTAGGTGATGTTCGAGGCGCAGGACGCGGTGTTCACGAAGCCCGGGTCCAGCGTGACCATCCCGGTGCTCGAGAGCAGCTTCGGGATCTCGATCCCCGCCGAGCCTTCCGTGGCAGGCACGACGCTGAGGTCCAGCGACCCGCCGGGGTGCTGCAGGGTGACGTCTGACATTCAAGGGCTCCTCGGTTCAGCGGCTGGTCACCCCATCTTGCCTCGCTCGCAGTCGCGCCGGTCACCTGGGGGAAGCAGCGGACGTGCGACATGGTTATGATTGCGTCTGCAACTACCTCAGGAGGACGTCATGCCCGCCGTCACCGCCGACCCCGTCACGCTCCCCAGGCTTGCCGCACCCGGGCTCGCCTCCTCTGGTCGGGGCCTGTCAGGTCTGGGCGATACCGTCCGCCCGGTCGTGAGCGTCACGACCGCGCCGCGAGGCTTCGAGGGGGAGGGCTTCCCGGTCCGGCGCGCCTTCGCCGGGGTCGGTCACGCCGCCCTCGACCCGTTCGTCCACCTGGACCAGATGGGTGAGGTGGAGTACGCGGCGGGCGAGCCCAAGGGCACCCCGTGGCACCCGCACCGTGGCTTCGAGACCGTCACCTACATGCTGGACGGCGCGATGCAGCACCAGGACACGAGCGGCGGTGGCGGCCTGATCCAGGACGGGGCGACGCAGTGGATGACAGCCGGCCACGGCATCCTCCACATCGAGACGCCGCCTGAGTTCCTGGTCGTCTCGGGTGGTCTGTTTCATGGTTTCCAGCTGTGGGTCAACCTGCCCGCACGCGACAAGATGATCGCCCCCGCCTACCAGAACCTGGAGGGGGAGGACGTCACGCTGCTGGCCTCGGCCGACGGCGGCGCCCTGGTCCGGCTGATCGCCGGCTCGTTGGCGGGTCACATCGGTCCGGGCTCGACCCGCACGCCGATCACGCTGGTGCACGCCACGATCAGCCCCGGCGCGCGGCTCGACGTGCCGTGGCGCGAGGACTTCAACGGGCTCGTCTACGCGCTCTCCGGACGCGGTCAGGTCGCGGGCGTCGCCCTGCACGCCGGCCAGCTGGCCGTGCTCGGCAAGGGCGACACACTCACCGTGTCGGCCGACGCCTCGCAGGACGCGCGCTCGCCGCAGCTGGACGTGCTCCTGCTCGGTGGCCGACCCATCCGTGAGCCGGTGGCGCAGCACGGCCCGTTCGTGATGAACACCCGGGCCGAGCTGCAGCAGGCCGTCCAGGACTTTCAGGCGGGTCGGCTGGGTGTCGTACCGCCGGACGCGCTGATGCCGCACACGGTGCGCTAGCCGCGTCCGCCCCGTTCGACGAGCCCCGGTCCCGCGATCGACCTACTGGTCGCGGGACTGCTGGATGAGGAAGCGCTCCAGCTCTGCGCCCAGCTCGTCGGCCGACGGCAGGTCCTGCTCGGTCGCCAGGACCGAGGTCTCGCGACCCTTGACGAAGTTGTCGTACTGGTTCTCCAGTGCGCGGACCACGCCAGCGACCTCCTCGTTCTCGGCCACCTGAGCGTCGATGGCCTGCCGGGTCGTCTCGGCCGCCTCCTCCAGCGCCAGGGTGGGGAGCAGCAGGCCCGTGGTGGTGCCGACCTCACGCAGGAGCGTCACCGCCGCCCCGGGAAACTCGCTCTGGCTCACGTAGTGCGGCACGTTGACCGCGAAGCCGATCGCATCGTGACCGGCCTGGATCAACCGGTGCTCGAGAAGGTGCCCGGCGCTCGCTGGCACCTGCACCGAGCCCACCCACGGTTCGTACGACGAGATCAGGTCCTTGCGGTTGCCGTGCGCGATCACCCCGACCGGGCGGGTGTGCGGGAGCGCCATCGGGATGGCGTTCAAGCCGACCGTGAGCCGGACCCCGAGCTGCACGACGAGCATGCGGACGGCTTCGGTGAACCGCTCCCACTGCGCGTCGGGCTCCGGACCGGTGAGGAGCAGGAAGCTGCCGCCGCCCTCGTCCTGGAGCTGGTGGACGACCAGCTCCGGGGCTGCGTAGGACTCCCAGTGGTCCCCGGCGAACTGCATCGGCGGGCGTCGGGCCCGATAGTCGTGCAACTGGTCCACGTCGAACCTGGCGACCACCTGACCGCTCAGCGTGCTGAGCAGCTGCTCACGCGCCAGCCTGGTCGCGGCCCCAGCATCGACGAAACCGTCCAGCGCCTGGATCAGGACCGGACGGTCGGCATCAGGGCGATCGGGCATCAGGTCGTACAGCTCTCGCGGGTCCAGCCGGGCCATGAGCTCTCCTTCGTACGTCGTCCTGGGTGCAACGTAGAGGAACCCCGCGGGAATCCCGGAGGGCTAGGAGGCCTGTCGCTCCTCGGCGTGCGCGTTCGCCTGCTCGCGCAGCTCGGCGTGCGAGCGCACCGAGGCGAGAGTCGTGCGCCGCGGGTTTGCGAGCCGCACGGGCGGGTTGACGGGGACCTGTGACGAAGTCGTGTCGTTCATGAGGTCACCCTCCCCGACGGAGGCGGCCCGGTCACGCACATCGGCTGTGAACTCCCTCTCAGGGTGAACAGTTTTCGAACGGCTGCGGCTGACACACTGGCGTGGTGGCGAAACTTTCCGAGCGAGCGCTCGGGCTGCTGGACGCGGCCTTGGCCGTGGTTCCCGGTGCCCAGCCGCGGCCGGGCCAGCGGGCGATGGTGGAGGCCGTCGACCGCGCCCTGCGCACCAAGGAGCACCTGCTGGTGCAGGCCGGCACGGGCACCGGCAAGTCGCTGGCCTACCTGGTGCCGGCACTGTCGTCGGGGCGCACCGTCGTGGTCGCGACGGCGACCAAGGCCCTGCAGGCGCAGCTGGTCGACAAGGACCTCCCGCGACTCACTGCTGCCCTGTCCAAGAAGCTCGGTCGCACGCCCACGTTCGCGCTCGCCAAGGGTCGCAGCAACTACGCCTGCCTGCAGCAGGTCCACGGCGGCCCCGGCGCCGTGCCGGAGGCCGAGGGGCTGTTCGAGACCCCTTCGAGCAGTCTCGGGGCGCAGGTGGTCAAGCTGCGCGAGTGGGTGGAGCAGACCGAGACCGGCGACCGTGACGACGTGCCGTTCCCGGTGAGCGACCGGGTGTGGTCGCAGGTGTCGGTGTCGGCGCGCGACTGCCTGGGGACGCGCTGTCCGGACCGCGTCGACTGCTTCGCCGAGCTGGCCCGCGAGCGGGCCAAGGAGGCCGACGTGGTGGTGGCGAACCACGCGCTGCTCGCCCTGGACGCGTTCACCGAGCTGTCCGTGCTGCCCGAGCACGACGCCGTAGTGCTGGACGAGGCGCACGAGTTCGCGGCATCCGCGACCGAGGCGCTGACCCATGAGCTGTCGCGCACCGAGCTGCGTCGTGCGCTGGCCGCGGCCAAGCCGCTGCTGACCGAGTCGGCGTCGCTCACGCTGCAGGAGGCCTCCGAGGCCCTGGAGGTGCTCCTCACGGGCATGACGCCAGGCCGCATCCGCCGTCTGCCGGACGACGCGGCCGAGACCCTGGGCATGGTCCAGCGGGCTTGCGGGACCGCGGTCAACAACCTGGCGCCGGGCTCGGACGAGGACACCCAGGCGGCCCGCGAGCGAGCGCGGCTCGCGCTGACCGCCGTCGCCGACTCCTGCGGCGAGCTGCTCACCCCGGCGACCTCGAGCGCGGTCTACGCGGTGGGGGAGCCCGGGGCCGTGCGCCTCCGGGTCTCGCCGTTGTCGGTCGGCGGGTCCCTGGCCTCAGGGCTGTTCGGCAACCGCACCGTCGTCGCGACCTCGGCGACGCTCACCCTCGGTGGGTCCTTCCGGCACACCGCCCGGGTGCTCGGACTGTCGGAGGCGGCGTCCGCGGAGGTCGGCGCCTCGTTCGCGCCGTGGGAGGGCGAAGAGCCCCCGCTGCGCTGGCGATGGGCCGACGTCGGGAGTCCCTTCGACTATCCGCGGCAGGGCCAGCTGTACGTCGCCGACGACCTCCCGTCCCCGTCCTCGGCGGACTGGGCGGCGGCTGTGGACGCCCGGGTCGTCGAGCTGGTCCGGGCCGCCGGGGGACGCACGCTGGCGCTGTTCAGCTCGACCGCCGCGGCGGTGCGTTCGGCGGCCGTGGTGCGCGCTGCGCTCGACGTGCCGGTGCTGCTGCAGGGCGAGGACAGCGCCGGCGCCCTGACCCGACGGTTCGCGGCCGACGCCCGCACCTGCCTGTTCGGCACCCGGTCGTTCTGGCAGGGTGTCGACGCCCCGGGTAGCACCTGCCAGCTGGTGATCATCGATCGGATCCCGTTCCCGCACGTGGAGGACCCCCTGATGCAGGCTCGCCTCGAGGTGGCCGGCGCGGCCGGTTTCAGCTCCGTCACCCTTCCGCCGGCCGCGGTGCTGCTGGCCCAGGGGGCGGGTCGGCTGATCCGGTCCACCGGCGACCGGGGGGTGGTCGCCGTGCTCGACTCCCGGCTCGCCTCGGCGTCCTACTCCGGGCTGCTGCGCAGCACGCTCCCGGACTTCTATCCGGCGCGCTCCCTGCCTGCGGTGCTCGACTCGCTGCGGGCCATCGACGCCTCTGCGCCTGCCGTGCTGCCCGTACCGGACCGGGCGGCCCGATGACCGGCTGGGGCGAGATCCTGGGGGACGGCGACGGTCAGCTGCGCGTGTCGTCGGACGACGGCGTGGTGACGGTCGAGCTGCACCGGCCGTCGAAGAAGAACGCCATCTCGTACGCCATGTGGTCGGCCCTGGGTCGACTCATGCCGGTGCTGGCCACCGATCCAGAGGTCGACGTCGTCGTGCTCCGCGGGACGCCGGGCGGCCCGTTCAGCGCCGGGGCCGACATCTCGGAGTTCCAGTCGCTGCGCGCCACCCCGGAGGCCGCGTCGGCCTACGGCGAAGCGGTCGAGGCCGGGGAACGCGCGCTGATCACTTTTCCCAAGCCCACCGTCGCGCTGGTCGAGGGTTGGGCGGTCGGCGGCGGCACCCAGCTCGCGGTCGCCTGCGACCTGCGGGTGGCCGGGCCGGACAGCCGCTTCGGGGTGACGCCGGCCAAGCTCGGGATCGTGTACGCGCTGCCGTCGACCGCCCGGCTCGTCGATGTGGTCGGCCAGGCTTGGGCGTCGTTCTTCCTGCTCACCGGCGAGCTGATCGACGCGCCCACCGCGCTGCGGATCGGGCTGGTCCACGAGGTCGTCGAGGATCCTTCCCAGCGGGCGTACGCGCTGGCGCGGCTGCTCGCCCAGCGAGCCCGGGTCTCCCAGGTCGGCGCCAAGGCGCTGATCGCGCGGTCGGTCGCGGGCCGTCGCGACGTCGACGACGCGGTCCGCGGGCTCTACGAGGCGTCGTTGACCGGCCCGGAGTACGCCGAGGGGGTCGCCGCCTTCCTGGCCAAGCGCGCCCCCGACTTCCGGGGTGTCCGCGAGCCGTGATCCAGCCCCGCTCGTGGCCGACCGGGTCGCGGGTCTGGACTGAGTTCGGCTCGTACGCGATGCGCCCGTCCGTCGCGACCCTGTCGGCTGCTCAGGGTGGATCGGTAGCCCATCCTGTTTCGGTGAGCCATCGGGTGCCGTCGTGGTGCGGGAGCTGTTGGGCTCGGTCGTGCAGGTCGTGCAGGTCGTGATGGTGTGCGTGGCAGAGCAGGACCATGTTTCCCAGGTGGGTGCCGCCGCCGTTGGCCCACCACTGGACATGATGGGCTTCGCACGCGGCGGGCGGGCGGTGGCAGCCCTTGACGACGCAGCGTCGATCACGCACGACGAGGGCTTTGAAGATCGCTCCGGTGACGGTGCGGGAGGACCGTCCGACATACAGCGGGTCGCGCAGGTGCGAGCAGACCCAGCCCGGCGGCGGCGGGGTGCCGAGCGCGGCCCCCGGCGGGCGCTCTGCGCAGTCGTGCCCGGTGGTGTCCCCGCTTGTCAGGTCGCGTTGGACGGTGAGGTGCACGGTGGCGTCGCAGGTGAGCCGGCGTAGCGCGCCCAGGGTGAGCGGGTTGTTGCTGCCGATCAGGCCTGGTGCGGCGGGGGCGTGCCGGCCCAG
>JBBSTI010000046.1:0-23281 GCA_038236005.1 Mycobacteriales bacterium | reverse complement strand
GAGGGCTTTCGTCGGGCCGACGGCGGGACCGTCCGGGTGCTGGGACAGCACCCCGGTGACCAGTCGCTGCGGGCCCGGGTCGGGGTCATGCCGCAGAGCGGCGGCACCTACCCCGGGTTGCGCGCCGGTGGGGTGCTTCGCCTGTTCGCCTCGTTCAGCAGGCACCCGCTGCCGCCGGCCGAGCTGCTCGTGCGCCTGGGTCTCGCGGACGTCGAGCGCACCGCCGTACGACGGCTCTCCGGCGGTCAGGCTCAGCGGCTCTCGCTCGCGCTGGCCGTGGTCGGCCGTCCGGAGCTGGTCTTTCTCGACGAGCCCACCGCAGGCCTGGACCCCCAGGCTCGGCTAGCGACCTGGGACCTGGTGGAGTCCCTTCGACGTGACGGCGTGACCGTGCTGCTCACCACGCACCTCATGGACGAGGCCGAGCGGCTCGCCGACGACGTCGTGGTGATCGACGCCGGCCGGGTGGTTGCAGCCGGCACGGTCCAGGAGCTGACCCGCACGAGCGCGGTCGGCCAGCTGCGCTTCACCGCACGGGCCGGCCTGGACACCGATCAGCTGCTGCTGGCCCTGCCCGAGGGGTGCACCGCGAAGGAGAGCCCCGCCGGGGACTACCTGGTGGAGGGTGCCATCGACCCGCAGCTGCTCGCCTCGGTCACCGCCTGGTGCGCCGGGCACGGCGTCATGGCCCAGGACCTGCGGGTCGAGCGCCGGACGCTGGAAGACGTGTTCTTCGAGCTGACGGGCCGGGGCCTGCGATGACCGACGTCCAGGCCGGGAACGGCCGCTGGGTGGAGGGATCGCTGAGCCCTCGGCCGGGGGTGGCGTCGACGGCGTCGATGCTGCGGGCCCAGACCCGCACCGAGCTGACCCTGCTGCTCCGCAACGGCGAGCAGGTGCTGCTGTCGCTGGTGCTGCCGACCGGGCTGCTGATCATCCTCTCGACGCTCACCTTCGTCGAGGTGCCGGTCGAGGGCGTCTCGCGGATCAACTTCTTCACTCCGGGCGTGATCGCGCTGGCGGTGATGTCCACCGCCTTCACCGGTCAGGCGATCGCCACCGGGTTCGAGCGGCAGTACGGCGTGCTCAAGCGCCTCGGCGCGACCCCGCTGCCCCGCGCTGTGCTCCTCGGGGCCAAGACCCTGTCCGTGCTCACGGTCGAGCTGCTGCAGCTGCTGCTGCTGGGGGCGGTCGCCTACTCGCTCGGGTGGGAGCCGGCCGGGACGGTGCCCGTCGTGCTGCTGGTGCTGGCGGTGGGGACCGCGGCCTTCAGCGGTCTGGGCCTGCTGCTGGGGGGGACCCTGCGGGGCCTGACCTGTCTCGCGGTCGCGAACCTGCTGTGGCTGCTGCTGTTCGTGCTGGGCGGCGTCATCAGCTCGCTGTCCGCCTTCGGCCCGGCCGAGGCCGTGCTGCGCTACCTCCCCACCGCCGCCCTCTCGGACGGGCTCCGCGCCACCCTGGTGGACGCGACGTTCCCGGGCACCGAGCTGCTGATCCTGCTCGTGTGGGCGGCGCTAGGGCTCGGCGCCGCCGCACGCCTGTTCCGCTGGGAGTGATCCGCCCGGCGTCATCGGGGGAACCCCTGATGACGGGCACCCTCATCGAACGTTCCCCCGACCGGCTCTCGGCCATCGGGGGCTCCCCCGATGACCGCACGGCTCTGATGACCGCACGGTTCCGATGACCGCACGGCCCTGATGCGCGTACGGCCCTGATGACCGCACAGCCCGTACATCAGCCGGCGTGGCCGGCGGTTGATCCGCGCGGTCCGGTGCAGAGTGACCGCATGAGCAGTCGCCTGTCCATCCGCTCCCGCGTGATTCTGGGGCTCGCCGCTGCCGCCGGCCTGACCGCCGCCGTTGTCGGCACCCGTCGGCTGCTGACACCGTCCCCGGTTGCCGATCCGGACGGGGAGCTCGTCGTGACGACCACCGACGGCGTCCGGCTGAACGTCGAGCTCGACAGCCCGGACGCCGCCGGGCCCACCGTCGTGCTCGTCCACGGCTTCACCGCCCGGCTCGAGGAGTGGTTGCTGCAGCGGGCGACGCTCGCCGGACGGCGCGTGCTCGCCTACGACCATCGAGGGCACGGCCGCTCCGGCTGGGGAGAGCCGACCCGCGCAACGCTGGACCAGCTGGCTGAAGATCTTCGTACGGTGATCGACGCCCACGCCCCTGGCAAGGTGGTCCTGGTGGGGCACTCGATGGGCGGGATGACTTTGATGGCGTTCGCCCGCCGCTACCCCGAGCTGCTCGGCTCGCGGGTGGTCGGCGTCTTTCTGCTCGCGACCTCCTCCGGTGCGGTCGCGCAGGACGGGGTCGCCGGTCGGATCATCACGGTCGGGACCCGGCTCGGGCTGCTCACCTCCTGGTTGCGGCTTCTCCAGGTCGCGGCCCCGGGCCTGCAGAGGTTGCGCAAGCCCGGCTCCAAGGCCGGCTATGCGTTCACCCGCACCTACCTGTTCGGGACCGACGACGCAGACCCCGCGACCGTCCACCTGGTCCAAGAGCTGCTCGAGCAGGCGCCGTTCTCGGTGTCTGCAGCGTTCTACCCGCTGTTCGTGGAGCTCGACGAGCTAGGGTCGCTCGCCCTGCTGCGTGGCCTGCCGGTGTCGGTGCTCGTCGGCGAGAGCGACCGTCTCACCCCGGTCGAGCACAGTCGCGCGATGATGCCTCAGCTCGACCGGGACGCCGAGCTGACCGTCGTGCCCGGGGCCGGTCACAGCGTCAACATCACCCGACAGCAGGTCGTGGACGCCGCGATCCTGCGTCTGCTGGACCGGGTCGACGCCTACCTTGCCGGCTTCGAGACGGCGACCGCCTGACGAAACGCACCCGCACGCCGCCGGACCGCTGCTGCTTCGACGTGGCCCGGTCAGGCTGCGTTCAGCTGGCGAGCGGCATGGCGGCCAAGCGACGGACCCGCGGGTCGGTCGGACGGCCGAGACGGTCGTTGGCGGTGACCTGCACCCTCGCGGCCGCGATCGCGACCCGTCGGGACGGGTTGGTCAGGCTGAACTCACGGTCGGGGTCGATCGGCTCACGCGCTGAGGTCTTGCTCTGCGTCATGGCTGCTCCTCCGGTCACGGCTGGCCGCTCGTCTCGTCTGCGCCCAGGCCATCATCGCCCGGGTCGTCGTCGACGTCCAGCCCCCGGAGGTAGTAGTCAGTGATCGGCAGCACGACCTCACCGATGAAGGCCGTGTCGTCCGCGTCGACGACCCGGACCCCGCTCTGCTGCTCCAGGACCAGCAGCGCCAGATAGACCTGGTCCTGGTCGCCGCTCACCAGCAGGTCCAGGGCCCACTGCGTCCGGCCCCACCACTGCTCGCGGCGATCGGCTCGGTAGCGCTGACGCACGGTGACCGCGGTGCCGGCCAGCACGACGACAGCTGCCACCCCGGTGACCAGGGGCTGCAGCCAGAAGTACGGCGTGGCGTCCATGACGTGAGCCTGTCACCGACCTCTGACAGACCGGGTCAGGTGCGGGCGGGGTCCGAGGCTGCCGGGCTCTCGGCGGCGGTGACCCGGCGCTCCATGACGAACGAGAAGATCGGGATCGTGCCGGCCAGGGCCACCAGGATCATCCGCTTCAGCCCCCAGCCCCGGTCACGGCCCAGCAGGAACACCATGGCCACCAGCACGATGTAGAGCGCGCCGTGGATCGGCGAGAGCGTCTCGCTGAACGCCGGGTGGCCGAAGCCGTAGCGCAGCGGGATCGCCGCGAAGACCAGCACGATGAGCACGACCCCGACCAGGTTCGCCATCACCCGGTAGCGCAGCAGCGGGTCCTTCACACGATCTCCTTCTTCACCGAGCCGCGCACGGCCTTCTCAGCGTGGCGCGACTCCTTCAACGCATGCTGGGCGTGCAGCTGCGCGAACCGCTGGTTCCACTCGGCGACCTCGGGGTCGTCGTTCCACTGGTCGGCGGCGGCCAGCCCGGTCGCGGACGACATCTGCACACCCTCCACCGAACCGAGCAGCACCCCCTCGTCGGGGTCGGGGACCAGCGAGTCGCGGCAGACCTTGAGGTAGCCGAGCAGGGTCAGACCGGCGAAGACGTACCACTCGATGCTGTAGGTGAAGCTGCGCAGCGAGGACATCTGGCCCCCGCGACGCCACTGCCACACGCCGAGCCCGACCATGACGGCCATGGCCAGCAGCACCAGGACGTGCAGGACCAGCCAGCCCGGTCGCAGGAATTTACGCACGCCCCCAGCGTACGACCGCACAGCAGGCCGGGCCTGCCGTACCGACCTACGATGGACCCGTGCTCGAACAGGCCACCCGATGGCGTCCCACCACGCAGACGTTACGTCGCACGGCCCTGGCCGGCGTGATAGCGAACACGGCGATCGTCCTCACCGGCGGCGCCGTACGGCTGACCGCGTCCGGGCTGGGCTGCCCGGACTGGCCGACCTGCAGCGGCGGCGGTCTGGTGACCCGGCCGGAGAACGGCCTGCACGGGCTGATCGAGCTGGGCAACCGGCTCCTGACGTACGTCCTGCTGGCCGTCGTCGTCGCCGTCCTCGTGACGGTCGTGAGGTCCGGACGCCGAGACCTCCGGGCGCTCGCGATCCTGGGCCTGCTGGGGATCCCGGCACAGGCGGTGCTCGGCGGCATCACGGTGCTGACCGGGCTCAACCCCTGGCTGGTCGGGGCGCACTTCCTGCTCTCGTCGGTGCTGATCGGCCTGTCGACGCTGCTCTGGCTCCGGGTCGACCCGGCACCGGTCATCCGCGTGCCTCCGGTGCTGCGGAACGCCTCCCGTGGCCTGCTGGGCGTGGTCGCGGCGGTCCTGGTCGTGGGCGTCGTCGTCACCGGCTCGGGGCCGCACAGCGGGGACCTGGAGACCGGCCGCAACGGGCTCGACCCGGCTGCGATCAGCCAGCTGCACGCCGATCTGGTCTTCGTCCTGGTCGGGCTCACGATCGGCCTGCTGGTGGCTTTCCGGGCCACCGGCGCCCGGCAGGCGGCGCGGGCGACCGCGGTGCTGCTCGGTGTCGTGCTGGCCCAGGGGCTGATCGGCTTCGTGCAGTACTGGACCGACCTGCCCGCGCTGCTCGTGGCGCTGCACATGCTCGGCTCCTGCCTGGTGCTGATCGCCGCGGTGCGGGTGGTGCAGCAGACCGGGCTCAGCCCGCGCGAGCGAGCAGCGCAGCCGCCAGCCGCTCGGCGGACCCCGGTGCCTGCCTGAGGAACAGCGACGGCTCGGTGATCTCGAGCTCGAGCACCAGCGGCGCGCCGTCGTCGCCGGGCACCAGGTCGACCCGCCCGTAGAGACACTCCCCGGGGATCGCGTCCATCGCCAGCGTTGCCACCTCGATCTGCGCCGCGGTCGGGGTGCGCGGCGTCATGATGGCGTCGTCATCGTCCGGGTCGGGAGCCACACCATCCCCGCCCTCGCGCGCAAGCAACGGCGCCTTGCGCGCCCCGTGGCTGTAGACCCCGCCGAGGAACACCACGGAGGTCTCGCCCTCGGTCTCGATCGCCGCGAGGTAGGGCTGGACCATCGCCGTCCTGCCGGCCTGTCGCAGCTGCTCGACCCGGGACATCACGTCCTGGGTGAGCCAGGTGTCCCGGGCACCGGCGCTCACCGTCGGCTTCACCACCACCCACCGCCGAGGCTCGCTCGGGACCGACGGCCAGAAGACCTGGTCCTCTGGTCCGGTGAACGACGTCGGCACGATCGGCACGCCGCCGGCCTCCAGGTCGCGCAGATAGGTCTTGTCGGTGTTCCAGGCCAGCACCTCGACCGGGTTCACCAGCCGCGGCACCGTGCGCGCCCAGGCCAGGAACTCGTCCCGCCGCAGCGTGTAGTCCCAGCAGGACCGGACGACCACCAGGTCGTACGCACCCCAGTCGACGTCCGGGTCGTCCCAGATCACCGGCTCCGCGCCCGGCAGGGCTGCCAGCAGCGGCTGGTCGTCGACGTGCAGGTCAGGAAGGCCCGAGGACGTGGCCAGGCCGATGCGCTTCACGGCGCACACCGTAGGACAGGGTCAGAGCAGCTGGTCGACGGCGACGGCGAGGAACAGCAGCGCCAGGTAGGTGATCGACCAGTGGAACAGCCGCATCGGCGCCAGCTCGGCGCCGGAGCGCTCGCGGGCCAGCAGCAGGTGCGCCTCGCGCAGGAAGACCGCACCCGCGACGACAGCAGTGACGCCGTAGACCCAGCCGGACGCCCCGAGCACCAGCAGCAGCGACACCGCGACCATGGCCCAGGAGTACTGGGCGATCCGCACCGCGACCACCCGAGGCGTGGCGACGACCGGGAGCATCGGCACCGAGGCGGCCGCATAGTCGTCCTTGTAGCGCATCGCGAGCGGCCAGTAGTGCGGCGGCGTCCACAGGAAGATGATCGCGAACAGCACGAACGGCTCCCAGGACAGCGAGCCGGTCACGGCCGCCCAGCCGATGAGCACGGGCATGCAGCCAGCAGCCCCGCCCCACACGATGTTCTGGGCCGTACGACGCTTGAGCACCATCGTGTAGACGACGGCGTAGAACGCGATCGCGACGGCCGCCAGGCCGGCGGCGAGCCAGGTGGTCGTGAACCCGAGCACCAGCACCGACAGCACGCCGAGCACGAGACCGAACACCAGGGCGCCGCGGGGACTGACCGCGTCGCGGGCGAGCGCCCGCTTCTCGGTGCGGTGCATCAGCGCGTCGATGTCCCGGTCGTACCAGCAGTTCAGCGCGTTGGCGCTGCCGGCAGCGAGCGAGCCGCCGACCAGGGTGACCAGGATCAGCCCGAGGCCGGGCAGCCCGCGCTCGGCGAGGATCATCGTCGGGACGGTCGTGACCAGCAGCAGCTCGATGATCCGCGGCTTGGTCAGCGAGACGTAGGCCTTGACCTTGTCCATCGCCCCGCCACCCACCGGCGGGAGATCGGCGGGGGCCGTGCTGCCCGGGCTGGCCGGGGTCGAAGACAGCGTCGTCACCCCCCGAGCCTAGACGGGCGTTGACCTGCAGTCCTGCCAGACACGTGCGAGCCGGCTCACGGATCGGGCCAGCCCCCCGGGGGGAGATTGATCGTCGCCGGGCGGGTTGAGGTCAGGCACACCGGGCAGTCGAACGGCGGGGGTCCACCAGGACGACGCGGGAGTCCTGCCCTGAACCGGGCCGATGGACCAGCGAAGCCCGCACCGACTGGACAGGAGCGCACCCATGAGCAGCAAGACGCAAGACCGGGCCTTTGGTTGGACCGAGCTGGACAGCAGGGCCGTCGACATCGCGCGTGCGCTCGCGATGGACTCGGTAGAGTCCGCCGGCTCAGGCCACCCCGGCACGGCGATGAGCCTGGCGCCGGTGGCGCACCTGCTGTTCAGCCAGCACCTGCGTCACGACCCGATGGACCCGCAGTGGGCGGGCCGCGACCGGTTCGTGCTGTCCTGCGGGCACACGTCGATCACGCTGTACACGCAGCTTTACCTCAACGGCTACGGGCTGACGCTAGAAGATCTCGCGCACCTGCGTCAGTGGGGCTCGCTGACCCCCGGCCACCCCGAGGTCGGGCACACCGCAGGCGTCGAGACCACCACCGGGCCGCTCGGGCAGGGGGTCGGCAACGCCGTGGGCATGGCGATGGCCGCCCGCCGCGAGCGTGGGCTGCTCGACCCGGACGCCGCCGACGGTTCCTCGATCTTCGACCACCACATCTACTGCGTCGCCTCCGACGGTGACCTGCAGGAGGGTGTCTCGGCCGAGGCCAGCTCGCTCGCCGGCACCCAGCAGCTCGGCAACCTCACGCTGATCTGGGACGACAACCACATCTCGATCGACGACGACACGTCAGTCTCCTTCAACGAGGACGTGGTGGCGCGCTACGCCGCCTACGGCTGGCACACCCAGTACGTCTCCTGGATCAAGGACGACGGCTCGTACGAGGAGAACGTCGCCGCCCTCGACAAGGCGCTGCGCACGGCGCGCGCCACCACCGACAAGCCGTCGTTCATCGCGCTGCGGACCATCATCGGCTGGCCGGCCCCGACCAAGCAGGGCACCGGCAAGGTGCACGGCAGCGCGCTCGGCGCCGAGGAGATCAGCAAGACCAAGGAGATCCTCGGGTTGCCGCAGGAGGCCTTCTGGGTGCCGGAGGACGTGCTCGCGCACACCCGGCAGGCGGTCGACCGCGGTCGCGCGATGCGGGCGGACTGGCAGCAGGCTTACGACGGCTGGGCGAAGAAGAACCCCGACGGCAAGGCGCTGCACGAGCGGCTCGCCACCCGGACCCTGCCGGCCGGCTGGACCGACGCGCTGCCAACCTGGGAGCCGGGCAAGAAGGTCGCGACCCGCAAGGCCAGCGGCAAGGTCCTGACCGAGATCGCCCCGGTGCTGCCCGAGCTGTGGGGCGGGTCCTCGGACCTGAACGAGAGCAACAACACCGCCCCCGCAGGGGAGCCCAGCTTCCTGCCCAAGAGCCAGCAGAGCGACGAGTGGTCCGGCGGCCCGTACGGCCGGGTGCTGCACTGGGGCATCCGCGAGCACGCGATGGGTTCGACCATGAACGGGATCGCGCTGCACGGCGGCACCCGGGTCTACGGCGGCACCTTCCTCATCTTCAGCGACTACATGCGACCCGCCGTGCGGCTCGCCGCGCTCATGAAGCTGCCGACGACGTACGTCTGGACGCACGACTCGATCGGGCTCGGCGAGGACGGCCCGACCCACCAGCCCGTCGAGCAGCTTGCGGCGCTCCGGGCGATCCCCGGGATGTCGGTCGTCCGTCCGGCCGACGCCAACGAGACCGCGGTCGCCTGGAAGACCATCCTGGAGCGGGGCTCCACCTCGCAGGCCGGCCCGTGCGGCCTGGCCCTGTCGCGGCAGGACCTCACCGTCTTCGACCGCACCGAGTTCGCGAGCGCGGACGGGGTCGCCAAGGGCGCGTACGTGCTGCGTGACTGCAGCCATGGCACCCCCGAGGTGATCATCATCGCGACCGGGTCCGAGGTCGAGATCGCGGTCGCCGCGCAGGAGCTGCTCGAAGAAGCGGGCACCCACACCCGAGTCGTGTCGGCGCCGTGCCTGGAGTGGTTCCGGGAGCAGGACGAGGCCTACCAGCGCACCGTGCTGCTGCCCGACGTCAAGGCGCGGGTCTCGGTCGAGGCCGGGGTGTCGATGGGCTGGCACGAATGGCTCGGCGAGGCCGGGGAGACCGTGTCGCTGGAGCACTACGGCGCCAGCGCTCCGTACGGCGTGCTCTACGAGCAGTTCGGCATCACCCCCGAGCGGGTCGCGGCCGCCGCCACCAGCTCGCTGTCCAAGCTCGGCAAGACCCGTGGCTCGACCACCGGCAACTGACCCTTCACCCGAGAGACGAGAGGCCCACCATGAGCGACGCACTCGCTGACCTGTCCGCCACCGGGGTGGCCGTCTGGCTGGACGACCTGTCCCGCGAGCGGCTGCGCACCGGCAACCTCGCCGAGCTGACGAAGACCCGATCGGTGGTCGGCGTGACCACCAACCCGTCGATCTTCCAGAAGGCCCTGTCGGACGGGGCGGCGTACGACAGCCAGGTGCGCGACCTGGCGCTGCGCGGCACCGACGTCGGCGAGGCGGTGCGCTCGCTCACCACGTACGACGTCCGCTGGGCTTGCGACGTCCTGCGCGAGATGTACGACGGCAGCGACACCGTAGACGGTCGGGTGTCGATCGAGGTGGATCCAAGGATCGCCCACGACAGCGACCGCACGGTCGCCGAGGCCAAGGCCCTTTGGTGGCTCGTCGACCGGCCGAACCTGTTCATCAAGATCCCGGCGACCCGGGAGGGTCTGCCCGCCATCACCAAGACCCTGGCCGAGGGGATCAGCGTCAACGTCACGCTGATCTTCAGCCTGGACCGCTACGACGCGGTCATGGACGCGTTCCTGGCCGGCCTCGAGCAGGCCAAGGCCAACGGTCACGACCTGGCCGGCATCGGCTCGGTCGCCAGCTTCTTCGTGAGCCGTGTCGACAGCGAGATCGACGGTCGGCTCGGCGACGACTCACCCCTGCGCGGCAAGGCGGGCGTCGCGAACGCCAAGCTCGCCTACCAGCGCTACGAGCAGGTCTTCGCCGGCGATCGGTGGAAGGCGCTCGAGACCGACGGCGCCAAGCCGCAGCGACCGTTGTGGGCGTCCACTGGGGTGAAGGACAAGGCCTACGACGACACGATGTACGTCGTCGGGCTGGCCGCTCCGGGGACCGTCAACACCATGCCCGAGGCCACCATGGAGGCCGTCTTCGATCATGGCAAGGCTGTCGGCGACACGATCACCAGCGGCTACGCCGAGGCCCAGCAGGTGCTGGACGACCTCAAGGACGCCGGCATCGACTACGACGATGTCGTCGCCCTGCTCGAGCGCGAGGGCGTCGAGAAGTTCGAGAAGGCGTGGGAACAGCTGATCGCGTCGGTCTCCGACCAGCTGGAGAAGGCCGGCGCCCAGGTGATGCCGGCCGGTCAGACCAAGCCGGCCGGAGACGGCCCCGGCGCGGCCTCTCCCGACGCCACGGCATGAGCGCTCCCCACCCGGGCGAACCGTCTGCTCCGGGTCCTGGTGAGCCGGGGCCCGCTGACGTCGCCCAGGCGCTCCGGGACGGCATCGCGCCGTCCACCCTGCTGGACGAGGACGCGGACCCGGCAGCGGACGCCGTCGACCCCGGGCAGGACGGATGAGCTGGTCGTGACCGTCACCAACCCGCTTCGCGACCCACGCGACCGCCGGCTCCCCCGCGTGCCCCCGCCTTGCGCGTTGGTCGTGTTCGGGGTGACCGGGGACCTGGCCCGTAAAAAGCTGATCCCGGCCGTCTACGACCTCGCCAACCGCGGTCTGCTCCCGCCGGGCTTCGTGCTGCTCGGTTTCGCCCGCCGCGACTGGGGCGACGGCGATTTCGAGAGCGTCGCCAAGGCCGCGGCGAAGAAGGGTGCGCGCACCGGCTTCCGGGAGGAGACCTGGTCGCGGCTGTCCGACTCGATCCGTTTCCTGCCGGGCTCCTTCGGCGACGACGACGCCTTCGACAGACTGGCCAAGACGCTCGCCGAGCTCGACGCCACGCACGGCACCCAAGGCAACGCCGCGTTCTACCTCTCGATCCCTCCGGCGGCCTTTCCCACCGTGCTGTCGCAGATGAAGCGCACCGGGATGGCCGACAACCACGCATCCGGGGCCTGGCGACGGGTCGTCGTCGAGAAACCGTTCGGCGAGGACCTCGCCTCGGCGAAGGCGCTCAACGAGATGGTCGACTCGGTGTTCACCGGTCAAGACGTCTTCCGGATCGACCACTATCTCGGCAAGGAGACCGTCCAGAACCTGCTGGCGCTCCGCTTCGCCAACGAGCTGTTCGAGCCGATCTGGAACCGTCACCACATCGACTCGGTCCAGATCACCATGGCCGAGGACGTCGGGATCGGCACGCGCGCCGGATTCTACGAAGAGACCGGTGCCGCTCGTGACGTGCTCCAGAACCACCTTCTGCAGCTGCTCGCCCTCACCGCGATGGAGGAGCCGGCCAGCTTCGACGCCGAGAGCCTGAGGATCGAGAAGCGCAAGGCCCTCTCGGCCGTCATGCCGCCCAGCGACATGCGCAAGGGCGTCGTCCGTGGCCAGTACGAGCAGGGTTGGCTCGCCGGCGAACGGGTCAAGGGGTACCGAGCCGAGGACGGGGTGGCAGCCGCCTCGACGACCGAGACCTACGCGGCCGTACGCCTGGAGGTCGAGAGCCGCCGGTGGGCGGGCGTGCCGTTCTACCTACGCACCGGCAAACGGCTCCCCCGACGCGTGACCGAGATCGCTGTGCTCTTTCGCAAGGCGCCCGTCCTGCCGTTCACCCGCACCGACACCGAGGAGCTCGGCAGCAACCAGCTCGTCGTCCGGGTGCAGCCCGACGAGGGTATGACGCTGCGCTTCGGCTCCAAGGTGCCCGGCACGCAGATGGAGGTCCGCGACGTCGCGATGGACTTCCTCTACGGCGAGGCGTTCACCGAGTCGAGCCCCGAGGCCTACGAGCGTCTGCTCCTGGACGTCCTGCTCGGCGACGCGTCGCTGTTCCCGCAGAACTCCGAGGTCGAGGAGTCATGGCGGGTGATCGATCCGATCGAGCAGTTCTGGCGCGAGCAGGACGAGGCCGGCGGTGAGCCGCAGCTCTACCGTGCCGGTGAGTGGGGACCCCAGGCCGCCAACGAGATGCTCGCCCGGGATGGCCGAGCATGGCGCCGACCATGACCTGTGCCGCGCAGCGGCGGACCAGCCGAGGAGAGTGCTCATGACGACTCTGACGACGCGAGAGTCGTCCTTATGACGACGCCGATGACGCGAGAGTCGTCCTTATGACGACGCCGATGACGCGAGAGTCGTCCTTATGACGACTCTGTGGGACACCACCGGGACCGCCGTCGTCAAGGCGATGACCAACGAACGGCGCGAGTCCGGAGCCGTGAGCTCGGGCCTCGCGCTCACCCTGGTCGTCGTGGTGGACGAGAAGCGGGTCGCCGAGGCCGAGGTGGCCGCCACCCGCGCCGCTGCACAGCACCCCTGCAGGTTGTTGGTCGTCGTTCGTCGTCGTCCTGACGCGCCCGAGCCACGCCTGGACGCGGAGGTCTCGGTCGGCGGCCGGCTCGGTCCGGGAGAGGCCGTGGTGATGCGGATGTACGGACGGCTCGCGCTGCACGCCGAGTCCGTGGTGCTCCCGCTGCTGGCCCCGGACGCTCCGGTCGTCACCTGGTGGTATGGACAGCCCCCCGTGCTGCTGGCGCACGACCCGCTCGCAGTCTTCGCTGACCGCAGGGTGACCGAGGTCGACCTGGCCGAAGACGTCGACGTGGCCCTCGCGCAGCGTGCCCGCGACTACGTGCCCGGCGACACCGACCTGGCGTGGACCGGCACCACCGTCTGGCGAGCGCTCTGCGCGTCCGCCTTCGACGCGATCAACGACGCCCCCACCAAGGTCGTCGTGGTCGGCAAGGCGGGCAGCCCCGTGGTGTCGCTGTTCGCCGGCTGGTTGTCGAGCCGGCTAGGGATCACCGCCAAGGTGACCGACGGCGACGGAGACCCGATCCACGAGGTCACCTTCACGACACCCTCGGGCGAGGTGCAGCTGGTCCGGGGCGAGGGGCGCACCGTCATGCTGCATCGCCCCAACCAGCCGGAGCGCACGCTGCCGCTGCCCGAGCGCGACCTGGGTGAGCTGCTCGCCGAGGAGCTGCAGCGCCTGGACGCCGACGAGCCTTACTCCGAGGCGTTGGCCAAGGCCACGAAGACCACCCTCAGCGGGGTCGACCGTCGGGTTCATGTGTGGGTCGACCCGGCCATGGAGCAGGAGAGCAACCTGGTCGAAGGCGCCGCGGGAGCAAAGTCGGGAGCCAGGCACGACCCCAGCGCCCCGGACCCGACACAAGACCCCGAGCAGGCCCGCAGGCTCGAGGCCGAGGAGACGGGCAAAGCGCCGCCGAAACCCCGCGCTGACTCCCGACGGACCAAGAAGGGGTCCACGTGACGTCCGCGGAACCGATCGTCCACCCGGACGCAGACGTCCTGGCGGCAGCGGCGGGAGCCCGGCTGATCGTCGCGCTCAGCGACGCCCAGTCGCGACGCGGCGGGGCGTCGGTGGTGCTGACCGGCGGCGGCGTGGGGATCGCGATGCTCAGGGCCGTACGCGACTCGCCTGCCCGTGACGCCGTGCGCTGGGACGCCGTGGACGTCTGGTGGGGCGACGAACGGTTCGTGCCCTCGGACGACAAGGACCGCAACGAGGTGCAGGCGCGCGAGGCGCTTCTGGACCACGTGCCCGTGGACCCCGCACGGGTGCACCCGATGGGGGCCTCGGACGTCTTCGACAGTCCCGAGGCTGCCGCCGAGTCCTACCTGGCCGACCTCGCCCGGGCGGCAGGCGGCGCCTCCCTCCCGGTGCTGGACGTCCTGCTGCTCGGGATGGGGCCGGAAGGCCACACGGCTTCGATCTTCCCGGAGTCCCCGGCCGCGCACGACGAGCGGGCAGTCTTCGCGGTCCGTGACTGCCCCAAGCCACCCCCCACCCGGGTGTCCCTGGGCTGGGGTCCGCTCACCTCTGCCCGCGAGTGCTGGATGGTCGCGGCCGGGGCGGAGAAGGCCTCAGCCGTCGCTGAGGCCATCGCTGGCGCAGGGCGCCTGCAGCTGCCGGCCGCCGGTCCCCGCGGGACACAGCGGACCCTGTGGCTGCTCGACGAGACTGCCGCCTCAGAGCTTCCCGTCAGGGCTGAGGATGACCGCTCGACAGCCCGCCAGGGTTGACCCTGCTGTCCCCTCGTGGGACCGCCAGGGTCAGCGACGGTCCTTGCGCAGCTTGGCGAGGGCCTCGGCCAGGATCGCCTCGCCCTCCGCGGGGTCGCGACGCTCCCTGACGTACGCCAGATGGGTCTTGTAGGGCTCGTTCTTGCTGGGTGGCGGCGGGTTGTCACGGTCCAGGCCGGCTGGGGAGCCGCAGCTTGAGCAGTCCCAGCCCGCGGGGACCTCGGCATCGTGCGCGAACGATCGCAGGGTCTGGTGCTTGTTGGCGCACCAGTAGCCGACCTGCTGCCGCGGCGCTGACTCGCCCCGCTCGGACTCCCCCATCGGCCCCGCGCCGACCCGGCTCCCCCGGATGGCGCTCCCACCGGCCACGTCAGGCCCCCTTGAGGAGCAGGCCGATGGCCAGGATGCTGACCGCCCACACGACGCCGCAGACGATCGTGAGCCGGTCCAGGTTCTTCTCCACCACGGCGCTGCCGCCGAGCGAGGAGGAGACCCCACCGCCGAACAAGGTGGACAGGCCACCCCCCTTTCCGCGGTGCAGCAGGACCAGCACGATCAGTAACAGGCTGGTGATGACCAGGACGATGTCCAGGACCAGGACCACAGAAGAACTCCTCGGGAACGGGGTGTGTCGGGGATCAGCCTACGGTGCGCAACCAGCGAGGCGGCCGGATCAGTGACTGGCGATGACCTGGCTGTCGACCTCGGCGAAGTGGCACCGTGACGGGTGGTCGACCCCGGGCCGCAGCTCCAGCGCAGGCTCCTGCTCGGCGCAGATGTCCTGCGCCTTCCAGCACCGGGTGCGGAAGTGACACCCGCTGGGCGGGTTGGCCGGGCTCGGCACATCCCCTTCCAGCACGATCCGCTTGCCCTTGCCGCGCAGGGCAGGGTCCGGCACGGGCACCGCCGAGAGCAGGGCCTGCGTGTAGGGGTGGGCGGGCCGGGTGTAGATCTGGTCCTCGTCACCGATCTCGACGATGCGCCCGAGATACATCACGGCGACGCGGTCGGAGATGTGCCGCACCACCGACAGGTCGTGCGCGATGAACAGGTAGGCCAGGTCGAGCTCGTCCTGGAGCGACTCCAGCAGGTTGATCACCTGCGCCTGGATCGAGACGTCCAGGGCCGACACGGGCTCGTCGCAGATGATCACCTTGGGCTGCAGGGCGAGCCCGCGAGCGATCCCGATGCGCTGACGCTGGCCGCCGGAGAACTGGTGCGGGTAGCGGTTGATGAACTCCGGGTTGAGCCCGACGACGTCGAGCAGGTCCCGGACCTTCTGCCGCCGGTCCCCCTTGGGCGCCACCTCCGGGTGGATGTCGAACGGCTCTCCGATGATGTCACCGACCGTCATGCGCGGGTTGAGCGAGGTGTAGGGGTCCTGCAGCACGATCTGGATGTTGCGGCGCGCACGTCGCAGATCCTTCTTGGACAGCGAGAAGATGTCCTCGCCCTCGAACATCACTTGTCCCGCGGTGGGTTCGTCGAGGGCCAGCAGCAGGCGCGCGAGCGTCGACTTGCCGCAGCCGGACTCGCCGACGAGCCCGAGGGTCTCCCCCAGGCTCAGGTCGAAGCTGACGCCGTCGACCGCCTTGACCGCGCCGATCTGCTTCTTGAACAAGATCCCCTGGGTGAGCGGGAAGTGCCGCGCGAGGTCCTTGACGACGAGGATCGGTTCAGCCACGACGGTCTCCCTGGGCGGTGCGGACGGACGAGGGCTCACCGTCGGTCAGGGCGTCGGCGTCGGCGGTCGTTGCGGTCTCGGCCAGGACGTCCTCCCAGTAGTGGCAGGCGCTGACGCGTTGCGGGCCCACGTCGTAGAGCGGCGGCACGTCGACCCGACAGTTGTCCTGCACCCGGCTACACCGCGGGTGAAAGGTGCACCCCTTGGGGATGCGGGTCAGGGTGGGGGGCAGCCCGTCGATCGCATACAGCGCCTGACCTTTGCGGTCCACCCGCGGGATGCTGGCGAGCAGCCCCTGGGTGTAGGGGTGGGCCGGTCGGGCGTAGATCTCCCCGACCGGAGCGCGCTCGACGATGCGCCCGGCGTACATCACGGCGATCTCATCGGCGACGTCGGCCACCACCCCGAGGTCATGGGTGATCAGGATCAGACCGGTGTTGCTGTCCTTGAGCAGGTCGCTGAACAGGGCCATGACCTGAGCCTGGACGGTGACGTCCAGCGCCGTGGTCGGTTCGTCGGCGATCAGCACGTCCGGGTCGAGCGCGATGGCGATCGCGATCATGATGCGCTGGCGCATCCCGCCGGAGAACTCGTGCGGGTAGTCCTTGACCCGCCCCTTCGCGGCCGGGATCTGCACCCGGTCCATCAGCTCGACCGCCTTGGCCATCCCCTCCTTGCGGGACGCCCCCCGGTGGACCCGGAACATCTCGGCGATCTGGAACCCGACGCTGTAGACCGGGTTGAGGGCCGACAGCGCGTCCTGGAAAACCATGGAGATGCGCTCACCGCGGATCGTGCGGCGGTCTTTCTCCGACATGGTCAGCAGGTCCTGGCCGTCGAAGCGGATCTTGCCCTCGGTGATAAAACCGGGCGGGCTGTCCAGGATCCCCATCACGGCCTGGGCGCTGACGCTCTTGCCGGAACCCGACTCACCGAGGATCGCGAGCGTCTTCCCGGCATGCAGCTCGTAACTAACCCCGTTGACGGCCTTCGCGACCCCGTCACGCGTGCGGAACTCGACGTGAAGGTTCTCGACCTCGAGCAGAGCATGGCCGGGCTCCGGCGGACTGCCCGGGTTGTCGATGCGGACGGACGTGGTCACGAGAGCCCCTCGGTTGCGACGATCACACGGATGCGATGGCTCATCGAAGCCTCGGGTCGAGGGCCTCGCGGACCGCCTCGCCGAGCAGGATGAACGACAGGACAGTGATGCTCAGGGCCGCCGCCGGGATGAGCAGGATGCGCGGAGTGGTCCGCAGAGCGTCGGTGGCGCTGTTGATGTCGCCGCCCCACGAGACCGTGGTCGGCGGCAGCCCGATGCCCAGGTAGGACAGCGTCGCCTCGGCAACGATGAAGATGCCGAGCGAGATGGTCGCCACCACGATCACCGGGGCGATCGCGTTGGGGAGCACGTGCCGAAACATCAATCGACGGTCCTTCGCCCCGAGGGCCCGAGCGGCCAGCACATAGTCAGCGTCCTTCACCCCGATCACCGATCCACGCATGATGCGGGCGATCTGCGGCCAGCCCAGGACGATGAGGGCGAACGAGACGACGAAGACGTTGCGGTTGGGGAACGAGCTGAGGAACACGATGGCCCCGAGCAGCAGCGGCAGAGCGAAGAAGACGTCGGTGAGCCGGGACAGGATGCTGTCGACGAGCCCCCCGTAGAAGCCAGCCACCGCCCCCACGATCGCCCCCAGCAGCACCGCGCCCACGGTGACCAGCAGACCGACCTCCAGCGAGGCGCGGGCACCGTGGACGGTCCGCGAGAAGGTGTCGCAGCCCTGACGGTTGAAGCCGAAGATGTGACCGGCCTCGGGACCCTTGGCGGCGTCGCTGAGCTGGCAGAACCGCGGATCGACGCTGGTGAACAGGCCGGGGAAGATGGCCACGACGGCCAGGAAGAGGATGAGCACCAACGGGATGAGGAACATCGGCTTGCGACGCAGGTCGAACAGCGCGTCGGTGAACAGGCTGCGCGGCTTGCCCGTGCTCCCGCTGATGTCACCGGCATCCGTGTCGGCGTCCCTCGTGGCTGCGGTCGAGGCCGGGGAGGCTGCCGGCAGGATCGGGGTGGGCGAGTCGCCCGTCGGCCGGACCCCGGACTGCTGCGTCGTCACCCCCTGCGCGCTGCGGGTCTCCGACCCGTCGGAAGGGCTCTGGCGGCTAGGCATAACGGATCCTGGGGTCGAGGACGGCGTAGAGCAGGTCGACGACGAGGTTGGCGACCAGATAGACCAGCACCAGCACGGTCACCAGCGAGACCACGGTGGCGGTCTCGCCGCGGGTGATGGAGAGGAACAGCGTCCCGCCGACCCCCTTGATGTTGAAGATGCCCTCGGTGACGAGCGCGCCACCCATCAGCGCCCCGAGGTCCGCGCCGAGGAACGTCACCACCGGGATCATCGAGTTGCGCAGCAGGTGGACGGTCACGACTCGCTTGCGCCCCAGACCCTTGGCGGTGGCTGTACGGACGTAGTCCGACCGGGCGTTCTCGGCGACCGAGGTGCGGGTGAGCCGCAGGATGTAGGCGAGCGACAACGACCCGAGAACGACGGCGGGAAGCAGGAGGTCTTTCCACGGTGTTGTCACCCCGACCGTGGGCGACCCGATCCCGAGCTTGATGGCGACGAACAGCTGGATCACGAACCCGAGCACGAAGATCGGGATCGCGATGACCACGAGCGAGGCGATCAACGAGGTCGAGTCGAACAGCTTGCCGCGGCGCAGCCCGGCGATGAGCCCGGCCGGCAGCCCGACGACCGCTTCGAACAGCAGGGCCAGCACCGCCAGGCGGATCGTGATCGGGAAGGCGTCCTTCATGATGTCGAGGACCGGACGCCCGGAGAACGTGGTGCCGAAGTCCAGGGTGAAGATGCCCTGCATGAAGTAGAGGTACTGGAGGAACACGTTGCGGTTCAGGTGGAACTGCTCGGTGAGCTGGGCGCGGACCGTCGGGTCCAGGGCACGGTCGCCAGCCAGGTTGAGCAGCGGGTCACCCGGGGTCAGGTTGACCAGCAGGAAGATCAGCAGGGTGGACCCGATGAAGACCGGGATCATCTGCAGCAATCGACGTACGACGTAGCGACCCAACGGGTGCCTCCAGCGTGAGGTGCTCCTAGCGGATGCAGGGTCAGGAGCGGTCGGACGGAGCGTGCGGTGACGAGCGGTGAACGATCTCGGTGCAGTACGTCCGCCGTCACGGCTTCGCTGTCGCGAGCGGCTGAACGGATGCTAGACCGAACGGCGGGCGCGTGGGGGACCTTGAGACAAGGAAAATCTGCTCCCACGAGGCCGGACAGTCCTCGAGGGGCGCAGGCTGACGCCGACGCCCCTCGAGGGGTTGATCCTGGCTGCTACTTCTTGGTGATCTCGTTGTAGACCGGGACGCTGAACACGTCGAACTTGACGTTCTCGACCTTGGTGGAGTAGCCACCGCTGGCGTTGGAGTTCCAGAGCGGCACGGCCGGCATGTCGGCCAGGATCAGCTTCTCGGCCTCTTGGAACTTCGCGTTGCCGGCCTCGACGGACGGGGCCGCCGAGCCTTCGGCGAGCAGCTTGTCGACCGCCGGGTTGCTGTAGCCACCGTCGTTGCTGCCGGCACCGGTCTGATAGAGCGGCGTGAGGAAGTTCTGCAGCGCCGGGTAGTCCATCTGCCAGCCGGTGCGGAACGCGCTGGTCTCGGTCTTGGCGGTGACGTCCTTGCGGAAGTCGGCGAACAGCGGGCTCGGCTTGCCCTCGCAGGTGACGCCGAGGGTGTTCTTGATGCTGTTGCAGACCGCGTCGACCCAGTCGGCGTGACCGCCGTCAGCGTTGTAGGCGATGGTCATCGCGTTGCCCGGCAGACCGCCGGACTCGGCGTAGAGGGCCTTGGCCTTCTCCGGGTTGAACGTGCAGAGGTCACCGCAGATGGTGTCGTCGTAGCCGTCGACCACCGGCGAGGACAGGTCCTTCGCCGGGATCCGGGTGCCGGCGAAGATGGTGGGAGCGTCGGTGATCTCCTGGCGGTTGATCGCCATCGAGATGGCCTGCCGGACCTTGGCCGCGTTCGGGCCCTGGAAGTCCGGCTGGTAGAGCGGGAACGTGAAGCTCTGGAAGATGCCGGCAGGCTGGTTGATCGCCCGGTCGCCCAGGTCGTCCTGGAAGGTGGCGAGCGCAGCCGGCGGCACGGCGTCGATGACGTCCAGGTTGTCGGCCTGCAGGTCGGCGTAGGCCGCCTCCTGCTTGTCGTAGAACTTGATGGTCACGCCACCGTTCTGCGGCGTCTTCTCCCCCGTGTACTCCGGGTTCGGCACCGTCTTGAACTGGACCTTGTGCTCCCACGCGCCGTCAAGCATGTAGGGGCCGTTCCCGACCGGCTTCTCGCCGTAGGTCTTGGGGTCGGCGATCGCCTCCTTCGGCATCGGGAAGAAAGCGGTGTAGCCCAGGCGCTGCGGGAACGTCGAGTCGGCCTCGGTCAGCGTGATGGTGAAGGTCTTGTCATCGACGACCTTGAGGCCGGACATGGTCTGCGCGGTCGGGGCCGGCGGCGCGGCGTCCTCCGGAGCGTCCGCGGGGGCATCGGGGTGGACCTCGGCGTAGCCCTCGATCGGGTCGAAGAAGAAGGCGTTCAGGTTGGCGTTGGTACCGAGCGCACCGAAGTTCCACGAGTCCACGAAGGAGTTGGCGTCGACCGGGTCCCCGTTGGAGAACTTCAGGCCGTCCTTCAAGGTCACCGTGTAGGTCTTCGAGTCGTCGGTCTTGATGTCGGCGGCCGCGGCGTTGACCGTCTTGCCGGCGTCGTCGTAGTTGACCAGCCCCTCGAACAGCAGCTGCATGATCTTGCCGCCGCCGGTCTCGTTGGTGTTGGCCGGGATCAGCGGGTTCTGGGGCTCGGAACCGTTGGCCGTGACGATGCCGCCGCCGCCGCCGTCGGTGGCCGACGCGCCGGGGTTGTCGTTCGGGGCGCTGCTGCCGCCGCAGGCGGCCGCGCCGAGCGCGACCACGAGCAGCGCGCCGGCAAGCCGGACTCGCGTGGGGTTCTTCACCGGGGTGTGCCTCCTTCTCCCCGCAGGGAGGTTGGGTCAGCCGGACGAACAGTCCGGGGTGGATGACGGAGTGTAGGCACGGCGAACGGGCTAGAGAGCCGTCCGAAACAAGGCTTTATGCGGATCGTGACCCGGCCGTGACCGCCTGGGGCCTCAAGCCCGGACGGGTCGGCAGATCTGAGCGAACGTCTCCGCGTCCAGGCTGGCGCCACCGACCAGGGCGCCGTCCACGTCCGGCTGCACCAGCAGGTCAGCGATGTTGTCCGGCTTGACCGATCCGCCGTACAGCACCCGCACCGCCGCGGCGACCTCGGGACCGGCCAGCTCGGCCAGCTCTGCTCGCAGCGCCGCGCACACCTCCTGCGCGTCGTCCGGTCCCGCCACCTCGCCGCTCCCGATCGCCCACACCGGCTCGTACGCGACCACCCACGAGGGCTGGACCGTCAGGCCCCGGAGGGCTGCCGCCAGCTGCGCCGTGCAGTGGGCCACGTGGTCACCCGTCTGCCGTACCTCGAGCCCCTCCCCGACGCACAGCAACGGCGTCAAGCCGTGTCGGACCGCTGCCTCGACCTTGGAGCGCACCACGGCGTCGTCCTCGGCGTGGTGCTCGCGCCGCTCGGAGTGTCCGACCAGCACATAGGTGCAGCCCAGCTTGGCGAGCATCGCGCCGCTGACGTCGCCGGTGTAGGCACCGTTGTCGTGCGGGGACAGGTCCTGCGCCCCGTAGGTGAACCGCAGGTTGTCGCCGTCCACCAGGGTCTGGACGCTGCGCAGGTCGGTGAACGGCGGCAGCAGCACGACGTCCACCGCGTCCAGGTCGTCCCGGGACAGGCTGAAGGCCACCTTCTGCGTGAGCGCGATCGCCTCGAGGTGGTTGACGTTCATCTTCCAGTTGCCGGCCATCAGGGGCTTGCGTCCGACACGATTCTTCATGCGAGCACCTCTAGTCCGGGCAGAGTCTTGCCCTCGAGCTTTTCCAACGACGCGCCGCCACCGGTCGACAGATGGGTGAACCGTTCCTCGCCGATCTCCAGCGCTCGGACGGCCGCGGCGCTGTCCCCGCCGCCCACGACGGTGAGGGCATCTGGCAGACAGGCCACAGCTTCCGCGACCCCACGGGTCCCTTCGGCGTAGGGCGCCAGCTCGAACACCCCCATCGGTCCGTTCCAGAACACCGTCTTCGCGCCCTGCAGAGCCTTCGCGAACAGCACGACCGACTCCGGCCCGATGTCCAGGCCCATCCGGTCCGCGGGGATCGCGGCGACGCCGACCACGTCGTGCGCCGCGTCGGCGGAGAAGGACTCGGCCGCGACGACGTCCACCGGGAGCACGACCTTGCCGGTCTCCAGGAAGGCCCGGCACCGTTCGACCTGGTCGGCCTCCAGCAAGGAGGTCCCGACGTCGTGACCTTGAGCCGCCAGGAACGTGAAGCACATCCCGCCGCCGACCAGCAGGGTGTCGACCTTGGGCAGCAGCGCCTCGATCACGGCCAGCTTGTCGCTGACCTTCGAGCCGCCCAGGACCACGGCGTACGGACGAGCCGGGTCCTGGGTGAGACGGTCCAGCACCGCGACCTCGGCCTGGACCAACGGACCGGCGGCGTTCGGCAGGCGCTGCGCCAGGTCGTAGACGCTGGCGTGCTTGCGGTGCACGGCGCCGAACGCGTCGTCGACGTACAGCTCGCCGAGCGCGGCCAGCCGGCCGGCGAAGGCGCCACGGACCGCGTCGTCCTTGCTGGTCTCGGCCGCCTCGAAGCGGATGTTCTCCAGCACCAGCACCTCGCCGTTAGCGAGCGTCTCCGCCGCTGTGTCGCCGGTGTCGTCGGTGGCGTCGGCGGCCAGCCGCACCGGCACCCCGTCGAGCAGCTCGGCCAGACGCGCGACCACCGGGGCGAGCGACAGGGACGCGTCGACGCCCTTCGGACGGCCGAGGTGGGCGAGCACGATCACCCGCGCCCCGCGACCGGTCAGGTCCCGCAGCAACGGCAGCGAGGCCCGGATGCGCCCGTCGTCGGTAACCCGGCCGCCCGACAGCGGCACGTTGAGGTCGCAACGGACCAGCACCCGCCGGCCCTGGACATCGAGGTCGGCGGCGCTTCTCACGTCAGCGAGCCGCCGACGAGCACGGACAGGTCGACGAGCCGGTTGGAATAGCCCCACTCGTTGTCGTACCAGCCGATGACCTTGACCTGGTTGCCGTTGGCCATCGTCAGCTTGCTGTCAAAGATGCAGGAGGCCGCCTGGCCGACGATGTCGGAGGAGACGATCGGGTCCTCGGTGTAGTCCAGGATCCCCTTCAGCTCACCGTCGGCGGCCGCCTTG